>CAZINR010000085.1:0-1677 GCA_964540655.1 uncultured archaeon | reverse complement strand
GACATAGAGCTGTCCGACGCGGAACTCGCGCTTGTGGACACGCCCGCATTCCAGCGGCTGCGCAGGATAAAGCAGCTCTCCTTCTGCTCGCTCGTCTATCCGGGGGCAAACCACACCCGCTTCGAGCACAGCCTCGGCACCATGCACCTGGCGGGCCGCATCGCGCGCAGGCTGGGCCTGGAGGAGGAGCCGCTCCGCATGGCCGCCCTGGCCCACGATATGGGCCACCTCCCGTTCAGCCACTCGCTGGAGGATGTTTTCAAGTCCAGCCACGAGGACAACCTCAAGCTGGTCTTGAAAGGCTCGGCAGGCGACGCCATAAGCGACGCCGGCTTCACGAACAAAGAGATCCTCGGCCTGGTCGGCGGCAAGGGCCCGGGCAAGGTCATATCCTCCGAGATAGACGCCGACCGCATGGACTACCTCCTGCGCGACTCGCACTACACTGGCGTCGCCTACGGAGTCATAGACGCCGACAGGATAATCAACGTCGTGGGCCTGGAGAAGGGCAGCATCTTCTTCCGCAGGAAGGGGCTCATAGCCCTGGAAGCCCTTCTAATCGGCAGGAACCAGATGTACGAGGCCGTCTACTTCCACCACACGGTGAGGATAGCGGACGCCATGCTCCAGGAGGCCATGCGCCAGATAGCGGGCAAGACGTCGGTCAAAGAGCTGCTGGCCATGGGCGACGAGGATTTGAAGTTCTTCGCCAGGCAGGACCCTGTTGCCGGAGAGCTCCTGGACCTCCTGGACCGGCGCCAGCTCTACAAGATAGCCTTCTCGGCGGAGGGCGGCATAGACAAGCGCATACTGCTCGACCGCACCGGCCTGGAGCCGCACCAGCTGCTCATAAGCAGGGTCAAACTCATCGGCCTGGAGTTCTCCATCCTGATCAAAGACGGGGAAGGGCTCAAGGAGATAGGGAAGATATCCAAGATAGCCCGTAACCTGGAGGACGAGATAAAGGAGCTGGAGGAGACCGAGGTCTGCGTGCCCGCCGAGTTCAAGGAGAGGGTGGGAATTGTCTCAAGGGGATAATCTTGGGCGCAGGCAACTATTAGTTGTCCTAACTCGAATAGACTTATGGCAGAATTGAATGTGATAATAAAGGACGGACAGGACGGTTATTTTATTTCCAAGGTATTGGGACTTCCCGGATGCCATGCCCAGGCAAAGACATTGAAGACGCTCATGAAGAGGGCGGGGGGGTTGCTGCCCTTTGTCTGGAATGCGAACTCGAGGATGTGGAGATCAAGAATATGAAACCATAAGCTAAAAGACTAGAATGCGCTCTATCAAATGTACTGGTATTGGCAAGAGACTGGGCTACCCAAAAAAGAATAAGATTTGAGATCATTTGTGATTGGAGCCGGAATATGGCCGGACGCCTGAGCTAGACCGGCCTTATTCCAGACCCCTCATTAATTCGTCCAATCTCCTCGAGTCGGGGTACTCTCCTCTGAAGAGAGTGCCGACCGAGTTGTGCCGAAGCTTCCCGAACGCGCCCTTCAAAGACATCTTTCCCTCCGAGCTGTGCTGCTTCTCGACGAGTTCGTGCTGGAAATCCTCGTTTAAGACTTGTAGGGACATGTTTTCTCCAGTTGGGGTTATGATAGAAGCTGGGGGTATAAAAGGCTGACTACTATTCTCTGTCGCGGAGAAATATAGTATTCTCTG
>CAZINR010000084.1:0-1723 GCA_964540655.1 uncultured archaeon | reverse complement strand
CAAGAGCGACAACGAGGTCATGCGCTTCTGCCAGAGCTTCATGAGCGAGCTGTTCAGGCATATCGGCCCGGACACCGACATCCCGGCCGGAGACATAGGCGTGGGCGGCAGGGAGGTCGGCTACATGTTCGGCCAGTACAAGAAGCTCACCAACACCTTCACTGGCGTTTTAACAGGCAAGGGCCTCACTTGGGGCGGGAGTTTGGCCAGGACCGAGGCCACCGGCTACGGCCTGCTCTACTTTGTCGAGGAGATGCTCAAGACCCACGGCGAGAAGGTGGAGGAGAAGACCATAATCAGCTCGGGTTCGGGCAATGCCTCCATCTATGCGGTCGAGAAATGCCAGCACATGGGCGCTAAGGTCGTGGCCATGTCCGACTCGAGCGGCTATGTCCATGACCCCGACGGCATCCACCTCAGCACTGTAAAGCGCATTAAGGAAGTCGAACGTGGCAGGATAAAAGAATACGTCAAGGACCATAAGAACGCCGAGTACCACGAGGGCCCCAGCGGCATATGGAACGTCAAGTGCGACCTTGCCCTGCCGAACGCCACCCAGAACGAGATAGACAAGGCTTCGGCCAAGGCGCTCATCGACAACGGCGCCATCGCCGTGGCCGGCGGGGCGAACATGCCCTGCACCCCGGACGCGATAAAGGCATTCCAGAATGGGGGCGTCCTCTACGGTCCTGCCAAGGCCGCCAATGCCGGCGGGGTGGCAGTCTCTGGTCTCGAGATGAGCCAGAACAGCCAGCGCCTCTCATGGGCGTTCGATGACGTCGATGCGAAGCTGAAGGTGATAATGCAGAACATCCACAAAGCCTGCATAGAGGCGGCGGCCAAGTACGGCATGGAGGGCGACCTCGTGGCCGGAGCCAACATCGCCGGCTTCCTCAAAGTGGCGGAGGCGATGACGCAGCAGGGGCTTGTGTAAGCCCTGCTTTTCCCCCGTTTTCTATTTTTCCTGAAACCTAGCTTGGGCTTCAGGAGCTTCGTCCCCGGACCACTGCTCACTGCTCACGGGCCTGGCTCAGTTCTTTTAATAGCTTGCTTCTAGTATGCACGCTGCCCCCGCGAGGGGAGGGCTTATCATTTGAGGTCCGGCTTCCCCATGAGCCGGGCTAAATGAGAAATCCCGCCCGATGCGAATCGACTCGTGCGAAGCGGCTTCTGCGCCGCGACGAGCACATCCGGCAAAACGAGCAAAGGGGGGTGGAGGGAAGCGCGGGGTCCTCCCCGGACCCGGCGCCCGGCCTCATATCCGCGGGCCGGCCCCCTCCTTACTCTCACAAGAAACCAAAATGATCGGCATGAATGTGGGCGAGTGGCTCGCCCGGAGGATAGTACCGGACCGACTCTTCGACTAACTTCTTCAGTTGGGTTGGCAATGACGCATGGGGCGGAGCCCAAATAACCGGCTGCGCCCCCTCTTTCTCTTCATTCCCTTTAAGACTCAAACCTACCCTTTTTATTCCCTTAGATAAAAACAACCCATGAACAGATTGGCCGTTCTTCTGGCCGCGATGCTCTTGATCCTTCCATCCGCCCTGGCCTGGGACGACTGCCCGTTCGGCGAGGTCGATGACACGTACCCCGGAGAGTGCGGCAGGTATGTAGACACCGACGGTGATGGCATATGCGACCACTCGCAGCCCGCTCCCGAAGACAGGGCGGCTGCCGGTGGCAGCTTACAGCCGACAGCTGCGGCGGACTCTGCGGGCGG
>CAZINR010000083.1:0-1810 GCA_964540655.1 uncultured archaeon | reverse complement strand
GGACAAGGACGGCGCCTTTGAGGCGATAGGGAAGCTGTCGCCGGTCACCATCAGGAAGAAGGCCGGGTGCTACATAGGCGCGCGCATGGGCCGTCCCGAAAAGGCCAGGGAGCGCAAGATGGTGCCGGCGCCGCACACCCTTTTCCCGGTCAGCGACGCGGCCGGCAACACCAGGAGCATCGACAAGGCCGTGCAGAGGACGTTCATCAGGACCGAGGTGGCGCGCATGAGGTGCCCAAAGTGCAAGAAGCTGACATTCCTGCCCAAATGCCCGGACTGCGACGTCAGGACAGAGCTGGAGTACAAATGCTCCTGCGGCTCCGTCGGGCCGGAGAGAGAATGCAAGAGATGCAAGCGGGAGAGATACGCCTACGAGGAGCGCGAGGTCCCGGTCAAGGGGTTGATGGCCCTTGCGGAGGAGAGGGTCAAGCGCAAGAGGGGCAACGGCGACCTGAAGGGTGTGAGGGGCATGACATCCGCCATAAAGATGCCCGAAGCGCTCGAGAAGGGCATACTGCGAGCGAACAACGGGATATTCGTCTTCAAGGACGGGACCATTCGCTACGACGGCACCGACATCCCCACGACCCACTTCCGCCCCAAGGACATAGGGGTCCCCGTTGAGCGCCTCAAGGAGCTGGGCTACGACAAGGACATAGAGGGCAAGCCGCTGGAGAAGGGGGGCCAGGTGGTCGAGCTGATGGTACAGGACATAATAGTGCCGAAGGATTCAGTGAACTACCTGGGCGGCATATGTGGGTTCATCGACGACCTTCTCGAGAACTTCTACGGGCTCGAGAGGTTCTACAACGTCAGGAAGAAGGCGGACCTTGTCGGCAAGCTGGTGGTCGGGCTGGCCCCGCACACCTCGGCCGCGATACTCGGCCGGATAATCGGCTTCGCAGACGTCAAGGGCATCATCGCCCACCCCTTCTGGCACTCGGCGAAGCGCCGAAACTGCGACGGCGACGAAGACTCAATAATGCTGCTCATGGACGTCCTTCTCAACTTCTCCTATTCCTATCTTCCTGAGCGGCGCGGCGGCAAGATGGATGCGCCCCTGGTGGTCAACACCAACCTCGACCCCAGCGAGATAGACGACGAGGCGCACTGCATGGAGGTGGTGAACTCCTACCCCCTCGCCTTCTACGAGGCCACCCAGCGGCTGCCTTCGGCCAAGGAGCTTGAGATAGACGTCATAGCCAATCATCTCGAGAACAATCCCTTCCACATGGGCCTCACCAAGTTCTCCACTTGGACCGGAGCGCCCAAGTCCTCCAAGTACGTGGAGCTGGGTGGCATGGACGAGAAGACGGACGTGGAGCTCAAGATGTGCAGCAAGATAAGGGCGGTGGACGTGGCGGACGTGGCCAGGCGGCTGGTCGACTCCCACCTCATAAGGGACACCTACGGGAACCTCCGCGCGTTCGCCCGGCAGAAGTTCAGGTGCGTGAAGTGCAACAAGAAGTACCGCAGGGTCCCGCTCTACGGCAAGTGCGAGAACTGCGGCGGCAGAGTCATATTGACGGTCTCCAAAGGGACTGTTGAAAAGTACGTCGCGCTGACGGACACGGTCGTCAAGGGATATGTCAAATCGGACTACATCAAGCAGAGGATGATACTGGTCAAGGACGAGATAGAGTCCCTGTTCGAGAACGACAAGGTCAAGCAGTTCTCGCTCTCGGACTTCGCCTGATTTTTATGATTTGTATCGAGAAGTATCAAAATGCCGCCCAGAGTGCATGAGCACATCAGAAGACTGGTCGACCATTTCGGCACCATTACAGTACCTGTCCGGGCTCAAGTATCG
>CAZINR010000082.1:0-2162 GCA_964540655.1 uncultured archaeon | reverse complement strand
GGCGGTCGGGTTGACCTTGTTCATGCCCTTGTACTTGGGCGCGCTGCCGTGGGTCGCCTCGAAGACGGCGCCGCTGTCGCCGATGTTCGCGCCCGGCGCGACGCCCAGCCCGCCGACCAGCCCGGCGCACAGGTCGGAGACGATGTCGCCGTAGAGGTTCGGGAGGACCAGCACGTCGTAGAGCTCCGGCTTCTGGACCAGCTGCATGCACATGTTGTCGACCAGGCGGTGCTCGTATTCTATGTCCGGGTAATCCCCAGCGACCTTCTCCGCGACCTTCATGAACAAACCGTCGGAGAACTTCATGATGTTGGACTTTGTTACAGACGTGACCTTCCTCCGGCCGTTGTCTCGCGCGTACTCGAAAGCGAACCTGACTATCCTCTCCGTCCCGAACACGGAGATGGGCTTAATGCTCACGCCGGAGTCCGGCCTTATCCTCGAGCCGGCCTTGTCGTTGATGTAGCCGATTACGTCGAGGGTGGCTTCTTCGCCCTGCTCGAACTCGATGCCTGCATACAGGTCCTCGGTGTTCTCCCTAATCACAACCAAATCTATGTCATCGTACCTCGAGCGCACGCCCTCGTAGGACTTGCAGGGGCGCAGGCAGGCGTAGAGGTCCAGCTTCTTCCTCATCGCGACGTTCACGCTGCGGAAGCCGGTCCCGACGGGGGTCGTTATCGGCCCCTTTATTGCGACCTTGTTCTTCTTGATTGAATCCAGGACGGAGTCTGGGAGCGGGGTGCCGTGCTCCTCTATGACGTCGGCCCCTGCCTCGGCCACATCCCATCTTATGCTAGCGCCGCTCGCATCAATCACCCTCCTCGTCGCCTCGGATATCTCCGGCCCTATCCCGTCCCCCGGGATCAGCGTCACCCTATGCATTCTTCTCCCTTATCAGATTGAGCAGCCCCCCTGCGCGCAGGATGGCTTCCTGGCGCGCGCTGAGGTCGCATCTGAGCTTGATGCCCTTTCCCTCGATGAGCAGTTTGCCGAAGTCTATCGCCAGGGACTCGCCCTGCTCCAGACGGTCGTAGTCGCCGGGCTCGGCGAACTCCAGGGGGGCTATCCCGAAGTTTATGAGGTTGGCCCGGTGTATGCGCGCGAAAGACTTGGCTATCACTGCGCGCACCCCCAGGTGCATAGGGGCTATCGCGGCATGCTCTCTCGAAGAGCCCTGGCCATAGTTCTCCCCGCCGACTATGAAGCCACCCTTCTTCTGCTTCGCGCGCGCAGCAAAGGCCGGGTCCACCTGGGCGAAGACGAACTCGCTTATGGCTGGGATGTTGCTCCTGAGCGGCAGGACCCTGGCTCCGCCGGGCAGGATGTGGTCGGTGGTTATGTCGTCGCCGACCTTGAGCAGGACCTCGCCCTCAAGGCGCGCGGCCAGCGGCTTGGCCAGAGGCAGTGGCTTTATGTTCGGCCCTCTCAAGACCTCTGCCTTGCCGGTAGGCTCGATAATCATGGAGTCGTCAGGCCTCGTAGACGGGAGCTTGACTTTGGGGATTCTTTTGGGGGAGGTTATGGTCCCCGCCAGCGCCGAGAAGGCGGCAGTCTCCGGGCTGACCAAATAGACACCTGCGTCCCTGGTGCCGCTCCTGCCCTCGAAGTTGCGGTTGAATGTCCTGAGCGAGACTCCGCCCGACGGGGGCGCCTGCCCCATGCCGATGCACGGGCCGCAGGCGGACTCCAGTATGCGCGCGCCGGCGGATATCATGTCGGCCAGCGCCCCGCTGCGCGCAAGTGCCTCGCAGACCTGCCTTGAGCCGGGGGAGATTGTGAGGCTGACGCCCGGATGGACGGTCCTGCCCTTCAAAATCGCGGCGACGGTAATCATGTCCTTGAGGGAAGAGTTTGTGCAGCTGCCTATGCATACCTGGTCCACTCTCGTCCCCGCCAGCTCACTGACCGGGGAGACGTTGTCCGGGCTGTGCGGTTTTGCGGCCAGGGGCTCGATTTGCGACAGGTCAATCGCCAGAGCGTCATCATACTCCTCCAGAGAGCCGGTTTCCAATTTCTTCCAGTCCTGCCCCCTCTGCTGGGATTTCAAGAAGAAGAGGGTCGCGCCGTCGCTCGGGAAGACGGACGTGGTGGCACCCAGCTCGGCCCCCATGTTGGCTATGGTCGCGCGCTCCGGCACCGACAGAGAGAGCACTCCGGGA
>CAZINR010000081.1:0-2397 GCA_964540655.1 uncultured archaeon | reverse complement strand
ACTCTCGCATATGCGAGGGAAAGTCCTGAAGAACTTTCCCGACGCTCAACCTTCGGTTGAGCTGCGAGACTTAGTAATTTCGGTGAACGGCAACGTGGCCGCGCTCTGCGCGCAGGAAGCGGTCGAGCTCGCCAAGAGCCTCGGCGCCAAGATCGAGATAAACCTGTTCTACTGGACCAAGGAGCGGCAGGACAAGATAGCGGAGGTTCTGAAAAAGGCGGGCGCTGACAAAATATACGGGACCGGGAGGAGGGTGCAGGTCCCCGGCCTGGACTCCGCGCGCGGGAAGGTGGACCCAGAGGGCATATACAAGGCGGACGCCGTCCTGGTCATGCTGGAGGACGGAGACCGCACGGAGGCGCTCAAGGCGATGGGCAAGTTCGTCGTCGCTATCGACCTCAATCCGTTCTCGCGGACCGCCCAGACGGCCGACATAACGATTGTGGACAACGTAGTGCGCGCGCTGCCTAATATGATAAAATATGCGAAAGAGGGCTGTAGCGTAACCGGGTTCGACAACAAGAAGAACCTCAAGGACTCGGTAGGCGAGATTAAAAAGACCCTACTCCTCTGACGTTATGCCCAGAATCTTGAATATGGTCCTCATTTCCTCCAGCGTCAGCTGCCCTTCCGCAGATTCTTTCCCCTTCTCCAGGGCGGCATAGGTCAGATACGAGCCCACCTGCGGCCCGAAGACCCGGCTCATGGTCCCCAGCCGGCCCATTGACACGCCGATGACCTTCTTGCCCTGCGCCTTGAAATACTCGATCACGCTCAAGACGTTGGCCACGTCCTCGATGCTCTTGGGCGTGGCGGCTATCTTGGCTATGTTGGCCCCGGCCGCATACTCGTTCTTGCAGATGTCTATCATCTCCTGCTTGCTGGGCGTCTTGTTGAAATCGTGATGCGAGATTATCATCTGGCAGCCGTTCTGTTTGCAGGATTTGGACAGCTCGTAGCGCCATCCTATGTCTGTGGATTCTTCAACGTCCACGAACTCGGCCCCGAAGCTGAGGCAGGTCTGGAGGTGGGTTATGCGCTCGTTCTCGTCGCCCTTCCAGAAACCTCCGTCTTTTTCAGGCCGTATGGTGGCTATCTTCGGTATCTTGACTATGTCGATCAAGTCGCCGATCTTGGCGTCGTCCAGCTCGCCTATGTAGTCCAGCCTCAGCTCGACCAGGTCGGCCCCCTTCTCCTTGGACTCTTTCATGGCCTTGATGGCGTCCTCGGCGTTTGCCTCTGTTATAGATACGCAAATCCTGCTCATCTTATCTCTCCTGGATGCTCTCTTTGACCGCCATCCCGAAGTGGCGCCCTCCTTCTTCCACATAGGCCAGCACCTCGTCGCCCTCCTTGAGCTTGGCGACCGAGATGGCCTTGCCGCTCTTGGCGGTCAGACGGATGGTCTCGGCGTTCTGCAGGATGGTCTTTATGGCTTTATCCCCTGCTTTCGCTTCAACCAGCATCAGCGGCCGCTTCTCGATTTTAAGCCTGCCCACTATCATAGTCCTCGTGTTGCCCCTGTGGTCCACTGCAAGGACCTCGTCCCCGCCGTCCAGCTCGCTTAGGTATGTGGTCTTGCCGTTCGGCAGGAGGGTGTATGCGTGCACCGGCCCCGCGTTCACTCTAAACGGGCGCGCGGCGACGTAAGGCGATTCTATGGTCTCGGAATGCACCAAGAACAGCCCAGAGCTCGCCGACCCCACAAGCATGCCCTCGCCCTTGGAGAACATCGAGCAGCAGTCCACGCAGACGCGGTCGCCCATGCCCACGGGCTTTATCCTGGTTATCTTGGCGGTCACGAGCTCGACGCTGCTCGTGCTCATCTTCTCGATGAGGCTTTTGATCTTGCTGACGTCGGAGGCCTTGCCGTTGAAGAGTACGCCGTCCACGCCCGTCTCAAGCGTCTCGAGCGCGACCTTCGCGTCGGAAACGGAATCCGCGCGCGCTATGAGGGTGCCTTTGCCTTCCTGCTTGGCGGCTATGAGGTTCTCCAAAGGGATAATCGTCCAGTCAGTAGTCGAAACCACAACAGTCTTGTCTTTGGCCTTCTCGGCAGCTTCAAGCTCGTCCTTCTTGTCCTTTATCTCCACGAACTCGGCCTTCACGTCCTGTCCCACGACCTGGATGTTCCCGAGCTCCTTGACCTTGCCCGCCTCGCCCTCGTTAACGATGACTGCGTCGGCGCCCGCTTCGAGGGCAGAAGTGACCTTCTCCTTCCGCCTCTCCCACGGCTCGTCGCCGCTGGCAGAGACCCATAGAAGTTTGCTCATTTTCGGGGTTGCAGAATAAGAGTCTAACTTTGCGCCAGGGGGAATAAAAATCAGAATTTTCCACCGGTCTATTGACCGGTGGCGTCACTGGTGGAAAATATCTGTCAAAAACCAAGGAACATGC
>CAZINR010000080.1:0-2553 GCA_964540655.1 uncultured archaeon | reverse complement strand
ATGGTCTTGGATCTTGGGGGGGAAGGCATGCAGGGGCAGGAGGTCTCCATGATTATGAGCGGTCGAGTGGAATACGACAAAGCGGCCGAAAGGATTCACATGTCCGCGTCCACCTCGGTCGCGGGCGAAATGAGCATGGAGCAGAATGTCGAAAGCTATATCGTAGAGGACTCCGTTTACACTAATGTCGAATCCCCCACAGTCACGGGGGATATATCAAGTTATTGGGTGAAGGAGGATCTGGGATACGACTTCTGGGGGTCCGTCGAAGAGATGGAGATGCAGATAGAGGAGTTCGGGGAGCTGGTGGACGGGGAGGTCCTGGGAACCGAGACCAAGAACGGAGTAGAATCCTACAAACTGTCAGTCGAGCCGGACATGGGGGGCATGATGGATTTCCTGCTTATGTCGCAATACGGGGACTTGAACTCCCTGGGAATCACTCAGGCAGAACTCGACGAGATGGTGGGCGAGCTGATAGACACCATCAAAAAGGCTGAAGGCGTCATGTGGGTGGACAAGCAGTCCTACCTTCCCGTCGCCATGGGAGGCGATATCGTCATAGAGATGGACATGGGGGCGATGTACGGCGTGCCGGGCATGGGGACCATAACGATAAACGCGGACTTCGAAATGGATTTTGATACGGAGACTGCCGTGGAGATAGAGCTGCCGGAAGAGGCTCTTGGGGCCATAGACGCGAGCCAGATGTACGATTATGACATAGTCTGCGGCGACGGGTGGTGCGACGACGTATATGGGAACGAGACTTCGGAAAACTGCCCGGAGGACTGCTACTGCGGGAACGGGTGGTGCGAGCTTGAGGAGGACGAGGAGTCCTGCCCCGGCGACTGCGAGAGCGTCTGCGGGGACGGGTGGTGCGACCTGGACGAGGATTCCGAGACCTGCCCGGAGGACTGCTACTGCGGGAATTACTGGTGCGATTATGGGGAAGACAGCGACTCCTGCCCTGAAGACTGCTTCTGCGGCGACGGGTGGTGCGACTCCGCGGAAAGCGAGGAATCCTGCCCTGAAGACTGCACCGTCATATCATAGTGATGGCCAAGGATAAGAAGAGAAGGCACAGCATCGAGGGACCGGAGACCGGGAAGCAAGAAGGCTACGGAGGGCTTATAGCCCTCGCCATAGTGGCCCTCTTGATAGGTGCCGTGGTCTATTCCCTGATTTCCGGAGGGCCTGCCGGGCCGCCCAAGGGCGAGAGCCTCCTGGAACAGTCCAAGGCGGCCGTAAGGAACACCCAGAAGGAGAGCATGACTTTCGAGGGCAGCATAAGGGTGGTCGAGCAGGCTACGACCCTGAACCTGCCCATTTCCGGAGAGGGGAGGATAGACACAGTCAACCGGAGGATGAACCTGAGGCTCAACCTGCAGCCCATAATAGACAGCATGGGGGGTGAGAACCTCGGGGTCGTCACCCTTGACACATACGTCATAGGGGATACTGTGTACACCAACATACAGGGCGACTGGGTAAAGCAGACCTCCAGCGGCATCTGGGGCACCAAGAGATTTTCGGAGAAGCTTCTGGAAGTAGCCGGGCAGCTTGACCCGGCAATAGGGGAAAAGGAAGTGGTGAACGGCAGGGATGCCATAAAGGTCAGTGTCAACCCCACTGCCGGCGAGCTGCTGGATCTGTTCAACAGCCTCCAACCCGGGGCGCTGCAGAGGGTAGGGGCGCCTGAGCTGAGCAACCTGGCCAGCGGCATAAAATCGGTGGAGATGACGATCTGGATAGATTCGCAAGACCTGCTCCCCGTCAAGACCTCCCTGGACGTGGTCATAGAGACGATAGGGCTGGACCTGGTGGGGACGGGCGTGCAGAGGTCAGATTTGAACATAGAGATAGAATCTAATTTCGACTTTAAGACTCCCTTCAACATAGTCCTTCCCTCCGGGGCCCAGAACGCGGTAGAGCTATGACCAGTGCTCACTGCTCACGGCCGGCTAATGTTTTTATATCGTAATTAGGAAATTAGGTGGGGGAAATGACGTTAGAAACGCGGATAAAAAAGATTTCTGAGGCAAGTGGCCTCTCAGAAGAAGAGGTTAAAAGGCTAATCGAAAGCAAGAAAGAAGAGGCTGGTGGCCTGCTGACCGACCACGGCGCGGTCTACGCCCTGGAGAAAGAGCACGGCATCAGCCATGAGGGCACCGGGAAAATCGAATACGTTAAACTGTCCGACCTTAAATCCAACTCCAACAATGTGAACGTGCTGGGAGTCGTGAAAGAGGTCCGGCCGCTCAAAAAGTTCCAGACCAAGAAGCGCTCAGGGCAGCTGGCGCGGCTGGTGCTGGCGGATTCCGGCGGAGAGAGCAATGTCATACTCTGGGACAAGACGGCCGAACTGGTGAACACCCGCAAGATAGCCCCCGGCAAGATAATGGTAATAAAGAACGGGTACACCCGCGAAGGCCTCGACAAGAAGCCCGAAGTCCACGTCGGCAGCCTTTCCAAGGTGGTCATAGAGCCCAAGAACATCGACGAGAAGCTCACCAAAGGGTTTCCGGAGGCCAAAGAAGAGACCAGGAAGAT
>CAZINR010000079.1:0-2667 GCA_964540655.1 uncultured archaeon | reverse complement strand
TCATTTTTTCTTTAGAATGGCAAGGAACTTATCTCTGCCCAAGTTTATCTCCTTAAATATCTTGCGCAAGAGGCCTGGCTTTATCTTCTTTCCGGCCATGAAACGGTATGGACGTGTATCGCCCGTCAGGATGCTTGTAGAACACGTGGCTGCCCTTCTGGCGAAGGGGTGCGAAGCCCAGGGAGAAAATAATCTTTTCCAGTTTCTCCGGTCTCATGGGACTGAGCTTGGTCATGCTGTCACGGCTATCTTCTTGACGCAGACGAAGCTGTCGGGCACTTCTTTCTCCGGAAGGCTCTCTAGGCAGAGCTCCAGAATCTCCTTCATATTCTCCATGAGCTCTTCTATAGTCTCGCCCTGGCTGTGGCAGGCCGGGATGCCCGGTATCTCGCCGACGTAGCCCCCGGTTTCGTCTTTCTCGATTATGACAGTGTACTCCTTTTTCATAGCAATATTTTGTTATATCTGGAATATAAAACATCAGTTCCAGATTTTTTAAATCTGACGTGTCCCGCAGAAGTTCCCTGCATCACAGCACCTCCTTCATATTATAGCTGCGGAGCCAGTCCAAATCGTTCTTGTAGAACGTCCTCAAATCGTCCAGGCCCATCTTGAGCATCAGCGGCCGCTCCAGCCCGAGCCCCCACGCGAGAACCGGGACGTCCACGCCCAGAAGCGGCTTGACCACCTCAGGCCTGAATATCCCCGAGCCGCCCAGCTCGACCCACTCTTTTTTCTCCTCAAAGTAGACCTCCGGCTCGCAGCTCATCTCCGTGTACGGGAAATAAGCCGGACGGAACCTTATCTTCTTGAACCCGAGTTTGTTGTAGAACTCCTTAAGATACCACAATAGGTTCCTGAAGTTGACGTCCTCCCCGACGATTATCCCCTCCACCTGATAGAACTCGGCCAGGTGCTTGTAGTCCAGGGTCTCGTTCCGGAAGACGCGCCCTATGGAGAATATCTTGGCCGGGACCTCTATCTTGGTCAAACTGCGCGCGGACACGGCCGTGGTGTGCGTCCTGAGGACGGCCTGCATCGCCGCCTTCGGGTCCCACTCGTACTGCCAGCCCCGCGACTCGATGTCGCCGCCCTCCTCGTGCATGGCTTTGACTTCCTTGTGGTGCTTTGGAAGCTCGTGCTCGATGCCCTCGAGGTAGAAGGTGTCGGCCAGGTCGCGTGCGGGGTGGTCCTGCGGCTGGAACAAAGCGTCGAAATTCCAGAACGAGCTCTCCACGAAGTCGCCCCTCTCCTCGGTGAAGCCCATCTCCAGGAAGATTCGCCTTATCCTCTCTATCGCTATCTTGAGCGGGTGCAGCTTGGCCGGCCATATCTCCGGCGCGTCGCGTATCCCGTACTCCCTGAACCTTTTGTCCCTCCAGGAGCCTGTCTTGAGCATCTCCGGAGTCAGCGAGGAGACCTGGCCGCCCTCTTTCTTCAAAGGCTTCTTGAGCATCTTCCTGCCCTTGGGGGTCAAGGCTGCGTCGAAGCTCTTCGTCTCCTTGATCTGTATGACGTCCTGCCTTCCGCCGAGCATCTCTATGGCCTTGTCGTACTCCTTCAGCTCGCTCCTCTTCTTAGGGCCTCCTGCAAGCATCTCCAGAAGCTCCTCATCTTTGCCCTTTGGAGCCTTCCTCCCTTCTTCGGTTATCTTCACCTCACCCTTCCCGATGTTCGCCCAGCCCTTCTTTTTGAGCCATATAAGGGCGATGTTGGCGTCCCTGCCCAGCTCCTTGACGCCGACAGGACCCTCCTTCATCTTGTCAAGCGCTCTTCTCTCGGGCAGCCCTTCTTCGGCGTAGGCGGAGCCCTCATTGCCCAGGCTTACGATTTCGCCCGCGCTCTCTTTGAGCGTTATGAGTCCCTCCTTCTCCAGAGAGTGCGCCATCGAGTAGGCACCGTCGCCAAGGCCCAGCCCCCCCGCCGCCTCGTCAAGACTGCTCTTCTCCAGCGCCTTCAGAAGCTCCAGCTCGCTCCGCGTCACCATGATGATAGATTTTAAATCTCCGGGGTAAAAAATCCGTCTTGAGTGGGGAACAGAAGGCAAGCGACTATGTTATACCCAGCGGGTATGACGAAAGCGCCGATATTCCGTATTCTACCGCTCCATGTTTTTAACCTTTTTTAACCTTTACTTCTCAATATTCCCGCTGTGTTATACTGGAGTGATATACCTTTGCCTTATGCGGGCTGTTACTCCATGTCACACTAATTTCTAACATACATACGGGTGGTAAGAATGAGAAAGATAGTGAAAAGTGCGGCCGACAAGGCGGCACGATTCGAGGCAGGACAGATAAGCGAGGTCGACGAGCAGCTTATGAAGCTCATCGACGGCCTAAAGACTTCTATAAAGGTTGTGGGTGTCGGGGGAGCCGGTTGCAACACTATCTCCAGATTGTCCGAGATGGGCATCGAGGGTGCGGAGACCGCGACCATGAACACTGACGCTCAGGATCTTTTGTACTCGGTAGCCGACAAGAAGGTGCTCCTTGGAGCGGAGCTCACTGGGGGGCTGGGCGCAGGCTCGGACCCTGCGGTGGGCGAGAGCTCGGCCAAGGAGAGCCTGGACGAGATCGCCACGGCCCTGCAGGGCAGCGATCTGACCTTCGTCACCTGCGGACTGGGCGGCGGGACGGGCTCCGGCGCTGCGCCGGTCATAGCCGA
>CAZINR010000078.1:0-2769 GCA_964540655.1 uncultured archaeon | reverse complement strand
AATCCGCCGAGCGCTACATAAGAGGCCAGCTGTTCGGCTACCTCAACAACCACGAATACGCGAAGGTAAGGGAGGGCATAGAGGAAGTCAGGAGGATAATAGCTAACGTCATCAAAAAGGCATCCAAACTCCAGAGGGAGCCGGTCCCGGGAGCGGTAACAGGGTTTGTCATAGACCTCAACGTGATTATCCTGTCTCTTGCCCTGATGGCCGCAGTGCTCTTCCTGATTGTGGTAAGACGCGAACTCCTGATGAAGAGGGCCAGGGAGTTCGGCAGGAAGAACAGGGATATGCTGTCGGGAATAATGACCCGGATAAAATAGCCCATGAAAATGCCAAAAACCGGTTGCGGGTGGATGTAATCAGCCCATTTTTATAACCCAAGCCCTTAACCTAGCGTGTTTTCTCGAAGGAAGCACGGCCGTTTCAGGTTATGGATTTCCGTAGCTATGCTTTTGTTTTTGATTCTAGCTGTGGCCGAGCCCCAGATAATATCGCTGCTCAACCCTCTCACCAACATCACCAACGGCACCTGGGCGGTCAACTTCACGACCTCCGGCCAGGCCGACATATCATTCTCCCTGGGCGGCGAGCTGTTCTGCCGCGACAACCGGTCCGATTTCACCAACTACACGTGTCCCCGCACGAGCAGCTTCGTGACTGAAGTCGGTTACGGCGACTACACGATGGGCATAACCTTCGGCAACGCCTCCGCGGTGGCGAGGGGGGTCTATGCGGAGCCTCCGGAAATCGGGGGGGCCCCCGCAGGCAACTTGATTAACGCAACTGAAACCCAGCCAGACGCCACACCCGCCCTGAACGAGACCCTCAATGAGACTGCCACCAACGAGACACTCTCCAATGAGACCCACCTCAACGAGACTCCTGGCAACGAGACAATTCCATCCAACGAGACCGGGCAGCCCTCGCTCAACGAGACGATATCCAAGGTTACTTTCTCTAATGACACTGTTTCGAACCAGACACTCACCAATGAAACCAATATCATTGACATCAACGAGACTACCGGGCCCCCCAGGGAACCTCCCCTTTGGGATTCCCTAGGGGCGTCCATAAGCGGGCAGCTCAGAATGCTTGGCGACAACCGTTTGGAGCTGCTGCCCAACTCCACCCCCGTCAAGAGCATACTCTTCAGCAACGTCAATGTATCAGGTGGTTTGCGTATCGGGCTGGAAGAGGTTCCTCTTAAGAAGTTCAAGGAGAAGGACTTTGTCAGAGTCTACGCCATCGACCCGACGCAGATGGCGTTCGACTATGCGGTTGTCACGGTCGTCGCCACCGGCACGGAGCTCTACAAGTGCGCGGACTGGGACTTTGCCGCACAGAGCTGCAAGGGCGACTGGAGGCTGTTCATGACCGGCCTAGTCCCGGGCGGAGAATACTCCTTCACATTGACCCCCGGAGACCCGGGCTTCGGGGAGATTATCCACATCTCGAAGGCCGTTCATCTCGACAGCGGCAGGGCTTTCGTAGAGGACATATACGAAGAGACAAAAGAACTTGATGGTGTCTGGAGTGCGGAGATTCCGGCGGGCGATTATGTCAGAGCCACATTCGAGCAGGAGCTCGACAGCAGCCGGGACATCACCATATACGCCCGAAGCTATTCAGGCGCTTCAATAGAGATATATGTAGAGAACGGTGACGAGAGAATCGCCGAATTCGATTCCATCTCTTCGGAAGGCTGGTACAAAGTCTATCTGACCAGCCTCGACGGGAACCATGACACATTCGACTTGAAGATACTGGACGGCAGCGTCGAGTTTGACCAGATAGTGGACCCTTCATCCGCGTCTACATACAACTTCGCAACCTGTAACATCGGCACAGACTGCGAGGCCTATGAAGCCGACTCGGACCAGTTCCCATATGGGGGCAATCAGAACAACAGGAACGACTACACTGAAGCTCTGACCGCCGACTATACCGCCATAAGCTCTATTCAGGGCAGCGAATGGGAGACTGACGACCCCGGACTCAACGATGAGATGACTGTCTGGTACCGATTCCAGATAGACCTTGATGAGTCGCCTGTGGAGACCATTGGGTCAATTAACTTCAGCCACTACGGCAACACCGACGGGAGTTCCTCTACAGACTACTCCATATGGGTCATGAAGGCCGGCGAAGCCTGGGAGACCGATGCATCGTGGACACAGCTCGGCGGGACGACTAGTGTCTCTCCGGATACTGATACATGGGTCAACCGCTCCCTGCAGTCGGACATATCCACCTACATAGACGGGAGCGGCTGGATAACCTGGCTCGTGTTTTCAAACCAGGCCACTGAGGACATGAAAGTGGAATATGCGGAGATGAAGGTGATTTATGACGCCGATTTCAACATATCCTGGAACTGGTCCCAAGCGAACAGCACGACACACCTGAACTCCACCACAATATGCGTCAACTCCACGAGCAGCATGAACTGCACACTCCATTTCAACGGAACAGATTATGCCAATTCCACCACCGGGACCAACATCTGCTGGAACTTCACCAATATGCCGGACGGCAACTACTCCTCGATAAACGCCACTTGCGACAGCACCGGCGGTGTCAACGCCAACACCACCAATGCCTGGTGGAACGTGAGCTCGCAGCCCGTGAACGTCCAAATTCCAATCACTCTCGATCCCAACCCCGTAGCCGGCGGGAGCAATGTGGCTGTCTATGGGAGCGTGAGCTATGCGGGGTCGGGAGCGTTGAACCACCCCATAGGCATGTACTTGGACGGCACGCGCCTCA
>CAZINR010000077.1:0-3156 GCA_964540655.1 uncultured archaeon | reverse complement strand
GGCTTGATATCGGCGGGGGGTCTGGGGGCGCCCATACAGACGGGCATGGGGCTCTATGATATGGAGATCATATTAGTCACCGGGCTCTGGGTCGGTTTCCTGGCGGTGTTATTCGACGGAATCGCCTCACTCGCTGAAAGAAGGCTGAAGAGGAGGTACGGAATATGAAAAACGGCATATACTTGGTTCTGATGATACCCATCTTGGTTATTCCGTTCTTCCTGGCTTACAGCATGGCCGACTTCGGGCTCATAACCAGGGCCGCACGGGAGCACATGATGCTAGCCTATGCCTCGCTGGCTATAAGCCTTCTCATATCGGTGCCTCTCGCTATAGTGGCACTCTACAACAAATGGCTGGCCGAGGGCATAATCGCCTTCGCCAACCTCCTGCAGGCCATACCCAGCCTCGCGGTAATTGCGCTAGTGATACCCTTGCTAGGCATAGGTTTCGCTCCGGCGATAGTGGTGATAGTGCTGAGGGCTCTTCTGCCCATAATAAAGAACACTTATGTGGGTCTGTCGTCCGTGGACAGGGAGTACATCGAATCGGCCAGGGGCATAGGGCTGAGCGATTGGCAGATAATATGGCACATACGCTTCCCCAACGCCTGGCCGGCCTTCTTTGCCGGAGTCAAGTTCTCATCCATCATGGCCAACAGCGTCGCCATACTGACCGCCTACATCGGGACGGGGGGTTTTGGAAGCGTCATACGGTCTGGGTTCTCCAACTTCAACACGCCCAAGATACTGGCCGGCGTGCTTCCGGTCATGGGCATAGCCATAGCCACGGACCTGGCGCTTTCATGGATGGAGGGGAGAGTATCTAAAGACGAATAAAATGGAAAAATCGGATAAGGTTGAAAAAGCGGGGAAGGAATGGAAAGAGGAGCTGTCCCGGGAGCAGTACCGGGTCCTGCGGGAGGGCGGAACCGAGCCCCCCTTCAGCGGCAAGTACGTGCACAAGACAAAAGAAGGCAGATACGTGTGCGCGGCCTGCGGCAATCCGCTGTTCGAGTCGGACGAGCAGTTCGACTCCGGCTCGGGATGGCCGAGCTTCAGCGAGGCGATTCCGGGAGGCGTGGAGCTGAAAGAGGACAAAAGCCACGGCATGGAGAGAACCGAAGTAGTATGCGCGCGCTGCGGCAGCCATCTGGGCCATGTCTTCGACGACGGCCCCAGACCCACTGGAAAGAGGTTCTGCATAAACTCGCTGGCGCTGGACTTGGACGAGGATTGATTTTTATTCTTCAAGGCATTATAGGAGGCGTGGGAAAATGGACCAGAAGATTATTCTCGTTTCTGCTCTGATTCTGATAGTAGTTGTCATAGCGTTGCTTCTTTCTATGCAGCCGGGCACCAGGGAAGTGACGCCGCCGGAAGAGGAAGAAGACGAAGAACCGGAGGTCAGGTTCAGCCCGCAGGAATGCAGTTCGATATGCCAGAACGCTGAATATGATAACGGCGAATGCCTGGCTCCACCGAGCGCAGAACCCCAGATGGTCAAGGCCGAGCCTTGCGAACAGCCGGGCATGGTCTGCTACTGCTATGACGAGCCCGAAGAAGACGAGTTGCTGGAATGCTTCTTCACGCCGTTGGACGAGACAGAGCACGTCCACCAATGGTGCGAGGGTGAGGAGTATACTGAGGACTTCTGCAATAGCGAAGGGCAGTGCCACAGGCACGAGATAAACCAGGAAGGCAATATTGCCGAGGAGGCAGGCCTAGTTCCACACACACATCAACTGATGTGAAAAGGTCGGGACTAATAATACCTGGGAAGGAGGTAGCCTCCGTCCAGATGCGCCTGAGTCTTCGGGCTCAGCGTGTCGCTCCTGTATTTCAGAGTGACCTTGCCCCTGTCGCTGTGGAACACCGGATAATGCATGCTCAGAAGGCCCACGTTGCTCAGAGATTTAGCCCACCGCTCTATGAGGTCCATCTCTATCTTCATCAGATGGCTGACCTCCTTTATCGCCACTTCCCCCATCTCCTTGACCAAGCTGAAGAACTCGTCCACATCAGTGATTAACCTATTTTCCATATTCTGAAACCCCCGCATATATCTTTCACATAATAGGATAAAAAAGGATGGTTTAATATATAAACGGGGGGTGCCAGCAAAACAGGCAGGAATCAAAATCAGACTCTCCTCGTCACCCGTGAAAGCCAGACCTCTATCTTCTTTCCGAGCCTTTCGCTTTTGAGCTCCTCGTCGCTGACCGGGAGGCTGCCCAGAATGTCGGAGCCGTCCAAAAGCTTGGACATCTGCTTGAATGTCTTGGACGGATTGCCGCCGCCCATGGTACAGAACAGAGCCACCTTCTTGCCTTTGAAATCCTTCTCCCCCATATAAGACCTGATTGCGGGCGGGATTCTGCCGGCCCAGACGGGCGTACCTATGAATATCAAATCGTAATCTTGCGGGTCTTGCTTCGGCTTTAGTATATCACTTTTCCTTTTCAATAGGGCGGACAGTCCGGAAGTGAGGTACCATCCAACCCCGGTATATCGCCCCTTCGCCTCAGTTATCTCCTCCAGGTCCGCGTTCTCGGCTGCGGCTATCGTCCTAGCTATCTTCCGCGTGTTGCCGGTCTGGGAGAAATAGGCTATCAAAACATTCATGGCGTTTATTCGAAGCACTGGGTTAAAAAGTTTGTAAACATTAGCAGCTCTTCCGGCCCCACGGAACGCATTTCACATAGAATGTCAGCCTCTTGGCGGCATGGTAGAGTCCCACCCAGACGGCGGCCAACCCCATCTGGACGTGGATGTTGATTATCAAGGCGCTTACGCCGGAGAGGTTGAAGAAGTAGAGGATTGCGGTCGCTGCCGTTATTACGAAGGTTATCATCAGGATGACATTCCAGACGTATTTCAGCAGCAGCTTGTCCTTCATGAAGAGCTCGCTCAATATTATCGCCGCAAAGACTATGAGCGTTATCTCTATGAAATGGTATCGCTCTATGAGGGTCGGGGGCCTGGATGGGGGGGTGGTGGAGGCTTTCGGTCGTCTACTGCCGCGGAAAGCTATCAGCGAGGTTTCGCCGACGTGGTGCGTTCGGCCGGCGCCGCGAACCTCATGAACTCAGCTGCCATGCAGAACGTGGAGACGGCTCGCTCGCAGTATATTGATAACCGCCTCAAGGCCACCGAC
>CAZINR010000076.1:0-3291 GCA_964540655.1 uncultured archaeon | reverse complement strand
GGGAACATCGACATCACTGCCATAAAGAGGGCCACAAACAAGCCGACGCGGCAGCTCTCCCTGCTCCTGAACATAATGAGGAAAGCCAAGGGCTGCGATTTGATTTATACCCAGAACCCCACCTCCATAGGCCTGGCTTCCATCTTGGCGGGAAAGATACTCAGGAAGCCTGTAGTCGTCAGGTATGGGGGCGACCCGGCATGGGAAAAGGCCTTCAGGGAGGGCAAAACTGACAAGAGCCTGGAGGATTTTTTGAAGGGCCCTGATGCGAGCGGCGACATAATTAGGATTCAGAAATACGTTTTCAAGAACGCCAAGAAGCTGATAGTCCCAAGCGAGCACCATTCGAACATCCTACAGGAGTTCTACAGGGTTCCGAAAGCGAAGATAGCCGTGATACCCAATCCCATCCCCACCCCCCTGAGTATATCTGCAAGCAAGCGTAGCGGGAAGGACATAATCACAGTCGGCAGGTTGCTCAGGCTCAAGGGCATCCAGGACATCATATTTGCCATGCCTCATATTCTAGAGAGGGAGCCTGGCGCTAGGCTGCTAATTGTGGGGGAGGGTCCTTATGGGAAAGCGCTGAAAGAGCTGTCCGCCTCCCTCAGGTTGGGGGGGACAGTACAATTCTTAGGAAGGCTGCCCCATAAAGAGACACTGGAAAGAATTGCGTCATCCAATGTTTTTGTCCTTAATTCAATCCACGAGGGTATGTCCAATACCCTCATCGAGGCCATGTCAGTCTCTACACCCATAATCGCTACAGACATACCCGGGAATACAGCCATCGTCAGGGATAGCGAGACCGCACTCATTATCCCACCTGGCTCGAAGGAGGAGCTCCTCGCTGCTATATTGGCCCTCCTGAGCAACAGGGACCGAGGTGCCCGCCTTGCGAAAGCGGCTAGGGAAGAGGTCAAGAAATACGCATGGCCGCCAATCTTGGAGAAGACGATGTCGTGCTTCTCAGAGATGGTGGGGGATTAGGACACCTGCACATCATCGCGCCAGAGCGAACTTGAACAGTTTCTCGTGATTCTTCACGTACTTCTCTAATGAGTACTCCTTCATGACATGCTCGCGGCCATTTTTACCCTTTTCAACTGCCGCCTTCTTGTCTCCCAAGACTTGTAGTAGAGCCTCAGCGAGGGCTTTCGAGTCCTTCGGCGGGACTGGATAACCCCTCTCTTTCGTGACAGTCTCCTTGATCCCCTCTACTTGGGATCCTATCACAGGCTTCCCTCTCGCCATGGCCTCCAGTGCAATCCTTCCAAGCCCTTCCGACAGGGAGGGCAGCACTAGGGCCGCACACTCATCTATGCGCGCCTTCACCCCCTTTGCAGGCTGATGACCCTCGAATTCTATGTTCTCTTCTATGCCCAGCTTTCTGCTTAAGCTCTTTAACTCCCCTCCCATACTCCCATTGCCGATTATATACAACTTGAAATCCGGGAATCTCTCCACCACTTCGGGAACAGCTTTCAGGAGGTAATCCACACCCTTCCGTCCTATCAGGGATCCGACGAAGACAGCGCTGTTGTCCTTGATTTTTTTGGGCTCACCATCCAAGAAGAAGTCCACGTCGAAGTGGGCGGGGAAGAGCTCTGAAAAAACCCTTCCCTTCGGGACGAATTCCAGTGCGCGCTCTTTCGTAGCCTTGGAGATGGCCCGGACCGCGTCGGCATTCTCGAGTACCCTCTCAGCTGTGAAGTTTATCAAGGGCATGAACCTTGCCACTCCTGGTTTGGAGTACTTTATCTCATTCTCCCAGTCGCCGTGGACGCCCACCACCAGCTTGCACCCTGTGAGGCCCTTTAGGACGCACCCGACGACCCCGTCTAGCAGGGGGGATTGAGCATATATGATGTTGATGTCTTTCCCCTTGATGGTCTCCAAACCCTTCTTGAACGCGAAGCATAGGAACAGCAGCACATCGAGGAGCTTGAACCCGGTCCTGGGCGCCAGGCAGAGTCTCACGCCCCCCATGCGCCCGCACTTACCGTGCCCGTCATCCGAGACGGCTATATAGCTCATATCACCTATCTTTGAAAGGGCAGCCCACTTTTTCCTATAAACACTCCTTTTCTCCGGAAGCTGAAATCTCGAAGAAGAGCTTATGAATAGAATCTTGGCGTCCACGCTTTCTTTTCACATTTATTGAACTAAAACAGTCTCTAGCCCTTCTTCGGCTTCCTGAAGACGAAGACGTAGGCGATGGGATATTGGTATTTCCCACCATCCGAGCGCCTTGAGACGAGCTTGTCCATAGCCATGACCGATAGGTAGGCGAAAGGCCTCAAGATGTTCGGGACGGCGTTCACCCACCTCGAGCAAGTGAACGGGCCGCGCCCGACCCCTTTTATCCTAACGGTCTTGAAGCCCTCCTCGGTGAACATCCTCCTGAGGGCCTCGTGTGTGTATCTGAAGAAGTCGTTCGGGCACGGGTGGTACTCGAATATGAATGGAGTCACGCCTACGAAAAGCCCGCCCGGCTTCAGGTATCTGTAGGACTCCCTTATGGCATTCCTGAAGTCGTAGACATGCTCCAGCGCCCCCATACACGTTATGTTATCGTATTCTCTGTCCAGCTTGAAAGGCTTCTCCAAGTCGAGCTTGATTATGTTTCCCCCCGCCTTGTAGTAGTCGGTGTATGTCACACTGTACGGCTCCCTGAAATCCAGGTAGCGCATATAGCTGGCGGACTCTGACCCGGAGCCTAGATCCAGCGTGTCACCCTTCAGCTTCACTTTTGAGAGCTCCCGGTTCGTCAGTATTCTGTACAGCGACTTTCCCTTCGAACCCTCCTTGAATATGTCACCCACGTTGACCATCTTGTCCAGCGGCCGACTTGGTCCCCCAAACCGCGCTTATTTTTGGTTTTGTTAGACTTAAACAATTTATAAACCTGTCTCTGATATATCTTGCCTTAAATGGACCGTAAAATCCCCTTCCTCAAGTCTGTTTCCGATTACCTTTGGGGCCAGACCAGCTCGGACGGGAGCCTCACGTGCTACAAGCACGGCGTCGAGCATACGGGCAAGAACGCTTATTCCATGGTGCTCGACGGGGAGCTCCATAGGAGGACGGGGGAAGATGTTTACTATGAGCGCGCACTCAAGCGGGCGTACAGGACCATTGAAATGCTCAGACAGGACGCCAAATCCGGCTTTTGGTACTTCTACCCTGGCAGTAGGGACTCCCAGAACTGCTGCAACAACATCATAGACTGCGGCAGTGCCGTCGATTCCCTCGCCTCGTTCTATCTCCAGTTCAAGGACCGCCTCGGGG
>CAZINR010000075.1:1175-3376 GCA_964540655.1 uncultured archaeon | reverse complement strand
AACCATTTTAATACCCCTAGCTTCTAATTTCCACCGCATTTTCTGCTTAAAACAAAGACAATGGGCCTTAGACGCGCGCACTGCTATAGATGGGACAGCCCCGCATACACCAGGGTATCCAACAATCCGGCTGATTCTTTCGTGACTGGAATACCCGGGATAAAGGTGACCAGGTTCGACATGGGCGACCCCAACGGCGACTTCGAGGTCAGGGTGGACCTCGTCAGCAACGAGGACATCCAGCTCCGCCACAACGCCCTCGAGGCATCCAGGCAGACGTGCATAAGGCACCTGGAGAAGACGCTCGGCAAGAAGGGCTTTTATTATAAAATCCGCGTCTACCCACACCACATAATGCGGGAGAACAAAATGGCGACGGGGGCCGGCGCCGACCGTGTCCAGAGCGGCATGCGCGACTCGTTCGGCAAACCCGTGGGCAAAGCGGCCCGGGTCAAGGAAGACCAGATAATAATGTCGGTGTCAGTTCTCAAAGACGGGGTAGACGTTGCAAAGGAGGCCTTAAGGCGAGCTAATGCAAAGCTGCCCGGGAAGACCCATACCGAAGAAGTAGCCCTCAAGGAAGCGCAGGAAGCTTCATAACCGGGTTATCCCATCTTCCGCCCGCAGACACTATATCTTGCCCCCCCTGGTGTTATACCATTTAGCCAGTTCCAGGTATATGAAGCCGACCGAGGACACGACGATTATCAGCAGCAGCAGAGCGGGCTCAATGGGCGTCACATGCGTGAGCTCCTGAAGGCTTATGCCTGTGCCCGGCACGTCCACAGATACGTACATCAGCGAAAGCAATACTGCAAGCGAGAACCCTACTGCGGCTATCAGGTACTTGTTCTTCGCTATCCCTACCTTGAAGGCGGGATACCTGGTCGAACGCGATGCGAAGGCCTGGTACATCTCGAAGAATGCAACAGACAGGAATGCCACCGTCTGGGCCTGGAACTCGTTGTGGGTGCCCTCCCACACCCACAGGAACAGCCCCATGGTGACAATTATCATCAGCAGCGGATACCAGACCACGAAGGGCTTCAGACCCCTGTATATCGGCTCGCTCTTGGGCCTTGGCTTCCTCTTCATGGCCCCGGGTTCGAAGGGGTCTACGCCGAGCGCAAGGGCCGGGAGCCCGTCAGTCACCAAGTTTATTATCAATATCTGGGAAGCAGTTAAGGCGTACGGCACCCCCGGTATGAGGAATGAAAGGAAGACTATCCCCACTTCCCCGATGTTGCCCGAGATGAGGTAGGCGAAGAACTTCCTTATGTTGTCGTATATGCCCCTCCCCTCCTCGACCGCCTTGACTATGGATGCGAAGTTGTCGTCTGTCAATATCATGTCAGAGGCCTCTTTGCTCACGTCGGTCCCCATTATCCCCATGGCCACTCCGATATCCGCCTTCTTGAGCGCAGGCGCGTCGTTGACCCCGTCGCCCGTCATCGCCACGACGTTGCCATTGGCCTGCATAGCCTTGACGATTCTGAGCTTGTGGAGGGGCGAGACCCTGGCGTAGACGGTCACCTCATCAACCAGCTCCCGCATCTCTTCATCACTTGTATCCTCAATCTCCGGACCGGTCATTATGCGGTCACCGTCTTGGTAGATTCCCAGCTCCCCGGCTATGGCCTTTGCAGTCAGCTTGTGGTCTCCCGTTATCATAACCACCCTTATGCCGGCGCTCTTGCACTCCTCCACGGCCTCTTTGGACTCTTGTCTTGGGGGGTCTATCATGGCTAACAGACCCAGGAAAGTCATGCCCTCCTCAGCGCTCTCGACAGCCGCCTGCTCTTTCTTCGCCAGTGCCAGCACCCTGAATGCCCGCCCGGCGAGCTCCTCGTTCTTGGCGAGTATCTCCTCCTTGAGCTTCTTGTCCAACTTCTTTCTCTTTCCTTTCGTGAGCACACTGGAGCAGGACTCTATCAGGACGTCCGGGGCCCCCATGCTGTAGGCGACCCTGCTGCCCCCCTTCTCATATATCTTGGTTTTCCTCTTCCTCTCGCTGGAGAACGGTATCTCGTCTGCCATCGAATAGCCGTCTTCCAGGCCCTCTCTCCCCCCTTTGGCCGAAACGACTACCACCGCCGCCTCCGTGGGGTCGCCGGTTATGTTCGACTCATCATCCACGGTGGCGTCGCATATCAGGGCCCCGGCGATGAACAGCTCTTCCAAGTCGCCTTTTGGTTCCACAA
>CAZINR010000075.1:0-1165 GCA_964540655.1 uncultured archaeon | reverse complement strand
CCCCCTCCACTTCATACGAGCCGTCAGGAGTCCAGACCCGCCTCACCGTCATCTCGTTCTTGGTGAGCGTGCCGGTCTTGTCCGAGCAGATTATCGTCGTCGAACCGAGCGTCTCCACGGCGGGCAGCCTGCGGACTATGGCATTGTTAGAGACCATCCTGCGTATGCCTGTGGCCAGGGCCACCGTCACGACCCCCGGGAGGCCCTCCGGGACCGCGGCGACGGCCAGTGCGATGGCGATGATGAACATCTCCTGGAACGGGGTGCCGCCGGATAACATCCCGACCACCAGTATCATGCCGGAGAGCAGGAGGACAACCACCCCTATCTGCTTGCCCAGTTTGTTGAGCCTCTCCTGCAGGGGTGTCTTCTCCTTCTTTATTTCTGCCAGGTTCTCGGCTATCTGGCCCAGCTGGGTCTTCATGCCCGTTGCCACGACCACCCCCCTACCCCTGCCGTAGACGGCGTTGGTGGCCATGTACAGCATATCGGTCCGGTCGGCGAGCGCGGTTTCTTCTTTGACCTTCTTGGAATCCTTCTCCACGGGCGTCGATTCTCCGGTCAGGGAGGATTCATCAGCTCTCAAATCAACAGACTCCAATATGCGCAAATCTGCGGGTATCCGGTCCCCCGCCTCGATAACGACGATATCGCCGGGCACCAGCTCGCTGGCGGGCACGTCCTCCACCCGTCCGCCCCGCAGTACCCTCGCCCGCGGGGTCATCATGCTCTTGAGGGCCTCCAGCTCCTTCTCCGCATGGTATTGCTGGTAAAAACCCACTATCACTATGAAAACCACGATTATGAGTATGAGACCGGCCTCGATAATCTCCTCGACGCTTCCCTCTGAGACCCCTATCCCCATGGAGATGACCGCCGCCGCTATGAGCAGCAGTATCAGGAAGTCTCTGAGCTGCTCGGCGAGTATCTGCAGCTTCGTAGTACCCTTTTTTGCCTTCAGTTCGTTGGGCCCGTACTCCTCCACGCGGCGTTTAGCCTCTTCCTCGGAGAGGCCCTGCTCGCTAGTCTCTAGGGCAGAGAGCACTTCCTTGCCGGAAAGGGTGTGGAAATCAGGCATGCTAGAATTACGGGACCGATAATGTAAAGGTTTAGCTCTGTGGAAATCCTCTGATTAAAGAGAGTTGGGCTTGAAATTAATCAAGCC
>CAZINR010000074.1:0-3489 GCA_964540655.1 uncultured archaeon | reverse complement strand
GGCATCGGCTCCTCTTCGGGAGGCTCGTCCTGGACGGGCGGCTCGCCCCCAGTGTCCGTGGCATTCGTGACGTTATCTTCCGGTTCGGGCGTCCCGCCTTGCCCGCTCCAAAGAGCTATCTCCACCGCGATTATGGTTATCGCGATGGCTGCTATTATGATAAGCGGGAGCGCATCTTTTCTGGCCTTGCTCCCCACTCCGTTCCCGCTGCGAGAAAGCTTGCTGAAGTGCCTCCTTCCCCCGAAGGGGTTGAGGCTGCTCCAGTCGAACCCCCCACTGCCTTCGCGCTTCCGGCGTATGCTTCTGAGGCTCATTCCAGGGCTTTGTAGAAGAGGACCGCAATCAAGGCGAATACCGGGAGCCAGAGGAAGAAGCCGTTGCCAATGTTCATGAAGTATATCGCATACAGCTCCCCGGCCACGAATATCATGAGAAGGAATATCAGGAAGGCGGCAAGCAAATCCGAGAACAGCTTCTTCAGTTCGTCCCAAAAACTGGCGTCTGTGTCGGCCATGTTGAAAAGAAACAAGAGCGAGTAATATGAAGGGATAAGTTAAAAAACGCGGTTGGGTTTTTATGTTTTAGGGGCTTAAAGATAGGAAATGGCAAAAAAGCGCCCCGGGATGAGCCTTCCCAGAGCTATAAGGCATAGTGCTAAACAAAATGCCTTCAGAAGAGAGAGGATTGCCAGGACTACCGCGCGCATACATGAGGGCCGGGGAGCCCGGATTGCCGTAGGGCCGAGGGGTGGGGTGAAGGTCATCGACCGGCGCGGGCGCTCCATACCCATCGACTGGAAGATGTTCGACAGGCTGCCGGAGACTGTGGAACAATTAAGGAGAAGAAGAGAAGAGCTTAGAGATAAGGTCGATGTTGCTCGAGACGCGGAAGAAATAAGGCATGATATCGAGCGTTTGCGGCGAGAGCATAAGCAGACGGGGCTTCTGGACAGCGCTGCTCAATCCCTGGAAGGCTTCTGGAGCAGAGTCTCTAAGGTAAGCGGGGGCGTGCGCAAGAGGGGCATGGGCGGTGTGGCTTTTAAAAGGGGGGGCAACAGGGGTGGAAAAAATGTTGTAGATGAATTGAACGCTTTAAGAGACAGGTATAAGCCCGACTTTGAGAGGGCCTTAGGGCTTTATGAAGGGGAGTCTCCACTTAGGGACGGATTAGACAGATTCAAGGCAGTAGGGAGCCTGAGGGCTAAGAAAAGCGAAATCCGGGCCAAAGGCCGGGAAATGCTCGAAGGGGTCCGTGGATACAGGGAGAATGTTCAGGCGGAGATGGCAAGGCTAAATGCTAGAATCGGGGAACTGGAAGGAGAGCTGGAGCATGCGGGGGAGTCCAAGGCCAGAGAGCGGGAGCTGGAGTTCCTGGAGAGAGAAATCCTCGCAGGCAGAGAAAAGGAAGGGAAGGGGGATAATCTCAGTCCAGCGGAGTTGGCAAAGCTTCACGGCTTCTACAGGAATTTCCACAGAGAGGAGCTTCGCTAGAATTACAAAATGGTCAGGAGAAAGCCTAATCCCGGAAGATTCCATCTGGAGAGGGTCGCGAGGGGTGTGGCCCTGGAGAGAAAGGGGAGGCCATCGGTCCGGCGGGACGGGTGCGTGGTGGTCGTACATAGAAGTGAAGAGATTCCAATAGAAGAAGGTTTGGCGGGGAAAATTCCGAGAACCACGACCGAATTCAGAGAAAGGCTGGCCAAAGCCAAGCAAGCACAACTGAGTCGCGAAGAGAGGAGGGTCCTCAGGAGGTTGCCCGCGGGTATAGAAAAGATAAGGGGGTATCTGAATGTAATCATACGTGATGCAGGGCCGGAAAATCTGCCCAATCCGGAGAGTATAAAGAGATTCCGAAGATCTTATTTCAATTTTGCCACTGCGCTGATGGCGGCTACCCGGGGTCCGAAAGAGGGGCTGAGCGGACCTCATGTGGACGAGTTCGAGGGCATAATCAGGCAGCCGTTAGACAATGGGGCCAAGAGCCCTCTCCCGACCCAGAGGTACTATGAAGAGGTGCGCAAGAGGGCAAGAGGCGTCCTCAGCGAACTTGACGCCTTTGAGAGAAGGCTGAGCAAGAAGAGGGATATGCACCGAAAGACAAGGGCTGAGAGAAAGGCATTGGAAGCCATAGACGGCGAAGTCTCCGAAGGCAAGAGGAACCTCTCCCCAAGGGTCCTGGGCAAACTTTACCTCAAACTGGTCAAATAAATACGCTTCCTATTGGTTTTTATACTAGTAACCTAAAAAATATACGGCAATAAGCACAGGTGGGGGTTCGGCAAGGCTCTTTTCGAGTTCTGCAGGAGACTGTGCTTAATATTAAAAACCTACATTGGGTGAACCAAAATGGCTGAAAAAAGATACTATGTTTTGCGAAAGGGTGGTAAGGACACCAACCACGTGTACACGGGCAAGGGACCGCACCAGGCCGCTTTGAAGGCCGCTACCGACGGGAACGAGAGCATCGAACTCAGAGAGAGGGGCGGCAAGAGGAAGAACGGCATGGTGAAGATCCACGTGTTCAAGGGAAGCAGGAAGAAGGTAAGCGCTCCCTCAGACCGGCCAAGCTGGCTCCCTGCCTCGGTGTGGAAGCCCCACGTCAAGAAGCAGGGCATCAAGTGGGAGAAGCTCTAAGCTTCCCATGAATGGCCCCCTAGCGGGGCTGCTTTTTCTTATTTTCAACCTCCTAGACCCGCCTCTGAGGAGGCTCTTTGCTGCTGGAATACACCACCTTCCTCCTACTCGGCATACTGGCAGGCGTAGCCGCGGGACTGCTTCCGGGGCTGCACGTCAACAACATAGGGTTGATGGCGCTCTCGGCGCTCTCACTTTTCCCGATAAGCCCGCTCATCTTCGCGGTCTTCCTGACCGCCATGGCCACCACGCAGACGTTCGTAGATTTCATCCCCTCCATATTCCTGGGTGTCCCGGACGAGGACACTGTGCTCTCCTTGTTGCCTACCCATCGGCTGCTCTTGGAGGGCAGGGGCATGGAGGCCGTGAAGATAACGGCAAAGGCCAGCCTGTACGGAGTCGTTCTATCGCTCTCGTTCCTTCCCGTGGCGTTCTTCGTGGTCCCTCTGGCATATTCTGCGGTGCGCTCGGCAGTCGTGCCCATACTCGTATTCGCGATATCCTACCTTATATTGCGAGAGCGCAAGCTCAAAAAGATAATTTGGGCGTCAACCGTTTTCTTCATCTCCGGTTATCTGGGCTGGACCTGTCTCAATCTAACAGTCCTCTCTACTAGCCAGGTCTTCCTGCCCATGTTCTCTGGCCTGTTCGGCCTCAGCACTCTCCTGACGGGCATGCTCTCAGATTCGGAATCGTATCCTCAGGACCTGGAGGCCAGCATAGCATTAGAGGAGAAGGATTTGTGGAGGGGCTCTTTTCTCGGGACTCTCGGCGGGCTTCTGGTCGGGCTGCTGCCGGCCATGTCACCCTCGCAGATAGGGATAGTCTTCCAAGAAATAATCGCGTTGAAGAAAAG
>CAZINR010000073.1:0-3599 GCA_964540655.1 uncultured archaeon | reverse complement strand
TTGTTTTAAGCAGAAAATGCGGTGGAAATTAGAAGCTAGGGGTATTAAAATGGTTCCAGGGTATTTTATTTGCCGAATAACAAAATAGGCGATGAAGATTTCTGTCATCGGAACCGGCTATGTAGGTCTCATAACCGGAGCCTGCTTTGCGGAGTTGGGCAACGAGGTCGTCTGTGTCGATGTCATAAAGGAGAAGGTGGACAGAATCAACCGCGGCGAGGCGCCCATACACGAGATGGGGCTGGAGGAGCTGCTCCAGGAGCATGTCGGGAAGAATCTCAGGGCTACGACGGATTTGGAATCTGCTGTCCTGGGGTCTGACATCACCTTCATATGCGTCGGCACACCGGATTCTCCCGAAGGCGGCATAGATCTGAAATACGTGAAATCGGCTGCCGAATCCGTGGGGAAGAGTCTAAAGAAAAAGGAGGGGTATCATGTGGTCGTCGACAAGAGCACGGTGGTGCCGGGGACCACCGACTCGTTCATAAAACCGATTCTGGAAGAGGAATCGGGCAAGAAGGCCGGCAGGGATTTCGGTGTCGCCATGAACCCGGAGTTCCTGAGGGAGGGGCTGGCCGTGGAGGACTTCATGAGGCCGGACAGGGTGGTCGTCGGTTCGATGGACAAGAAATCGGGGGATAAGGTGGAAGAGCTCTACAAGTCCTTCGACGGCCCCATACTCCGGACTGACCTAAGAACCGCCGAGATGATAAAATATGCCGCGAACGCCTTCCTTGCCACCAAGATATCCTTCATAAACGAGATGGCCAACATCTGCGAGAGATCAGGCACTGATGTCGTCGATGTCGCGAAAGGTATAGGTCTGGATCGCCGCATATCGCCCAAGTTCCTCAATGCTGGGGTAGGGTATGGCGGGAGCTGTCTTAAAGGCGATAGCTTAATACACACCCCGGAAGGCATGAAACCTATCAAGTCAATTAAGGTCGGTGACAAAGTTTACGGACATGATGGATTTTCACATAAGGTTACTAAGACATTCACGAGGAGAGTCAACGAAGACTTAATTCAGGTAGTACCAAGGGGATTGCCTGCATTTGAGTTGACTGGAAATCATCCTGTTTATGGAGTGCGCGCCAACAGGAAAATTTACGGAAAGGGCGAAAATAAAGGCAAATTAATCAATAACAAGGTAAGGGACTGGACACCACAATGGATCCGGGCAGAGGAACTTGAGAGGGGAGATTATCTTGTATTTCCCATATTCAAGGATAACAAAAACAGAGCGAGTGCAATCTCTCTCGGTAAGTACGGTGCCAAAGAACCGACATTAATACGCCCAATGCCCGAGCGAATTGGGCTAACCGGGGATTTGATGCGGTTGTTCGGGTATTATTTAGCGGAAGGCTCCACTGACCAGAAAAGGGTGACACTGTCTTTCAGTAGGAAAGATGAGGAATTGAGACAAGACAGTATTAGGGTTGTGAAAAAGGTCTTTGGCCTTGATCTGCGGGAGCATGGCAATAAGGACACTATGGCGAGTCTCCGAATAGGTTCTGTAGTGGTTAAGAGATTAATCGAAGATATGTGCGGTAAGTTATCCAACAAAAAGCAGATTAATTCAATCCTAATGGTGCAACCATTAGGGTTGCAAGCACAGATGATAAAGGGCATGTGGAAGGGGGACGGCAGTAAGTCCGGAGGCGTATGGACATGGGCTACTACATCAAGGCAGTTATTCAACCAGATGAAGATATTATTGCTAAAGCAGGGCATTATAGCTACATATAGCATACATAAGCCATGGGTATCTAAGTCGGGCCTACGTCATAGGGAGGCATACTTTGTCAGGATTTCGAACAAGAAGTCCATAAGTAGAATGAATAAATTGATGACTGATGCTCCAGAACGGAGAGATAACAAATATCACAAGACAAGCTGGATTCGGAGCAATTACTTGTATTATCCGATACATAAAATAAACAGAGTGCCTTACTCGGGCAGAGTGTATAATTTAGAAATCGATACTGTTCATTCATACCTCTGCGAGGGCGCAACACTCCATAATTGCTTCCCCAAAGACGTCAAAGCGATAGCCAGGATAGGCATGAAGGGAGGGTATGAGCCGCTGCTTTTGGACGCAGTCATGGAAATCAATGAAAGGCAGGCAAAGCATGCGGTCAATATCCTGAAGGACAGACTCGGGAACATCAAAGGCAAAAGAATAGCAATCGTGGGTCTGGCGTTCAAGCCCGGTACCGACGACCTCAGGGAGGCGCCCTCTTTGAAAATCATCGAGCATCTCCTCATGGAAGGAGCCTCAATCTCCGCATGCGACCCGGCCGCGGTCGAGAACGCCAAGGAGATTCTGGGCGACAAGATATCCTTCTCCGAGGATTTGGAGGAATGCCTAAAGGGCGCTGATGCGGCAGTCATAGTCACCGAGTGGCCGGAATACGTGGTCAAACCAGAGGTTTTCAAGAGGAGCATGAAGGGTAATGTGGTCATAGACGGGAGGCGCATTTTAGACCCACTAAAGGCTAAATCAGCAGGATTGGATTATTTCGGCATAGGATACGGAAAATGAAGGTCAAGAAGGCGGTGATACCGGCGGCGGGATTGGGGACGAGGTTCCTGCCGGCTACGAAGGCGCAACCTAAAGAAATGCTGCCCATAGTGGACAAGCCCACGATACATTATGTTGTGGAGGAAGCGGTCGAGTCGGGCATAGAGGACATACTGATAATCACTGGCAGGGGCAAACGGGCGATAGAGGATTACTTCGACAGGAACATTGAGCTTGAAAGGCATCTCGAGATGTGCTGCAAGGATGAGCTTCTTGGGGAGATTCAAAAGCTTTCCGAGATGGGCGACATACACTACATAAGACAGAAGGAGCAGCTAGGTCTGGGGCACGCAATACTCTGCGCCAAGAGCCATATAGGCGATGAGCCCTTCGCGGTCCTGCTCGGCGACACCATAATCCAGAACAAGGTACCATGTACCATACAATTGGTCGAGGTCTATGACAGATGCGAGTGCAGCACTATTGCCGTCGAAGAAGTCAAAAAGGATAAGTTGGGTAAGTATGGGGTAATTGGGGGTAAAGAGTTGGAAGGCGGCGTACTGGAGATAACAAGCCTGGTGGAGAAGCCCAAACCAAGCAAAGCGCCATCGAATCTGGGGATAATAGGTAGATATGTCCTATCGCCAGAGATATTCGACGAGATTGAAAAGACGAGAATCGGCAAGAACCACGAGATACAATTGACGGATGCGTTGTCCAGCCTTCTAAAGACGCAGAAGATTTACGGCTATGAATTCAAGGGCATGCGATATGATATCGGTGACAAGTTCGACTACCTGCGCGCGATAGTCGACTTCGGGCTGAGGCATCCTGAAGTGGGGAGGGAGTTCAGAGGATATCTGGATAGCCTGAAATGAACTTTGCAGAAGTAATAAGAACCCGCAAGAGCGTCAGGACTTTCAAGGACGAGAAGGTCGAGAAGGAGAAGATTTGTGAGTTAGTAGATGCTGCCCAGATGGCGCCCAGTGCCTGTAACAAGCAGGCGTGGAAGTTCATAGCGGTCGTTGATGAAGTAGTGAAAAAGAGATTGGTGGAGGAAGCTGGTTCAAAT
>CAZINR010000072.1:0-3655 GCA_964540655.1 uncultured archaeon | reverse complement strand
CTCCAGTGGATTCGGAGCCTATGCCATTTATCATGCACAGAGCCCTGCCCCAGTCGCCGTCGTCGGTCCACTCGGTGTCGAGGTCGGCCCTCTTCAGTATCCTGTAACTGCTAGCGCCGTCCGAGATGTCGACGCACTCGGTGTAGAGTGTCCCGTTCGGGAACTCCACCACCAGACCGACGTTCGCGCATGAAAGGCCAACCAGAGCCAGCACCAGGACCGGCAAAATCAGTTTATTCATCGTAAAACATCCATCAGTAACGCTTGGATAATATATCCAACCACATTGCGACTATGTTAGAAAAAGAAGATATAAAAATATAGTGTAACTGTGCGGGTGTAGTGTAACTCAAGTCAGCAGCGTCGAAGCCGCGACCCATGCGGCCTCCTCAGAGGTCTGTGGGGAGTCCTCGCTGCCCACGACTATGACATCCCCGTCATCGGGCTTGAGCAGCTTCATTATCTTCTTGGCATCGGAGGGGTATTCATCGTCTATGACAAGACTCTCGTCGAATCCGGGCATGACCAACTTCCCTTCGTCCACTATCAGTGTCGTGGCCCCGCTGCGCCCTATCTTGATGGCAGCGTCCCGCTGCTCCATGCCGGACTTGACCTGCGGGCCGGCGCCCTTGATGATAGCGAGGCAGTTGTTCATCTTCTCCGTCATGTCAAGCCGTCCGGCCTTCTCTATCCTCACCAGGCTGTTCAGCTTGTCCAGGACCCTCTTTCCGTTCTCGGTAAGCTTCCTGCCGGAGCGGGACGACTCCACAAGCCCGTACTCCTCCAGCCGGTCCAGTATGGTCCTGAGGCTGCCCTCGCCAAGGCCCGTCTCCTCGACCAGCATCTTGCGGCCCATGGGCTGGCGGTTGGCTATCTTCCAGAACACCCAGTTTACGTGGGCGTCTTCAAACTTCGGGGGTGCACCAGCCTTGGCCATTTTCGCAGAAAAGTCCCCCAAAGGCGACAAAAGCCCATTCCCGGGGGTAATCCGGAGAATTATACGGGAAAAGAATAAAAAATGTCTGAGGGATTTTCTTCTCACTCCTATTTCCGCCGGCGCTCTTTTGCTTCGGATATCTTCGTGGACAGCTGCTTCTTTCGCGCGCGCCTTATGCCGGCGAGCATCTCGTCGACGGTGGCACTGTAAAAAGGATTGTAATCTTTCCCTTTCAAAGGAATCCCTCTCTCGGCAAGCTGTCTCTTCCTGGGCTCTTCCACATTCAGATGGGGATGGATTTTGAGTCCACCTCCGAAGCGCCTCTTCAATTCCATCAGGGCCCTCTCCTCCAGGCGGGAAGCAATTCCTTTTCTCCTGAGTTTGGGTGCGATGCTGGGTTCATTGAAAAAGGGGTACACTTCCTCGTCAAACGCCCCTTCTTGACGGCCTTCCTCAAACCGATAGCCGTGATATGTGATATGCCCCAGTACCTGACCGGGTTTCAGATGCGGTGAATCCTCCAATGCCCCCCTCATAGTTGGGGTCGTTAGGAACAGCGGATCTCCCGCATGCCCGGTGCCGACAGAAAAGTGGAAGAGCATTCCGTCAGGGCTATAATAAGGCTCTATCTTAATACCCCTGAGGACAGGCTTTTCCGGCATGTATAGATTTAGGAAAAAACAATAAAAAAGAAAAAAGGGGGAGGCTTACAAAACCTCCAGGTAGCGGTCTATCTCCCAGTCGGTGACCGCCATGCGGTAGGAGTCCCACTCGGCCGTCTTGTTGCGAAGGAACTGCGCGTAGGCGTGCTCGCCGAGGGCCTCTTTGACCACCTTGTTCGCAGACAGCTCCGCGAGGGCCTCGCCCAGCGAGCCGGGGAGGGTCTTGATGTACCTCTCCTCCAGCTTGGCGCTGTCGAACTCGTAGACGTCCTCGTCCACGGGCTCGGGAGGCTTCTTCTTTTTCTTGATGCCCTCCAGCCCCGACTTGAGCATCACGGCGAAGGCCAGATACGGATTGCAGGACGGGTCGGGGCACCTCAGCTCGGCCCTTGTCGCCTTCTCCCTCCCGGGCGAATAGCGCGGGACCCTTATCAGAGCGCTGCGGTTCCTCTGGCCCCAGCAGATGTAGACTGGTGCCTCGTATCCGGGGACCAGCCTCTTGTATGAGTTCACGGTCGGCGCTATGACTGCCGACATGCCCCTCACGTTCTCCAGCTGGCCGGCTATGAAGCCATATGCCGCCTCCGAGAGTTTATACTCGTCCTCCTTGTCGAAGAAGGCGTTGTTGCCCTTTTTGTCGAACAAACTCTGGTGCACGTGCATGCCGCTGCCGTTGACGCCGTATATCGGCTTGGGCATGAATGTGGCGTGCAGGCCGTGCATGTTGGCTATGGCCTTGAAGGCGTATTTGAGAGTCACTGCATTGTCCGCGGTGCTCAGCGCGGGGCCGTATCGGAAGTCTATCTCGTGCTGGCCCTCCGCGACCTCGTGGTGGCTCATCTCGACCGTTATGCCCAGCCTCTCCAGGGCCAGTATCATGTCCCTCCTGACCCCATACGCAAGGTCCATCGACAGGTCGAAATAGCCGCCGTTGTCGTGCGGCAGGGGCTTGACGCACCCGTCCACGCTCCGGAACAGGAAGAACTCCAGCTCCGGGCCGGTGTTGTACTCATAGCCCATGTCCTCAGCCTCTTTGAGCACTTTTTTGAGTATCTGCCTCGGGTCGCCCTCGAACGGCTCGCCGTCGGGCATATAGACATCGCATATCATCCTGGCCGTGCTGCCGCTCTCCAAGACCCTCCACGGTATCACCGAGTAGGTCTTGGGATCCGGCATCAGGTACATGTCGCTCTCGCATATCCGGGTGAAGCCCTCTATGGAGGAGCCGTCGAACCAGGTCCCCTTCTCCAGCGACTCGCCCAGGTGCTCGGCCGGTATGGTCACGCTCTTGACAGTACCGAACAAATCCGTGAACTGCAGGTCCACGAACCTGACGCCGTCCTTCTTGGCCCTCTCAAGGACCGCCTCTTTCTCCCTGTTTATAGACTCCATTTTCAGATTTCCTTAATTTTTCTGCTTATTTAATGGTTACTTCTATAAAAACTTTTCATTTTTATAGAGATACTTTTAAACAAAAGACATAAATTTTAAAGAAATCCGTAAAAATGAACAAGAAGATTGGAGGGATGGTGATTCTGGGGCTGCTGCTGGCGGCGATGCCGGCATCGGCCGAAAGCGGAGAGGCTGAAGTAGGCGTAAACCTGCTGGACACGCTGTGGGTTCTGATGGCGGCGTTCCTGGTCTTCATCATGCACCTGGGCTTCGCCATGGTGGAGTCGGGATTCACACGCGCCAAGAACACTGTCAACATAATAATGAAGAACCTGATGACCATCGTGCTCGCAGCGATCATCTTCTCGATCATCGGCTTCAGCATCGCCTTCGGCGCGGATATAGGGGGCTTCATGGGTGATGCGGGCCAGTACCTAGGTCTTGGTGGAGTTGAGGCCAACGCCGTCTGGCCCGGGCTGACCATATCGGCCGCGGTCTTCTTTTTGTTCCAGATGATGTTCGCGGGGACCGCCGCCACCATAGTGTCGGGGGCGGTGGCAGAGCGCATAAAATTCATAGGTTACATAATCTTCGCCCTTGTGATTGTCGGGGGCGTATACCCATTCGTGGCCCACTGGATCTGGGGCGGGGGGTGGCTTGGGGG
>CAZINR010000071.1:0-3978 GCA_964540655.1 uncultured archaeon | reverse complement strand
AAAGAAGAGGATTGACAATCTGAAAGAAGAATGACATTCGAAGACAGGAAAGACGCCGGAAAGAGGCTCGGAGAAGCGCTGAAGGATTACAGGGGCAGGGAGGTCCTGGTGCTGGGCTTGCCCAGAGGCGGCGTGGAAGTCGCCTACGAAGTGGCCAAAGCGCTAGACGCCGATTTCTCTATATTAGTGGTCAGGAAGCTCCCCTTTCCGGGAAATCCAGAGACCGGCTTCGGCGCCATAGCCGAGGACGGGAGTGCTGTGATGCTGGACTACGCCCGTCAGCTGCCGGCGGAGACGGTCAGCTGGACGGTCGAGGAGCAGAGAAGAGAGGTCCGGAGGAGGATAGACGCTCTGAGGGGCGGGGAACCTCTCCCGACGCTAAAGGGCAGGACTGTCATACTGGTGGACGACGGGATAGCCACCGGCTCTACCATGATGGCCGCGATAAAGATGTGCCGCAAAGAAGGGGTCAAGAAGCTTATAGTGGCCGCCCCCATAGCCGGGCCGGACACAGCGAAAGAGATGGAGGGGCTGGCAGACGAAGTCGTCGTACTGGAGAAGCCCCCCCTCTTCCGGGCAGTGGCCCAGGGCTACCGCAACTGGTATGATGTCCCGGACAAAGAAGTGATAGAAATCATGGAAAAGGCTCAAAAACGTGATGAAAAATGAAAATAAGCAGCGAGGCATTCGGAAGCGGAGAGAGGATACCGGAGAAGTACACCTGCGACGGGCAGGACATCAGCCCGCCGCTGAGGATAGACGGCCTGCCCGACGGGACGGAGAGTGTCGCCCTAATAGTGGACGACCCCGACGCACCGATGGGGACATGGACCCATTGGGTGGTGTGGGGCATGGAAGGAGGCGACATAGAGGAGGACAGCGTCCCCGGGAAGCAGGGGCTGAACGACTTCAAGAAGACGGACTATGGCGGGCCATGCCCTCCGTCGGGGGAGCACCGCTATTTCTTCCGGGCGTACGCGCTTGACATGGGGCTGGATTTGGATGAAGGAGCCTCGAGGGAAGAGGTGGAAGAAGCCATGGAAGGGCATATACTGGAAGAGGCGGAGCTAATGGGGGTCTATAGTAGACGTTAAAACATTAAACACTTAAAAGACGGGCTTTTAATGATTTAAGTGAAATAATAAAAGATGAAAACTCTTTTCTTGAATTGCACGCTGAAGTACAAGCCTGAAATCTCCAATACTCGCGCGCTCATAGACAAGGCCGTGAAACTCTTTGAGGATAGGGGCGTCGAGTGCGAAGTGGAGAGGGTGACCGATTACAACATCCATTTTGGAGTAAGCTCGGATGAGGGAGGGGGCGACGAGTGGCCCAAACTGCTTAAGAAGATAAAAGCTGCGGATATCTTGGTCTTCGGCTCGCCTATCTGGTTCGGTGTGCGGTCTTCGGTCCTGCAGATGGTTATTGAAAGACTGGACGGCACCTATGCGGAGGGAGACGAGGAGACTGGGCAGTACCCGCTCTACAACAAGGTAGCCGGGATAATCATAACGGGGAACGAGGACGGCGCGCATACTGTGGCTGCCCACACGCTGTTCAACCTGACTCATCTCGGCTGCACCATACCGCCCAACGTGGACAGCTATTGGGTGGGGCCGGCGGGTCCGGGGCCCAGCTATATCAAGGCGGGCGGTGACAAGCATCTCTACACCAACAAGACGCTGAGGTTCATGGTTGAGAACCTTTACCAGATGGCAAAGCTTCTGAAGGAGAGGCCTCTAACGACCAACATCAAGAAGCTGACTGAAGAGGCTAAAGAAGAGAGTGACTGATTCAGATTAACAAAATGAACAAAAAGGAGAAGTGGACCGCAATAGGTGTGTTGGCGGTGGTTCTTATAATACTGGTCGGGGCGATGTTCGTCCTGATGTCCCCGGACGGAGATTCGGCGGCGAGCGATGGAGACGGCGATGAGAGCGGGTTCCAGGGGACCATAGTTTTCGGCTCCAAACTGTTCAACGAGCAGTACATACTGGCCCACATGTTGTCTCTCCTGGCTGAAGACGCTGGTTACACTACAGAAGTCAAGGAGAACCTCGGCGGCACGCTGGTCAACTATGAAGCACTTAAGAGAGGCCAGATACATTCCTATGTGGAATACACAGGTACTGCCTACAGCGTCATCTTAGACAAACCTGCGCTTGAGGTCTGGGACACCGGGACCGTCTACGCAGAATCCGAAGAGGGCTTGAAGGAAGACGGCGTGGAGATAGCAGTGGACCTTGGGTTCCAGGACAACTACGCGATTGCGGTCAAAGAGAGCTGGGCTGCGGCGAACAATGTGGAGAAGGTCAGCGACCTGGAACCGTACATCTCGGAGCTCAGCATAGGGACCGACCCCGAGTTCGCCACAAGGGACGACGGACTGCCGCAGATGGAGAAGGTATATGGATTCACGTTCCCGGAGGCCAGGCAGATGGAGCCCACACTGATGTACGAGGCCATCCGCAACGACCAGGTTGACGCCATCGGAGCATATACTACGGACTCGCGCGTGGATCTGTTCGGCCTCAGGGTACTCGAGGACGACATGAACGCCTTCCCGCCTTACGACGCCATAGTCCTTGTCACGGATGATTTCTCAGAGAACGAGGCTGTGATCGGAGTATTCAAGAGGCTGGAAGGGAAGATAGATACCGACACCATGAGGGCGCTGAACAGACGGTACGACGTGGACAAGGAGGAGGCGAAGGACATCGCCAGGGACTGGCTGACCAGCGAGGGCCTCATATAACCGGGTGATGAAAAGACTCTTTGATAAGATAGACAGCATCGAGCTGCAGGGAGTCTCCAAGAGCTACGGGGGGCGCCATGCGGTCAAGGATGTAAATTTGGATGTCGAGGGGGGCGAACTCCTAGTCCTCATCGGGCCGAGCGGCTCCGGCAAGACCACCCTGATGCGCACCATAAACCGGCTGGTAGAGCCAGACACCGGCACCATACTCATAAACGACAAGGATGTAGAGAATTTCGACCCGGTGGAGCTGAGAAAGAACATCGGCTACGTCATCCAGCAAATTGGTCTCTTTCCCCACATGACGATAGAGGACAACATAGCCCTGCTGCCAAGGATAGAGGGGATTCCGAAGGAGGAGCGGAGGAAAAGAGTTAAAGAGCTTCTAAAGCTGGTGGACCTGGAGCCGGAGAGTTTCATGAGTAGGTATCCCCGCCAGCTGAGCGGGGGCCAGCAGCAGAGGGTCGGGCTTGCGCGCGCATTGTCTATGAATCCTTATCTGATCCTTATGGACGAACCCTTCGGCGCCCTAGACCCCATGTTGCGGAAGCAGCTGCAGGAGGAATTCTTAAAAGTCAAGAAAAAGCTGGGAAGGACCATAGTCTTCGTCACACACGACATAGACGAGGCCTTCACCGTGGGAGACAGGATAGGGATAATGAGGGATGGGGAACTCATACAGGTGGATGAACCGGGCGAGCTGATGAAGAACCCTAGAGACGATTTCGTCGAGGACCTCGTCGACGTCGAGAGGCTGAAATGCCTGCAGGGCAGGAAGTGATGCCATGACTGACTGGATTCAAGCAGTCTCAGAGGTCTGGAGTTCGCAGAACCTGACGGCCAGGACGCTGGAGCACCTCCAGATGTTCGGCATATCACTCCTGGCAGCCACTGCTATAGGGATAATCATAGGTATAATAATCTACAGGCGCTCGGCCTTCGCCGACGCGGTGCTTAACAGCCTCAACGTCATAGAGACTATACCTGATTTGGCCCTTCTCTTCCTCCTCATACCGATAGCAGGCATCGGGACTGCTCCTACAATACTCGCCGCAATACTCTATTCGATACTGCCCGTCGCGCGCAACACATATGCCGGGCTTTCGGGGGTGGGGAAAGAATACATAGAGGTGGGCCGGGCCATGGGGCTCTCCACTCGCGACATACTCCTCAGAATAAGGCTGCCTATGTCCCTGCCGCTCATGGTGGGCGGGATAAGGATA
>CAZINR010000070.1:0-4420 GCA_964540655.1 uncultured archaeon | reverse complement strand
TTTCGGAGGACGTTGACGAAAAAAGGCTGAAGCAGATACTCTTAAAGACGTACGAGTCGAAGATAGGCGACTTCGAGGAGCTCCTGGGCATGAGGGGAGTGGGCCCGGCCACGGTGAGGAGCCTGGCGCTGCTGTCTTCTCTAATATACGAGGAAGAACCCAGCCACAGGGACCCGTGCCGCTATAGCTTCTGCGTGGGCGGGAAGGACGGTTTCCCCTACAAACCCAACCTGGAGCACTACGACGAGGTTGTGGAGAGCATGGGTGACGCCATACGGCAGGCCAGGTTGGGGGAAAGGGACAAGCTGGACGCCATAAAGAGGTTAAACGCACTGGTCAGTTAGTCGAACATCGACATCGGGCTGTGATAGTCGTCGGTAGAACCGGCTTCGGATTCCGATTCTGTTTCCGAACTCTCGCCGTATATGCCAGAAGAGCTCCCGAGGTAGTCTGCCTGAGCATCCGAATCTATGCTGGATTTAAGGCATTTGGGGCAGACCCATCTGTCCGCTCCCCTGTGAAAAACCGGCATGAGCTGGATGTCGTCGGAAGTCCTCCCGCAGGAATGGCACACCTCTGTCACGCCTGTCGAAGCCCGAGACACCTCAGCGTCCGCGATTTCATGGCTGTCAGAGACTGCTTCCTCTTTGTGCTCCTTGGGTATGACGGCTTCCAGGTCGAAAAGCTCGTCGTCTTTTCGGCTGAACATTTTCGGTTTGGGCGTATAATTGGAGCCTAAGGGGTTAAAAATGAGATTATCCCACCTTCCTGCCTCCGAGGCAACTCTTGCAAACGCCCTGATCCGATTTGAAGCAATCCACGCATACGCGAGAGCCGCAGATGTTGCAGGTGTTGAGCTCTGACTCTTTTCCGCATAGATCGCACAGCCCGCGCATCTTAGAAGAACATCATCCAAATCAGCCTTATCAGAGCCAGGATTATCAGTATTATGCCGATTATCTTGCCGAAACCTGCCAGCACTATCAGCAGTATGCCGATTATTAGCAACAAAAAGGGGCTGGCATCGGCCAAGAAATCCATTGCCTGGTCTATGGGGCCGACCCCGGTCTTGGTGGCGTTCTTGGCCCTATCCGCCAATTCGCTAGTATTCACCTCCGGCAACTGGAGTCCTCCGGGGCTTTCGTTGGCCGCGTCGGTCGCATTGGTGCCGTTGGAGTCGGCCGCCCCCAGATGCAGCAGGCTTACAAGGGCCAGTATAGCCACGATTCTTTTCATGATATTATAGCTGGTGAACGCAAAAAAGCGTTCAGAGCAGAGAGACTACCAGACTGGCGATGCCTATCAGCACCAAGGCTATGGCGATTAACTTGGCCAGGTTGGAGGCGAAGAAAAGGACTATCCCCGCGATTATGAGGATGACGGGATTGACGCCCAATATGAAATTGGTAGCCGAATCCAGGGCTCCTCCGTTGCTTCCCTCGCCCTCCTGCGCCACGGCGGTGGTCGCCAACAGCAGCACCAGAACTGCTACAAGTGCTTTCATGCTTTACTTTTAAGCATGATATACTTAAAATAAACGATGCCTACTGTCGAATTCCGGACGGGCGACTTTATGCGGCTCGTCGGCAAAAAGATGCCTCTGGACGAGCTGGAGGAACGTGCCTCGATGCTAGGGACCAGTGTGGAGCAGGTCGACGAGGAGAAGATGGTGGTCGAGGTCTTCCCCAACCGCCCGGACATGCTTTCCGTCGAGGGGTTCGCGCGCGCATACATGAGCTTTATGGGCATAGACGATGGCATGAAAGAATACAAAGTCCAGGAATCCCCGATAAAGCTCACGACCGACAAAAGTGTCAAGGGGGTCAGGCCGTACATAGTCGCCGCGGTAGTGAAGAACCTGCCGATCACCGAAGAGGTGCTCCTGTCGATAATCCAGATACAAGAGGCGCTCCACGGCTCCCACGGCAGGAAGCGCTCCAAGGTGGCCATAGGCATCCACGACTTCGACAAGACAAAGCCGCCTTACCAATACAAGGCGGTAAAGCCGAATGAGATGTCGTTCGTCCCGCTGGACTATGCTGAAGAGATGACGCTCGAAGAAATCCTTGAGAAGCATCCCAAGGGGCAGGATTACAGGCACATACTAGAGGGCAAGAAGCTGCTGCCGGTAGTCCTGGACGCGGAGGGGGTCGTCTCCCTGCCGCCGATAATAAACGCCGACAGGACGAGAGTCAGCGGCAATACTTCCAATCTCTTCATCGAGATGACGGGGACGAACAAAATCGCCCTGAAGCATGCTCTTGCCATAGTGCTGGCGTCACTCGCGGACCGGGGAGGGCAGATAGTGTCCGTCAGCGTCGACGGGGCGGGGCTTACCCTGTTGCCGGAGAGCATCAATCTGAGGATTGGATATGTCAATCGATTGCTGGGTCTTGAGCTGGGCGGCAAGGAGATAGAGAGTCTGTTGGAGAAAATGGGGTATGGCGTCAAGAAAAACAACAAGGAGCTCATAGAAATCCTGATACCCTGCTACAGGGCGGACGTGCTCCATCCCATGGACGTGGTCGAAGACATAGCAATAGCCTACGGCTACGAGAACTTCGAGCCGGAGGAGACGGGCATAACCGCGACTGGCAAGCCCGACGTCCTTGAAGAGAAAAGCTTCAACCTCAAAATCCTCATGCTGGGCCTGGGCTTCCAGGAGACTGTGCCGTTCACCCTCACAAACCAGGACGCTTTGGAGAGAGCTAAGCTGGATGTCATGCCTGTGAGGATAACGAACCCGCGCACTGAAGAGTTCACTGTAGTGAGGCCTTCGGCGATACCTACTCTCCTGAGCACGCTAGCCTATAACAAAAAGAAAAAGATACCTCAGAAGATATTCGAGCTCGACGATGTGGCCTTTGGACAAAAAGGGCACAAGAACCGCCGCATGCTCGGGATGGCGATACTCGACCGAGAGGTCAACTTCTCCGAAATGCAGTCGGCGGTCGAGGCTCTTCTGAGGAATCTGAGCGTCGATTACAAACTCAAAGAAACCGACAAACCCACATTCATAAAGGGCAGATGCGGCGAGATAAAAATCGGTAAGACGAGCATCGGAATATTCGGCGAGGTTCATCCGGAGGTCTTGGAGAACTTCGGTTTGGAGTATCCTGTGGTGCTGGCGGAGATAGATGCCGAATCCCTATAAGCCCCGTTTTTCACACATCCCGGCAACCGGGCAACCGTCGCATTCAGGCTTGGGCTTGCAGCACCTCTTGGCCAGCTCGTCTATGAGTGCGTGGAACTCTTTGAAGGTCTCCAGTCTTGAGTCTTGGGTCCTGTTCCAGGCGACGTTCTCCTCGAAGAAGGAGCGAAGCTCTTCATATCCGACACTTTCGTCAACCAACCCTATCCGGAAGAAGGTGCGGACAGTATAAGCATCGATGACGAACACGGGCTTGTCTAAGGCATAAAGCAATATCGCGTCCGCGGTCTCTGGGCCTATGCCCCAGACGCCGAGCAGCTCTGCGCGCAGTATGCCCCCGTCCGCGCGCATCATGGCCTCCAGATTGAAATCGTATTTCCTGAAATAGTCCAAGAATGCCTTTATCTTCCGAGCCTTCTGGTTAAAGTAGCCGGCCTTTCTTATGAGGGGCGCAAGCTCGCCGACATCAAGCTTATCGAGGGCCGACGGGTCGACCAATCCCCGCTTCTCCAAATCTCTCATGACCGTCTCGACGTTCTTCCAGGCCGTATTTTGAGTCAAAATGGCTCCCAGAATCACTTCAAAGCGCGTTTTGGCGGGCCACCAGCCCTGCGGACCGAACGCATCCAGCAATGTAGTGTAGATATTTTGTAGTTTTCTGCCTTGCATGGTAATATTACCGATGGCAAAAGATAAGAGTCCCGATTTCATAGCGCAGTGCGCATATGGGGCGGCCGTCATGGAGGCTTCCGCGGAGAAGCCCGGGAACGTGACCCCGACAAAGGGCTTCGAAGATTTGGGCTACGAAGATTTCATCGAAGCGGCCGAGCGTTTGAAGCCGTTCATAGCAGAGGCTGCGCGCAAAGGAGAAGATGCCGAACTGGGGAAGCTCATCTACGATGCCACCTCGGAGGGGAAGAACGTTAATTTCGGCATAATCATCATGTTCATGCCCTTGGCGGCGGTGAAGGGTGGAAGCGCCGAGAGACTGCTAGCCTCGCTCACGAAAGAGGACACCAAATGGATGGTCAGGGCGATGCAAAAGGGGAGGCTAGGCAGCATGGGGCTGGAGGACAAGAAACTCGCCCGGTACGACGTCATGTCCAAGGGGATATTCAAGACCATCGAGAGCGAGGGCATAACCCCCTTGGGGCTCATGCAGATGTCCAGGCCTTACGATACCCTGGCTAAAGAGTGGACAGACGGCTATCCTATCTCAAGGGGCATAAGCGCGCGCATAGGGACAGATCCCAAGTCGATAACCAAGAA
>CAZINR010000069.1:0-4974 GCA_964540655.1 uncultured archaeon | reverse complement strand
CATAATCATCTCCTCTGTATCGAGTCCGGCATCTATCATCTTGCCCAGAATCTCGCCGACTTCGGCGCTTGAGCCTGTCCCTCCGGACGGGCCAGTTTCTCCCTCCCCGCCCCCCGGGCCGCCCGGCTGTGGCGGGACTGCCGACTGAGATGCGAAATAAATGATAATTATGGCTAATATGACTGCTATTGCCACTGCGGCCACTATGGGGAACAGCCCGCGGCTCGCCGAGGCAGGTTCGACCTCTTCTGGCGTCGGTGCCGGAGGCGCCTTCCTCATATTCTCTTTTCCAACTTTCTTAGAAGTCTTTTTAGCAGACTTTTCTGTCGCCTTTTTCGCAGCCATCTTGATTAGTGATTTAGAAATCCGGACATTAAAATTATATCTAGTCCAATAAAAACCGCCTTTGAATATTGCGGCATCATAGTATGACTTTGGCCTTTTCGTTGCTGACTTTGGTCTGGATGAGCTTGCCGTCCAGACCGTCCCAGGCCTTGAGTATCATGTCCGGGTCGCCCTTGGTTATGGCTACCACCGCCGGTCCGGTCCCGGACAGTCCCGCGGCTACCGCTCCCGCGCCCATGGCCGATGCTGCGATGCTCGCGGGATCGCCTTCAGCTCTGCCGTTTCCGGTCTGCGGTCCTCGGTCTGCGACGACCGCCGAGTAGATGAGCCCGTTCAGCGTCATGGCGGTGTAGAGGTCTCCCGAGAGCGCCAGCTGCCAGACAGATTCAGCCTCCCTGTTGAATGCCTTCGCCCCCTCCACGTCGAAGTCCTTGGTATGGCTTTCTTTATCCGGAACAAAGACCACGGCGGACAGGTCCTCCATCTCCCCCCTGCGCATTATCCTGTTCTTGGAGTTGTCTGTGACCGCGAACCCTCCGAAGTAGGCTGCTGCGGCATCGTCCAGCGCCCCGGTTACGGTGACGCCGGCCTCTTTGGCGGAGCGGACGCTGATGTCGAGTATGGTATCGTCCTTTATCTCCTCGTCGCCGACGAACAGCTGCTGCCTGCTCAGCTCCTTGTCTATGCGGAGCATCTTGATTTTGCCGTGCCTCTTGGCCAGCGCGCCAAAGGTTGCGAGCACTGCCGCGTTCGCCACCACGCTGGAGCTCTTCAGCCCGCGCGCGATTGGTATCTCGGATTCCACTTTCACTGTGGCCCCGTATCCGTAGTCGAAGAGACCGAGGACGTTCCTGACACAGGTTTCGACCAGCTTCGGCTCTTTCACGCCTATTGCCGTGACGCTGCCGCTGTCTTTGAGCTCGACGGTGGCCTTCGCTTCCAGCCCCAGTCCGAAGGCGGCGCCCTTGCCCGCGGCTATGGCGTTGACTATCGTCGCCGCCCCGTGGCAGAGAGCCGTTGCAGAAACCATGTTATGTTTACTCTTTCAAGGATAAAACCACTTCCGCCATGTGCCTCCCCAGATTCACGGCCGTGGCCATGCCGATGTCATCGCTCGCCGTGTCTCCCGGTTTGCGGCCGACTCCGATGCCGCCGAAGTGCGCCGTAGGGGCGTCGTCCCCCACTACCAGCATCCCATGGAGGGTGAACCAGTTCTGGATGGTCTTGACTACGAACTCCTGCCCGCCGTTGCGCGAGCCGCCCGCGGCCACCGCGCCGCCCACCTTGTTCCTGAGCTTGAACCCGTTGCGCCTCATCGGCAGGCTCCGCTCGAACATCGCGGAGATGCGCGAGGAGACGTTGGCGAAGTAGGTCGGAGAGCCGATTATCATGGCTTCGGCCTCTTCCATGAGAGGCTGTATCTCTCCCATGGAGTCGTCCTGCCAGCAGGTCTCCTGAGACCTGCATTTGCCGCAGTCCACGCAGGGCTTTATCTCTTTGTCCCAGAGGCTTATGAACTTGGTTTCGAGGCCGGCCTTCTCGCACTCTGCAAGTGCCGCTCTGACCAGAACCTCCGTGTTCCCCTTAGGCTTTCCGCCGGATATTCCCAGAATCATCGTTTGCCTTTCAACCCCTCTTCTTTTGACTCTTCAGCTTGAAAAGCTCGTAGGTCGCCACGCAGATGAAGACCGCCTGCAGGACGATGAAGATGAGGTCCCCGATGTAGAGGCTGTACACCTCCAGGCATACCCCGCCCGAGAGGTAGAGCAGAGTCCCTGTGAAGCGATCCTTCTTCAAAATGCCCCAGGATATGAGAAGGATTCCTGCCGCACCTATCGCTTTGAATACCAGCTCGTTCATGCCAGGGTCCTCGGCACGAGTCCGCTCCGCAGCCCGTGGTCGGCCAGCACCAGCGCGACCATGGCCTCGACTATCGGGACCGCTCGCGGCACGACGCACGGGTCGTGGCGCCCCTGTATCTCTATCTCCGCCGCCTTTCCGGTCTTCAAGTCCACTGTCTTCTGTCCCCTGCTTATCGAGGATGTCGGCTTCACCGCCGCGCGCAGGACTATCGGCATGCCGTTGGATATGCCGCCGTTTATGCCGCCTGCGTTGTTGGTCTTGGTGATTATCCTCTTGCCCTTCGTCTCCAGCTCGTCGTTGGCCTCGCTACCCTTCATGCGCGCAGTAGCAAATCCTGTCCCGAACTCCACGCCCTTGACGGCGGGGATGGACATGACTGCTTTAGCCAGATCGGCGGTAAGCTTGTCGAAGACCGGCTCACCCAGCCCGGCTGGCACATTGAGCGCGATACATTCGATTATGCCGCCCACCGAATCGTCATCGGCCTTAGCGGCTTTGATCGCATCTTCCATGGCCTTAGCCGCCTTCGCGTCCAATGCGCGCACCGCGTTGGAGTAGATTTCGGCCTCGGCCTTGTCGGCATTAAGCTTGCTGATGTCCGGGCCTTCAGCCCTTACCCCGCCTATCTCCCTGGAGTAAGCCAAAACCCGCAGACCCAGGACCGAAGACAGCAGTCGCTTCGCTATGCCGCCCCCCGCGACCCTTCCGACGGTCTCCCGCGCGCTCGCGCGCCCCCCGCCGCGCCAGTCCCGCAGACCGAACTTGGCCTGCCAGGTGTAGTCGGCGTGTCCGGGCCGCGGCGTGTCCTTGAGCTTCCTGTAGGGCGAGGAGTCCGCGTTCCTGTTCTCCACTAATAATGATATGGGCGTTCCAAGAGTCCTGTCCTCGAAGATGCCTGACAGTATCTTGACAGCGTCCTTCTCCTTCCGGGGCGTGGAGACGTCGCTGGCGCCGGGCCTCCGCCTGTCCAGCTCTTTTTGGATATCCTCCAGAGCTATCTCTAATCCTGCGGGGCAGCCGTCCACCACGCAGCCCACGGCGGCGCCGTGGCTCTCGCCCCATGTTGTCAGACAGAATTCCTTCCCGAAAGTGTTCGAAGACATGCTGTATTTAGACGTAGGATTAAGAAAAGAAAGACTTTAGTCCGCGGGGATTTTTACTCTACGGGAAGGGCTCCCTGGACATCTCCGGCTCGGATATCCTGTCCTCGCTCAGCTCGTCTATGAGCTTGATTAGCAGAGGCCCCCAGTCGTGCTTCAGGACGCTCCAATTGGAGAACTTGTAGGCCTTCCTGATGCGCGCAGCCTCTCCTGTCGCCCTCTGGAGACCCTTCCTCATTTCGTGCAGGTAATGGTCGGCTTCGTGCGGGCTCCGGAACCCGTAGAGCGCCACGTGCGAGCACTCGTCCTCCCCGACGGTGCAGGCCTCCAGCATGTGCGGCGCCTCCTGGGACCTCTTGTAAATCTCCCTCCCCACTTCTGGGCTTACCAGCCCCTCCTTGAAGTCGAAGCAGACTATCGCGAACACCTCGAGCCCCAGAGCCCCGTAATCGACCCGGGCGGAATAGCCCTTTATGATTCCCGCCTTCTCCAGCTTCGCCTGTATCTTGCAGACCGCCTGCGGGCTTATTCCAAGCTCTTTGGCGATATTAGTGCACCTGATTCTGCCGTCCTCTATCAATCTTTTGAGCACTTTCTTCTCATTGGACGTCAGGTTGATTGTTTTCATCTCCAAGATTTTCTGGTTTAATTATTTAAAAATCACGAGAAGAATCCGGTCTGCGTCACGTCCCTCCTGGGCACGGGCTCTATGACCTCCGGCTCGGCCAGCCGCTCATGACCCATCTCTTCAAGGACCTTTAGCAGAAGGTCTTCCATGCTGTCCTTCATCACGCTGTCCGCCGAGAGAACATAATACTTCTTGAGCTCCGAGACATGCTCCCTCTGCTTCTGCAGGAGGTGGAAATAGTGCTCCATCTCCCGGATGCTCCGGAATCCGTATATCACGATGTGGGTGAACTCGCCCTCCGACAGTCGGTAGACTTTTATCAGGTGGGGGCCGCGGACCCTGTTCCACAAGTCCTTCTCCTCCATCTCGTCCAGCGAGCCCGACTTGAACCGGAAGAACGCGATGGCGAAGACCTCGATTCCTAGCTCCCGGTAGTCTATGCGCGCCTCATAGCCCTTTATGACACCCCTCTTCTCCAGCCGGCCTATTATCTTCCCGACGGCCTGGGATGTTAGGTCGAGCTTCTTGGCGATGTCTGTGCATGGCGCCCTGCCGTCCTGTATGAGCTTTCTCAAGACGGCCTTCTCGTTCGCAGAGAGCCTTTTTTTCATTATGAAATTAATTTCTCGTTAAGTATTTAAATATCAAACATAAAATTAAGCGATTTCTACACTACACATGAGGAACAAAAAGATGGCAGACAAGGTTTTGAAAGGGATTTTGGACAAGAACCCCGGGCAGCCGGAGTTCCATCAGGCGGTGACCGAAGTTTACAATTCGCTGAAGCCGGTCTTCGAGAAGCATCCGGAGTACGCCGAGGCGAAGATGTTCGAGAGGGTGGCTGAACCGGAAAGGGTAATCTCCTTCAGGGCCCCGTGGATGGACGACAACGGCGAGGTCCAGGTCAACCGAGGCTACAGGGTGGAGTTCAATAGCGCGCTAGGGCCCTATAAGGGCGGGCTGCGCTTTCACAGGACCGTCTATCAGGGGATGCTCAAGTTCCTCGGGTTCGAGCAGATATTCAAGAACGCCCTGACC
>CAZINR010000068.1:0-4989 GCA_964540655.1 uncultured archaeon | reverse complement strand
GTCGAAGTGGTAATGGGAGATGGCGATTATGTCGGATTCCGCGGCCGCTTTATGCGTGACGCCGGTGTAATGCTCCAGGGCCTCAAGCTCTTTCTTATGCGGCGGCAGGCCGTACCTCTTGGGCCCCAGGGCCGCATCCGGGTCTATGGCTATGCTCACATCTTTGGTCTTGACCAGAGTCGCCATCGACCTCACTCCAAGCGAGTCCGCGGCCAGAGGGATTACTTCCACATTTAAATTTGCTTATAGCATAACTTAAAGATGCGCGCACTGGAGGTCACGGGGATTCTGGTCCTGCTGCTTTTATCGATAGCGTCCGCTGAAGAAGAGCCCCAGAACACCTCGCTGGACGAGCTCTTCGCCTCCGGCGACGCCAGCATACTGCCCCCTCCAATCGAGGGCAGCGCGGCGGGAGGGCCCCTGGACAACGGCAGCGAGGATGGTGAAGAGATGGCTGGCACGATGCCCTTGCGCGCCCCCTCGGCCCCGGGCATGCTGGCGGCGGAGGCCAACAAGGTCGTCGCGGGACTCAACACCCTTACGCTCAACATAAAGGACATAAGCACCTACGAGCCGATAACCAACGCCCACATACGCCTCTACCTGGACGACGGCTCCCAGCAGGTCGGCACCCTCCGCTTCGTCGGGGAGGACGGCAGGATGGTGCTTCAGCTGCCCCCCGCCACCTGGGACATCACCCTCAAGCTGGATCTGACGGACACCCCCGGCAAGGACTTCTACTCCCAGTTCGAGGTCATGCTCAACTCCGACGAGAACCTGACCGCCTTCATGCAGCCGGTGGGCAGCCTGACGGGCGACGTGGTGGACCAGGACAACAACCTCATCCCCAGCGCGCAGATAAAGCTGGAGTGCAGCGGCGACTACGGCGAGACCGGGCCGCTGTCGAGCGACGAGTTCGGCTCGTTCTCAGCGGACTGGCTCCCCGTCGGGAGCTGCAAGGTGTCCGCCCTGAGCGGCAGGGCCGGCTCCTCGACAGTGGAGATAACCCGCGGCGGGGTCGCTTCGGTGCGCATAACCCTGCAGCAGGGGGTCGCCAACGCCGCCCAGGATTACGCCTGGATGATTGCCTTGGCGGTCGCGGTTCTGGTACCGCTGGCGGCGTTCGCGATGATGAAGAAGGGCTCCGGGCAGCCTCGCGAGGACGAGGGGCCGGAGGAGATAGAGCCAGACTCCCGCATGGGAGACATACTCCACGCCCTCGACGAGAATGAGAGGAGGATACTCGAGCTGCTCATGACCAAGGGCGGCGAATCGCAGCAGAACATAATCGGGCGGGAGCTCGACTTCCCCAAGTCTTCTCTTTCGCGCGCCGTGCGAGGGCTCAAGGCAAGGAACCTGGTCGAAACGGAGAGGCTGGGCCGCGTCAAGCGAGTTGAGCTCTCAGACTGGTTCTTGAACGGAAAGAAGCCCTGAGCTGCCTTCTCAGACCAAACGGAACCTTGTGGAACCTTCCTAGCCCCGCCGTTCCAGTAAAGGCTTTAGTATCGTTGCGCACCTTAGTTACCCGTATTTGATTTCAAAATGATTTCAATCTCAAGTCTCGGGTTGGCGATGGCGGGGCTCCTCTACTGCAACGAGTTCAAGCTGCTGGAGGAGCGCCCCCCATCATATTCCGTGATACGGGCGAGGAGAAGAAGATGAAAAAGGACAAAGAGGCTATGCTCATATTAATGGAGCTCCTGGACATGGACGGCGAGTACCGCGCCGCCCAGTGGCTCTACAACTGAAGAAAATGAAAAGAGAAAAAACGATCTACAAGGGTTTCGGGATGTTCCTCGTGTTGGACGGGGACGGAGAGTATGTTGACACTAAACTTTTGACCACATAAAATGGAAGCAAAAAACAGAATTTACAGAGTGACGGGATTGTGCCTTGCTTTGATTCTTATGCTCTCGACAGTGTCCGGCTACCAGTCGGGCGGTTCGGGGACGAGCACGCAGCCCATTCAAATAGAAGAAGACGGATATGAGACGGGGAACACCAGCCACCCCGCAGAAGAGGAGATTGCCTGTGCAATGGATGCCAAGCAGTGCCCGGACGGGTCTTATGTTGGGAGAGTCCCGCCGAACTGCGAGTTCGCGCCGTGCCCCGATAGCGGGGTGACGCTCGACGTCTCAACTGACAAGGCTGAGTACACAGTGGGGGATCGCGTGAAGATATCAGCGAAGCTTGTGGGCACATACCGCGAGGCGGACGTCTGGGCCATCGTGGAATACCCGAGCGGCGAGGTCGGTGAGATTGATTTTGGCGACGGCATCTGCGCGGCCGCGGCCTGCATGTGCGTCGAGGGCGAGGTGTGCAACTGCCCCCCACCCTCCTGCTACTACGAGGCTAGCATGAGGGCCACCCAGGAGGGCGCCTATTACATAACCGCCTACGCCGAGGGCGAGGACTTCGAGCTCAAGGACCGGGCCAAGTTCCTGGCCTACTCGGGGAGCTCTCCCGAAGTCAGGTTCAGCGTCTATGTGGACCGGGAGGAGTACCGTGTCGGCGACAGGGCCAGGATAACCGCGACGCTCTCGGGCTACCAGCGCCAGGGCATCGAGGATGCTGACGTCTGGGCAGTCGTGGAGTATCCTAGCGGCGTCTCCCAGAGGACCAGGCTTGAGAGCACCGTATGCGCGGCTTCCGCCTGCGCCTGCCCGGAGGGGGCCATGTGCAAATGCCCCCCGGCGACGGTCTCCTGCCAGTTCGAGAACAAGATAAGCGTGAGCCAGGAGGGCGCGCACTATGTGACCGCATACGCCGAGGGCGACGACTTCGAGAAGAAGGCGGATACGAAGTTCTGGGCCTACGACGTCTCGGATACGAAGTACGTGCGCCTGGACCAGAAGTTCGGCCTCGAGGTGGAGCAGTCCGCCGTCGTGACGGACTACAGGGAGATGAGGCTGACGCTGGACAACATCGTCTATCCGAAATGCGCTGTTCTTGAGGAGGACTCATCCTCCGAGGCGTCGGTCAAGTGCCTGGACTCCAGAGGATATGCAGTCCTGAGCGTCAGGGGACCCGCCTTGGCGGGCTCGGAGGTCACCGAGACGCAGGTGAGGATACGGGAGGGCGAGAGCGCCTCGCTCTACGGCGCCAAGATATCGCTCCTCGACCTGCAGGACGACGAGGCCACGTTCGTAGTCTCAAAAGAGGGCAACGGCGACTATGTGGATGTCAAAATAGAGCCGAGCACTGAGAGCGTAGAGCTGGGCCAGACTGCCAAGTACAGGATAATCGTGAGGGACAACCACCCCATGCCTTTGGCGGTCGACGAGCTTCCCGGCTACAGCTACAGGGTCAAGGTCTATGACCTGCCCTTCAGCCTGGAGTATGACGCATGGGTCGAGGTGGGCGCGGGCCGCGAGGCTACGGTGCCGCTGTACGTCTATACCTCTGGACACTATGGCGTCATGGAGCAGGCGGAGGTCGCCACTGCGGCGGCGGGCTCAGGCCAGCCCCAGGCCGTCCAGGTGCAGGCCATGAACACGGTATCGGCCGAGGCGGCTGCAGAGCAGGTCAAGATAGCGCCTGACCTAGTGGCCTCGGGCAGGGCCTACAAGTTCAGGGTGGCTGTCTCAGGGGAGGACGACTCCCAAGACAGCGCCTATGCGATTCTGAACGTCTTGTACAGCCCGCCACCGCCGCCTCCGTCAGACGAGGTGGAGATGGAGCTGTCGCAGGGCTGGAACCTTATAGCCCTGCCAGGCGAGGGGACGCTGCTCGAGGGCGACTGCGAGCGCGAGCCGCAGGCTTATGTCTACCTGAAGAGCCGCGAGGAGTATGTCACCCTCAAGGAGGCCGCCGGGATACTCGGCAACGAGGGCCTGAAGGACTACCTCAGGACACACTCCTTCTGGGTCTACTCTTACAAGAGTTGCGAGATGCGGTTCCGTCTGGACGAGGCCACCAGCCTCCACGATCTGAGCCTGGACGAGGGCTGGAACTTCCTGCCCGTCACGCAGGACATGGAGGGCAACTCGCTGAACGGCATCGGCGGAGACTGCGACTTCGGCAAGTCGTACTACTGGGATTCGAGGGCGCAGAACTGGGAGAGGATGTCCCTGGATGACGATTTCGAGGAAGACATGCTCTACAAGGGCTTCGTAGCGAACGTGGAAGACTCTTGCGACTTCGGCTGGGGGGCGATACTTGCTCCTCCGCCCATTCCGACAGGATGATTGACACTAAGCTCATAGCGCTGATTGGAGTGGTAGCGGTATGTGCATTCTTGGGGGGGATGCTGATCAATACGGGGGCTCCAGAGGCGGGACCGGACTCTGGGGATGAGGATCTCTCCCCCCCTCCGCTGCCCGAAGACGAGGGCTCGGAAGACGGCGAACCCATGCTCCTGGAGGAGCCGGGCAACGGCACCGAGGGCGGCCTTGCGGACATATTCGGAGACTCCGGCGGCATAGCGCCGCCGCCTCTGCCCTCCTGATCCCTTTGTTTTTATATTTTTTCGCATATAGATAGCCGGGTGGTGAACAAGATGAAGAAGATCGCTTTTGCTCTGATACTGATTTTGGCTCTGACTGCTGTGAACGCTTCCGCTGCGGACCCCGACATAGAGGCCCTCTACGCGGTTCCGAACAACCCGTACGAGGATACGAACTTTGACATATACGTGCGCGCGGAGGACGACGACGGCATAGACGAGATAAAGTTCTACAACGACGGAAGGCTTGACGAGACAGAGGACTGCGACGGGGACGAGGTGTGTGCGGTCTATTTCGACGTCTACGAGGCCTCGCCCGGCTATCACGTTTACAAGGTCAAGGTCTACGACACCGAGGACGACAGCGAGACGGAGGAGGTCGAGGTCTTCGTCCGCCACCGATACGACCCCTACGGCTACTGCGGCGACGGCCGCTGCGGGAGCGGCGAGACCGTCTACAACTGCCCCTCGGACTGCCGCTACCAGAGCTGCGCCGGAGAGGGCGAGACCATAGGCATCTACCCGGGCGGAGGCACCTGCTGCGC
>CAZINR010000067.1:0-5055 GCA_964540655.1 uncultured archaeon | reverse complement strand
CCAAGATAAGCGAGAGCCGGGTCGAGCACTTTGTGCGGCAGAAGATATCCGGGGTGCTGCGCGCAGACAAGGAGAATGTCCAAGTCGCTGGGTTCGAACTCGTGTGGTCTCCTGTCTATCGCTACTGGATGACTATCAAGAAGAGGACGCACAACGTCCAGATAGACGGATGCGGCGGCTACCCTGTAAACTATGATGATGTCCCACTCAAACCGAAGACATGGGCCGACCGGATACTCGATGACATCGACCTTCTCAAAGACCCCAAGAAGTGGAAGGATTTTTTGAAGAAGAAGAGCAAGGCTATCCGCTCTGGGGGCCCAAGCAAGGGCGGGAAGGGCGGCAGGAAACTGGGGTGGGGTGCTGCCGAGGCCCTGGCTGTCCTCGCGCTGGCGGTAACCTTCCTCTGGGCTCTTGGCGGGCGGGATTATGTGATGGTCCTGATTTCGATAATCCTGGCGGGCCTGTTGTTCTGGTACATGAACCACCGGCGGGAGAAGCCGCTGGTGCCGCTGCCGCCCCCACCTTACCCGCCGGGGTACGGGCCGCCGCCGGAGCCGCCGATGTAATACCGGAAGAGACCCCCCTCTCACTATGATATACGACGTCAAAAAAATCCAAAAGGACGCCAAGAAGGACTTCTTCGGCACTTGGAAGAAGGGCGGGAGCAGCATCCCCAAACCCGACAAGGACTTTATCGAAAAGCTGCTGAAGCCCTCCAGACCCGAGCCGCACCCCATCCAGAACACCATCCAGAAGATACGCTCGAACTTCCTGCGCCTCGGCTTCAGGGAGGTGGAGAACCCCCTCTTCGTCGAAGAGCAGGACGTCTACAAGCAGTACGGCCCGGAGGCCCCCGCCATACTGGACCGCTGCTTCTACCTGGCCGGGATACCGCGGCCGGACATCGGCCTCAGCGAGACCAAGAAGAAGAGCATAAAAAAGATGGTGCCGAAGTTCGACGAGAAGAAGGCCGAGTCCCTCCAGAACATCTTGCGAGACTACAAACTGGGCCGGGTGGAGGGAGACGATCTGGTGGAGACTATTGAGGAGGGCCTTGGCATAACCACCGAGCAGTCCACAAAGATAATCTCATTGTTCACCGAGCTCAAAAACCTCGAGCCGAAGCCCAGCAAGCTGACTCTGCGCAGCCACATGACGGCTGCCTGGTTCCCGACGCTCGAGGCGCTTCAGGACAAAGTGGAGTATCCGATAAAGCTCTTCTCCATCGGCCTCCGGTTCAGAAGAGAGCAGAAGATAGACTCCACCCACCTGCGCGCGCACTACGGGGCCAGCTGCGCGGTCTGCGACCCGAGGATGGAGTTGGAGGCGGGTAAGATGATAACCGCCGAGGTGCTGCAGCCTCTCGGCTTCAAGGACTTCAGTTATGTGAAGAAGAAGGCCACATCCACATACTATGCCAACGAGAGCGAGTTCGAGGTGTACGCCAAGAGCGGCAGCGACGAGATGATTGAAGTAGCCGATATCGGAATGTACTCGCCCATAGCCCTCGCCAACTACAACATCAAATATCCGACATTCAATGCCGGGTTCGGCATAGAGCGCATAATCATGATAAAAGAGGGCATGAGCGACGTCAGGGAGGTCATGTTCCCGCAGTTCTACCGGGCGGTGGAGCTGACCGACGAGGACATTGCGCGCGCAATAGAGATAGACAGAAGGCCCCAGACCGCGGACGGGAAGAAGCTCTCAAAGGCCATAGCGAAGGCCGCAGAAAAACACTCTGATGAACCCTCGCCCTGCGAGTTCGAGGCCTTCTCCGGGCGTTTTCTGGGCAAGAAACTCTCGGTCAGGGTAGTCGAGAAAGAAGAGAATACCAAACTGCTCGGCCCCGCGGCGCTCAATGAGGTCTATGTCCACAACGGCGGAGTTTACGGTGTCCCGAAAAAAGGCGAATTAAAGAACAAAGTAAGAGAGATAAAAGAGCAGGGCATCGACACCGGAGTATCCTATCTGCGCGCAATATGCGATTACTTCGCCGCAGGCGTCGAGGAGGCGGCCAAGGCGGGCAAGCCCTACTCTCACCAGTTCAAAATGGCCAAGACGGCGCCCGACCTGAACATCAGGATAGCCGACCATGCCCTGCGCTACCTCCAATCCAAAAAGAAAGAGATGATGCTCAAAGGGCCGATATTCATGACGGTCGAAGCCAAAGTGCTCTGACTTCAGGCTATGTTGGCGTCCTCTTGGTCCCTGCTCGCGATCCTGCCCCTCCAATACTTGGTCGTGTCCTCTTTGGTGACACTCGGCTTGACGCTCTCCAGGGCCGTCTCGAGGTGCTTCATCTTCACCTTGGCCTCTTTAACCTTTTTATCAACCACGTCTTTTATGGCTAGAACGCCCGCCTTCCTCACAAGAGCTTCAATATCCGCGCCAGAATAGCCCTCAGTCCTATCAACCAATTTCTCTAAATTGACCTTCTTGTCAAGGTTCACTCCCTTGGTGTGCACCTTGAGTATCTCTCTGCGCGTGTCTCTGTCCGGCATCGGCACATATATTATCTTCTCGAAACGCCCGGGCCTCAACAGAGCCGGGTCTATCAGATCAGGCCGGTTGGTCGCTCCTATGAGCACGACATCCTTCAATTCCGCAACACCGTCCATCTCACTTAGCAGCTGCGCTACAACACTCTCCTTCACGCCGCTGGTGTCGCTGACGCCTCCCCGCGTCCCTGTGAGTGACTCTATCTCATCGAAGAATATTATCGAAGGGGCCACCTGCCGCGCGCGCTTGAAGACCTTCCTGACCCCGCGCTCACTCTCGCCCACGAACTTGTTCAGCAGCTCGGGGCCCTTGACCGTTATGAAGTTGGCCGAGCTCTCGTTTGCCACGGCCTTCGCCAGCAGAGTCTTGCCGGTCCCCGGCGGCCCGTAGAGCAGTATGCCCTTGGGCGGCTTGACGCCGACCTCGGCGAACTGCTTGGCGTATTTGAGCGGCCATTCGACGCTCTCCTCGAGTTCAGATTTCACTTCCTGCAAACCACCTATGTCCGCCCAGCGTATGTTGGGGAGCTCAACCAGAACCTCCCTCATCGCCGATGGCTCCACCCTCCTCATGGCCTCTTCGAAGTCCTTCTCCGTGACCTCCAAGCTGTCGAGCAGCTCCTTGGTCAGCTCCTCCTCCTTGAGCTTCTTTATTTCCGGCATGACGCCTCTCAATGCGCGCATGGCGGCCTCTTTGGCGAGCGCCTCCAGATCCGCGCCGGAATAGCCGTGGGTGATGTCTGCCAGATAATCCAAATCCACCTTCTCGGTGAGCGGCATCCCGCGGGTGTGTATCTGCAGTATCTCCTTCCTCCCCTTGCGGTTGGGTATGCCGATTTGAACCTCTCTGTCGAATCTTCCAGGCCTTCGGAGAGCGGGGTCCACCGCTTCCGGGCGGTTGGTCGCGGCGATTACCACAACCTCACCGCGCGCCTCAAGCCCGTCCATCAACGTGAGCAACTGGGAAACGACCCGTTTCTCGACTTCTCCACTCACCTCTTCCCTGGCCGGCGCTATCGCGTCTATCTCATCGATGAAGATTATACTGGGCGCGTTCTCCTGCGCCTCTTTGAAGACGTTCCTCAGATTCTCTTCCGACTGGCCGTACCACTTGCTCATTATCTCCGGCCCGGCCAGATGCAGGAAATGCGCGTCTGTCTCGTTTGCCACGGCCTTCGCCAGCAGGGTCTTACCGGTCCCCGGCGGCCCGTGCAGCAGGACCCCTTTGGGCGGCGACACCCCCAGCTTTTTGAACACCTGCGGATACCTCATCGGCACCTCTATCATCTCTCTGACGGTCTCGATCTCCTCCTCCAAACCGCCGATGTCCTCATAGCTGACCGACGGCACGCCTTCTTTGACGGTAGCCGCCTTCTTTGATATCGATATGCTCGTGTCTTCCGAGACCACGACTGCGCCTCCTGGAGACGTGTTGGTGACCACGAACGTGAGTGGGGTGCCCATGACGTCAACCAAGACCCTATTCCCCTTGATAAACGGCTTGTTCAGAATCCTCTCATGGACATACTCCACGAACCCCGAACCGTATCTTATCGGCTGGGTCGGAGCCAGGACCAGCTTCTTGGCGTACTTGGCCTTTATCACCTCGACCTCGACCTCCTCATCCAGACCAATGCCCGCGTTGCCTCTCAACACACCATCCATGCGGAGTATGTCCCTGTCCTCATCCTCCGGAAGGCCTCGCCAGACTATGCCCACGGCCTCTTTCTTGCCCTTGACACGGACTATGCTCCCACTAGAGGCGCCCAGCTGCTCCATAGAACCGGAGCTGAGCCGGACTATGCTCCTGCCGACGTCTATCTTCGGCGCTTCCTTGACGCTGAGACTGATTTTCATTTTATGCTGATCCGCTTGCCCTTGGTCTTCTTCTCTTTCTTGCGCTTCAGCTTGACCTCCAACACGCCGTTGTTGTAGGTCGCGTCCGCGGTGTCCTCTTTGACCTCGGCCGGAAGCTCGATGGTCTTGTGATACCTCTTCTGCGGCGTGTCCACACTTATCTCAAGCAGATTGCCGTCCACAACGCTCAAATCTATGTCCTTCTTCTCCACACCCGGAAGCTCCGCTATGACCATTATCTCCTTGTCCTGCTCCATGACGTCGACAAGCGGCTCGCGCGCGTCCGAGACGGATGGCGCCCTGCCTGGCTTGACATTGCCGAACTCCCGGATGACGGGCTTGCCGTCGGGGCCGGTCTTCATGGAGAAGCCGTAGACGAAGGGCTTGTTCGCCTTCAAGTCGCCCATCCCCTTGAACATGTTGCGCATGAGCTCGTTCATCATCTCGTCCATCCGGCCGAAGTCGCCGAAGAGGTCGTCGAAGGGCGAGCCTCCCCTAAAGGGCTTCTCCGGCTTCTTGTCGAACGGTTCCCTGTCGTCGTCCTTTTTCTTCCTAAACACCATTTCAATCCACGTTTTTATAATTTAAGGTGATACATAAACAATAATCCTTTATTTTTAAACAATAAACTGTTAACTTCTGAAAGGATACCTATAAAAAGCTTACGTTTAACATGACCGAAGCAAAAAGAAAA
>CAZINR010000066.1:0-5126 GCA_964540655.1 uncultured archaeon | reverse complement strand
ATATGTCTTCGGGGACATCAATTCTCCTTTTTCTTGAAGAACAGCCAGGCCGTCTCCCCGCCCTTGTCGAACTTGACCAGGAAGTAGGTCCCGTCCAGCTTGTCGCCCTTGAGCGCGAACTCTATTTTCTTCCCCTCTTTCCACTCCTTTATCTCCAGCTTGCCCCTGTCCCAGAGCTCGACGGTCCCCGCCCCGTACTCGCCCTCGGGTATCTTTCCTTCGAAGGAGGCGTAGCCCAGCGGGTGGTCTTCCGTCTGCACGGCCAGGCGCTTGGTCCCGGCCTGCTTGGGCGGCTTTTTCGGGACGGCCCAGGACTTGAGCACGCCGCCCTTCTCCAGCCTCAGGTCGTAGTGGAGATTGGAGGCGTCGTGCTTTTGTATGACGAAGATGGGCTCCTTATGAGACTTTCCCCCGAATGGTTCGGGCGTCTTCTTCTTGTCGCGCTTCTTCTCGTACTCTTCGAGTTTGCCCATAGTATTTTTATGGCGGGATACATAAGAAATGCGGGTGGAAAAATGGTCAAAAAGGCTGTCACACTGAATGAGAAGAATCTTGTAATAATCGCTGCCGCCATAATAGTCATAGCGGTGCTGGTGCTTGTCAGCCAGCAGCCAGCCGAGCATTACTGCGGCAACGGCGTCTGCGACCCGGGCGAGAGCGCTTTGACCTGCCAGAGGGACTGCGGAGACGGGGAGCCGAACGCCTCCCAGACTGGAGAGCAACAGCCGCAGGAGACGCCCCCGGAGACAGAGCAGCCGCCTCAGGAAACAGCGCCCGAAGAGCCGGAGCAACCCCCCGGAGAGCAGCCGGCAGAACCCCCGCAGCAGGAGGGGCAGAGCTACTCCCACGACGCTGGCAGGGAACTGGACCCGAACGTCTTTGAAGACACCATAGGGGTGGAGCAGGAGGACGCCTACAAAGAAGACGGATATGTCATAGTCAGATATTTCTACAATGCCAACTGTCCGTTGTGCGTCAACCCTGTCGATTGGGAGGGGGTGCTGAGGAGGATAGCCTCCGAAATGAACGATGTCGTCATACTCGAGCTCTTCGACAGCGCCAGCAACAGCTGGGCCAAAGACCGGTGGGCCAAGGCGGGGATAGACGTCCCCCCAGACCCGGTCATACGCATCGAGGGCAAGCCGGGCGGGCAGCCGTCCTACAAGATACTCTACGGAAACCCCCTCAGCGAGTTCTACGGTTCCCCCAAGGAAAGGCTGGTGGAGGAGATATGCAAATACACTGACCGGTGTTGAGCAGTCTTCAATTTTCTGTTTTCAGTCCTCATAATGGCAGATAAGGCTCGCATATCGAGGGAATGGTGAGACCTGGCCCTTCGCCTCGGCAGGTGGTGGGTGTATAAATGAAAGTCCCAGACCTACGCTTCCGCCGGGACTTTGTTCGAGGGCAGAGCCACCTTTTGGGTCAGTATCTCATCCAGGGCGGTCGAGTTCCTGCCGGCCAGCAGGTGCAGCAGAGCCCCGCCGCCGGAAGACACGTGGTCGAAGCCTGATATTCCGAGCTTCCTTATCGCGCCGGAGGTGTCTCCGCCGCCTATTACTGAGTATGCCGGCGATTTCGCCATGGCCTCGAAGATCCCTTTGGTTCCCAGAGAGAAATTCGGGTCCTCGAAAACCCCGGCCGGCCCGTTGCAGAACACCGTCTTCATGGTGTTTATCAGACGTGTGAATTCTTCTACGGTCTTGCTGCCGATGTCCTTGATGGGATAGTCTACAGGCAGCTCGTCCACGTCTATTTCCAGTCTTTTGCCGTCTTTATCCACGGCCAGGTCCACGGGGAGGTAGATCAAATCGTCGTTGCCCTTCATCAGCTTGGCGGCCTTCTTGTGGGCGTCCTCGTAGCCGCTCTTCTTGAGGAACTCGTCGTTGCCCTTGCCCAGCTCGTAGCCCTTGGCCTTGAGGAAGACCATGGCGGGGACCCCGGTTATGAGGATGTAGTCCGCCAGCTTCTTCTCAAGGGCGTTCTCTATCATGAGGAAGGTGTCCTCCAGCTTCGCCCCGCCCAATACATAGCCCATCGGCGGCTTGGGGTTGCCGTTGACCTGCTCGACCGCCTTGAGCTCTTTCTCCATCAGGCGCGCCACCACCGACGGCATGACGTGGGGGAAGCCCACCATGGTCGGCTGCTTTCTGTGGGTGCAGGCGAAGGCGTCGCAGACGTAGATGTCCGATATCTTGGACAGCTCCTGCACCAGTTTCGTCTTGGCGCGGTCCTCCGGCTCGCCCTTTACGTTCTCCTCCTCGTGCATGCGCATGTTCTCCAAGACCAGCACCTCACCGGGCTTTAACTGCTTGACGGCGGTTTTGGCCTCGTCGCCGAACCAGTCGGCAACGAACTTGACCTTGGTATCAAGGACCTTCGACAGCACCTTTGCGTGCTCCGCAAGGCTGATGCAGTCGGGCTTGCCGAAGCGGGACTGGTGGGATATGATGACGGTCTTGGCCCCCCTCTCGATGAGCTCTTTCAGAGTCTCCCTGTGCGCCTCTATCTTGAACGTTTCTTTTATCTGCTTGGTCTCCTTGTCGACAGGGACATTCAAATCGCACCTTACGAGGACGGTCTTGCCGTAGACGGCTATATCGTCCAGGGTGAGGTGCCGGGGGATGTGAACCGTAATCACAGGCTATAATAAAAACTAATAGTATAAAAACCTTTCGGAATATGGATGATATACCGGAACCGCATACCTGAAAGGGTTCGTATTCGGAGTTTTGTTCCGGTTAGGGCGAAAACCCGGTATGATTTTCTAGTCAGAACTCAGCTTGAACCGGGAGGGATAGGTTTTGAGTATGTATTTGCCCTTGGTGGCCTTTATCCCCTTGAGCGGCTCCACGACCCTCATGAATTCCATGTAATCGTTCGAATCCTTCCCCACGAACTCCACCATAAGATCCCACTCCCCCATGGTGTTGTAGACCTCCTTGACGTTGGGAAACCCCTGCAGCTTCTTCGCTATGAGGTCTCCCACGTACTCGTCCTGCCCCCGGTAGGTCTGGATGAAGTAGAACGCGGACAGCTTTTTGCCCAGCTTCTCCGGGTCCAGGCGCGCGGTGTATCCGGTTATCACGCCCTGCCCCTCCATGCGCTTTATCCGGCTGTGCACGGTCGTGGACGACTTCCCCAGGCGCTTGGCTATCTCGGTGACCTTGGGCGTTAAGGAATAGCTTTCCTGGAGCTCTGATAGTATCCTCTTGTCCAGCTCGTCCATGAGATGATTATATTCTTCTTCAGACAATAAAAACCCTTTTTGAGGGGGGTATTTTTATTGGGAATCCGTATAAAATAACACCCCCAACTTAGAAATTGACCCCTTCACCTATCGGAGGAGGAGCGTTTCGCCGCGGGAGAGTAGGAGTCAGACGGTAAAATGCAGCTCAACGATTTACAGCAACTGGTTTGCAGGCTTAAAGAGAACAGCAACATGCAGGTGGAGACCACCACTCTGGGCAAGTTCCTCGGGACGAACAGCTCGCAGGTGGCCTTTTACCTCGGGAAGGAGTTTTTGAACAGGCCGATAATCGTGTCGACCATGGAGGACCAGATACAGATACTGGATCTGAAGTCGGGTCTGGTGGTCGTGATAAACAGCCTTGACGAGATGCTCCCCAAGCTGATCGACACATATTCAAAGACGCCGGTGAAGAGACCAAAGCAGGTGAGTTCGGTGGAAGACACGAAACACATATACAGGACAGTTATTAAGAAGGAGATACACGAGAGCTCCATATCGAGGCAGCTCTGCGAATTCAGGGAGACGATGTACAAGCCGGGCTCGGTCCAGGACAGGCTCGGTCTGGTGGAGAAGACAATAAAGGTCTTGGAGGACCACAAGTGCACCTGCGACAACGGGGAGACGGAAAAGGTTTCCAAGGCTCAGGACAAGCTGAACAAACTCATCACGCACTCGAAATCGAAGAAGCTGGCGCCGGGGCAGATACCCTCGGTCTACGAGCTGGCGATTTGGTGCTGGGTGAACTAGCTGAGATGGTCTGGGCCGCATTCTGTTTTCGGTTTTCAGTCTTCAGTTCTCTTTAGAAGGGCGCTTTGGGGACTATCCCCAGCACGTAAAGCACTTCCGCGGCGAAGACGCTCAAGAGCGCCACCGCCACACCCGCTATAAGGACGCCCAGTGAGATTGCCATGAAAGAGCGCTTTTTGTCCAATCCGAACAGCCAGGCCACCAAAGAGCCGGTCCAGGCGCCGGTGACGGGCAGCGGTATTGCGACGAAGGCTGCCAGGCCCCAGAAGCCGTATCTCTCGACGTTCCTCTTGCCCTTTTCCCTTACCTTCCCGACAGTCCTTTCCACAAAGGCGTATTTCCTAGCCCAGGAATAGCCCCATTCCAGCAGAAGCAGGAGCGGTATTATGACAAGGATGTTGGCGAGGACCGAGAGCAGGAATACCCAGACGGGATTAAGCCCGAAGACTATTATCCCCACCGGTATCGCGCCCCTCAGCTCTACCCATGGGAGTACGGATATGAAGATTATAAGCAGGTACAGCTCGATCATTTCAGTCTTCCGGCTTTGACGGCGGGACAGTTCCTTCCCTTGGCCAGCCCCATTATCTCCTCAGCGTTCTTTGAGTCCGCGGACAATAAAAAGTTGTCCAGGTTCCGGTATTTGTGGATGTCCAGGTCCAGCAGCTCATAATCCGCACTGCTATGCTGCGCTATCTCTTTCGCCGTGTTCCCCAGCCCGCCCTTTGTGACGTCCTTGGCCGCGTTTATTTTAGTCTTACCTATCAAATCATACCAGCAGTCGAACAGGTTCTTCGCCTTCTCGAACCGCTCATCCTGCTCGCCCCAGAGGGGGTCGCCCAGCAGAATCAGCTCGTCGCCCTTTCTGCCCCCTGAGTCGCGTATGGGCTCGTCCAGCAGCAGCTCGCCGACTACAAAGATGCTCGCCAAGGGCTCACCCTCGAGATTGGTGTTGCCGCCCACGATGGGCAGCCCCATCTCCACGCCCTGGCGCTTCAAACTGCGCGCCATCTCCTCGACCTCTTCCTTCGGCCCGGATAGTGTGTCCAGCGCAAACATCGGGTGGGCGCCCTTGACTATGACGTCTGTCATCGCATGTATGAGCGCTGACTTGAGGACCAGCCGC
>CAZINR010000065.1:0-5188 GCA_964540655.1 uncultured archaeon | reverse complement strand
AGCTCTGTGGAAATCCTCTGATTAAAGAGAGTTGGGCTTGAAATTAATCAAGCCCAACAATGACCAAAGTAGTTAACCCGACCGTCTATATAAGCTTCGCTTCCGAAGCTTGCCGGCAGGCGAAGCGCCTGCTGAAGCGATACAGCAGCAAGTTCTCGCGGAGGGATTTCACCCAGCCGCAGCTCATGGCGCTCGCGGGGATGCACCAGCGCTTCCGCCTCAAGTGGCGGGAGCTGGAGGACCTTGTGACGGAAATGCCCCGGCTGCGGGGGGCTCTCGGCCTGAGGAAGGCTCCGGACTTCTCGACTATCCCGAAGTTCCTCAAGCGGATTCCAGCGCGCATGCTGGACCGGTTCTTCGGCTCTGGGAAGTGCGATGTTCTCGGCATCGACGCCAGCGGCTTCTCGTCCACCGCGGCCAGCCCGCACTACGAGAAGCGGTGCGGGAAGAAGCGCCCGTACCTGAAAGGCAGCATAGCCGTGGACCTGGGCTCGCTGGAGATCCAGGCTATGAAGGCGCGCAGGAGCCATGCCCACGACAGCCGCGACTTCTGGCCTATCGCGAAGAAGTGCGAGTTCAAGGTCGTGGTCGCGGACAAGGCGTACGACGACGAGAGCATCCATCGCAGGGTGCATAGATCGGGCGCAGACGCGATAATCCCGGTCCGCGGCAGGGAGCGGAAGCGGGTCAACGGCAGGCACCGCAAGCGGCTTGCCGATAGCTTCGACGAGAAGACCTACCACCAGCGCTCGAAGGTCGAGACCGTGTTCTCCGTCGTCAAGCGGAAGCTGGGGGAAGACGTTCGCTCGCGCAGCACGAACATGCAGAAGAAGGAGCTGAAGGTGAAGCTCTGGGCGTACAATGTCGACAGGCGGATAGTATTAGGCCTGCTGCACCGCCTTCTCAGGCGGTGCTTATGTTGAGGGTTTCCACAAAGCCAAAGGTTTTAAGCTTTTTATAGGCTCTCTCATTATTCTCCCGGGAGCAATCCCTGGACGTCCGCAAAATCGTCTCTGGACCCCCCAACACAGCGACTAGAACTGAATTCTTATGCGGACGTCCCTTTAACCCTTCTAGAATAAAACATGCCTTTTTTTACCCTTCCTTTCAAATTATACGCAAAAAAATCGTAGGGGGCACGTTCTATCCTTGCTAACGAGGCTAGAATAGACTTTACCGATGGTTAAAAGAAACAGAGGCAACCGAGGAGGGCATTCCAGGCAGCAGCTCAGCAGGCACAGGGAAAAGACTACGGTCAACCAGCTGCTCCGGGAATTCAAAGTAGGCGAGAGAGTCATCATAGACTTGGATTCATCCACACAGAAGGCGATGCCGCATCCCAGGTATCAGGGAAGGGAAGGCACGGTGACCAAGGTGCGGGGGAAGTCATACGAGGTCTCGATAGACGACGGCGGAAAGAAGAAGACGATAATCACCACTTCTGCGCATTTGAGGAAGGCTTAAAAATGAACACCAAGGAGTTCTATTCCGAGGAACCGGTCACTCTAGCGGAGGTCAAGAAGCTGTTGACAGCCATCTCGAAGGAGAAGGAACTGGAGTACGTCCAGAAGAAGTCTCTGGAGCACGCTCAGCACTGCGCTCAGACTTCTTACAAGGACGCAACAGAGATGGTTAACCAGATGGCCGAGCTGGACCTGAACAAGGAGAAGGCGATCGAGATAGTCAACGCGATGCCCGCCAACAGGGACGAGCTGCGGGCCTTCTTCTCCAAGGAGAGGAAACAGCCCGAGACCGAGACCATTGACAAGGTGCTCGAGATCCTCGACAAACACAGATGATGGAAAGGCGGGAGGAGAAGATAAGAGAGGAGAGCGCAGTGGTCCTTGACTACCTGCCGGAAGGCATAACATCCCTTCCAGTCTACAAGCGGTATCCGGTCGCGCAGACTGTGGGGACCAGATACTTCGTGCTCCTGGAGGTCACACCCAAGCAAGGCGTCGGCTTCAGGGCGCGCGAGGACGTCTACGTAGGGGACGGCGAGAGGGACAAGGTCCGCACCATCAAGAAGAGGCTCAAGTATGAGGAGCTGACAGCCACGGCCAAGAACGAGCTGCCCGACGTAGTCGCGGAGATAGTCAAGAAGAATGAGGAAAAGTTCATCAATTTCTTCAACAAGGCGACTGCCATAAGCCTCAAGCATCACCAGCTGGAGCTTCTGCCCAAGGTCGGCAAGAAGCACCTCTATAAGATACTGGAAGAGCGCGAGGAAGAGCAGTTCAAGAGCTTCAAGGATATAGACGCAAGAGTCAAGGGTCTGCCGACTTCCGAGAAGCTGATAGTGGACAGGGTCCTGGAGGAGATACAAGGCGATGTGGGTCATAGGATATTCGTTCCCGACTTCGGGAAAGAGAAATAATAAGAGAAATGCTTCTTAATACCAAAATGGACCTATCTGGCGCATACACGGCTATCGTCACCCCATTCGACAAGGATGGAGGGCTGGACGAGGAAGGCCTCAGGAAGAACATACGCTTTCAGATATCTGAAGGCATAGACGGACTGGTGCCCGTAGGGACTACTGGGGAATCCCCGACGCTGACTCCCGAGGAGCACGAAAAGGTAATCGACATCACCATCGAGGAGGCCAAGGGCAAAGCCAAGGTCATCGCCGGGACTGGCTCCAACAATACTAAAGAAGCCATAAGATACACCAAGCATGCCAAAGAAGCGGGCGCCGATGCGGTGCTGCTCATATCGCCGTACTACAACAAGCCCACTCAGGAGGGCTTGTATCAGCACTACAAGAAGATAGCCGAGACCGTGGACATCCCGCAGATAGTCTATAACGTACCCTCTCGGACCGGCAAGAACGTTGAAGCTGAGACCACATTGAGGCTGAGCAAGCTCAAGAACGTGGCGGGCGTCAAGGAGGCCAGCTGTGACCTGGAGCAGATAATGAGGATACTCAGAGATGCGCCCGAGGACTTCGTCGTCCTCAGCGGCGAGGACAGCTGGAGCTATCCCATTCTCAGTCTGGGCGGACACGGCGCCATATCCGTCTCCTCCAACGTGGTTCCGAAGGGCCTGACGAAGATGATACACGAGCACTTCGACGGGCACATCGAAGACTCCAAGCAGCTGCACTACAAATATCTGGACCTGAACAAGGTGATCTTCGTTGAAACTAATCCCGGACCGATAAAGGCGGCCATGGAGATGATGGGCATGCCCTCGGGCAAGCCGCGGCTGCCGCTGGTCGAGCCTACGGGAGAAAGCAAGGAGAAGATAAAGAAGGTCCTTCAGGATTTGAGCCTACTATGACCAGGATAGCCGTTTCAGGGGCCTGCGGCCGCATGGCCGGTCAGGTCCTCAGGAGGGCTGCAGAAGACGACGGGCTTGAAGTCGTGGCTGCGATAGACGCACCGGACAGCCCACACTTGGGCGAGGACATAGGTGAGGTCCTAGGCATCGGCAATATCGGCGTGAAGGTCGAAGGAGCCGACGATCTAGACAAGATTCTGCAAGACACTAGCCCTGATTTTTTGGTGGACTTCACGAACCCGGAAGCCACCCTAAAGAATGCCGAGACTGCCGCAGCAAATAAAGTGGGGGTCGTAGTGGGCACCACGGGACTTACCGGGGCCCAGATATCCGCCATAAAGGAATCTATAAAAAAGAATGGCGTAGTAGGTCTAATCTCGCCGAACTTCTCGGTCTGCGTGAATCTCTTCTTCAAGATGGCTGCGGAGGCGGCCAAGGTCCTGAGGGACTACGACATCGAGGTATTGGACGTCCACCACCGATTCAAGAAGGACGCGCCGTCAGGCACGGCCAAGAAGCTGGCTGAGGGGATTTTAGACTCCATAGGCGGGGACAAGTCCGATTTGAGATACGGTCGGGAAGGGATTGTCGGAGAGAGAAAGCCCGGGGAGGTGTGCATACACGCCATGCGGGTCGGCGGCGTGGTCGGCGAGCACACGGTAGTCTTCGGCAACATGGGCGAGCGCATGGAGATAAAGCACCAGGCCCACTCAAGGGACGCTTTCGCATACGGTTGCTTGCGCACTATCAAGTGGCTGGCCCAGCAGGGGCCGGGCATGTATGAGATGAAGGATGCGCTGGGCCTTGAATAGAGATTGTGCGCAGCTTATTTATTGAGTATAATCTAAACTACCCAGAATGAAAGTAGAGTACTCAGACAATCTCAAGAAAATTCCGCCTTATGCTTTTGCGGAGATATCTAAGAAAAAGAAGGCGATGATGGCCAAGGGCGCTGACTTGGTCGACTTGGGCATCGGCGACCCGGACCTCCCCACCCCCGAGGGCATCAGGGAAGCGATGAAAAGGGCTGTTGATGACCCCGCCACGCACCGCTACCCTATGGATGCCGGGAGGGCGGACTTTCGCGAGGCTTGGGCCAAGTGGTGCGAAAAGAGGTTCGGACTGGACCTCAAGACGAACCAGATCCAGGCGCTGATAGGCTCCAAGGAGGGCGCGTGCAACATAGCGCGCGCGTTTGTGAACAGCGGCGACAAGGTCTTGGTGCCCGACCCCGGCTATCCGGGATATGCCAACGGGGCGACAATACTGACCGGCGGCATACCGATACCCATGCCTCTGAAGGAAGAGAACGATTTTCTGATAGACCTGGATGCTATTGACAGAACGGACGCCAAGGACGCCAAGATGATGTTCATAAATTACCCCAACAACCCCACTGCGGCTGTGGCTGACGAGGATTTCTACGGCCATGTGGTGGATTTCGCCGAGGACTACGGCGTCATAGTTGTGAGCGATAACGTCTACAGCGAGATAACGTTCGACGGCTACGAGGCCCCATCCTTCTTGGAAGTGGGCGGTGCTATGGATGTGGGCGTTGAACTGCACTCCTTTTCCAAGAACTACAACATGACCGGCTGGAGGCTGGGCGTGGCATACGGCAACGAGGACATAGTCGCCGGATTGTCGAGGGTCAAGGAGAACATTGATTCCGGAGTCTTCGAGGCCGTCCAACTGGCGGGCATATATGCTCTCGAGAACTATGACGAGCCGCCTGCTCTTGAGGAATATGAAGCGCGCATGGAGACGATAGTGGACGCTTTCAACGAGGCGGGAATCGACGCAAAGAAACCGAAGGGCACCTTCTACATCTGGGCCAAGGTCCCGGCGGGAGAGACATCAGCAAGCTTCGTCAACAAGGTGTTGGAAGAGGCCCATGTGGTTTTGA
>CAZINR010000064.1:0-5341 GCA_964540655.1 uncultured archaeon | reverse complement strand
CGTAATATTCGATTATCTTGCCCACACCGCCCTTGACGGACAGCCTTCTGAGAATCTCCAGTATCACGTCCTTGGCGGAGGAGCCCTCGGGCAGCTCGCCTTCCAGGCCGATGCCCAGGATGTCGGGCGTCTTTAGGTAGAAGGGCTCCCCGGCCATGGCCGCGGCGACATCAAGGCCGCCGGCGCCGATGCCCATCATGCCCAGTCCGCCTGCGGTGGGGGTGTGGCTGTCGCTCCCCAAGAGCGTCTTCCCCGGGACTCCGAACCTCTCCAGATGCACTTGGTGGCAGATGCCGTTGCCGGGGCGGGAGAATCTGGCGCCGTACCTGTCCGCGGCGCTCTGGAGGTAGCGGTGGTCGTCGGCATTCTCGAAGCCGGTCTGGAGCGTGTTGTGGTCGACATAACTGACCGAGAGCTCTGTCTTCACTTTGTCGAGGCCCATCGCCTCGAACTGCAGGTATGCCAGGGTGCCGGTCGCGTCTTGGGTGAGGGTCTGGTCTATCCTGATTCCCAGCTCGCCTCCCCATTCGCCGTCGACAGCGTGGCCCCTGAGTATCTTCTCGGCCAGAGAAACCATGGGGTTTTATTTCCAGTTGCTCAAATAAAAGGCGATTTTCCGAGATGAACACCATACACATAATAGACGTTACGAACCGCGACGGGGTGCAGACCTCGCGGCTGGGGCTGGCGAAGCTGGAGAAGACGCTGATAAACATGTACCTGAACGGCATGGGGGTTTTCCAGAGCGAGTTCGGGTTCCCCTTCACCCACCACGAGATAAACTACCTGAACGCCAACTTAGAGCTTGCTGAGCTGGGGGCAATCAAACCCATGCGCCTCGGCGGCTGGCTGCGCGCGATAAGGAAGGACGTGGAGAGCGCGTGGAGGCTCGTCCCGGGGTTGGAGCACGTCAACCTATCCATCTCGACCTCGGACCAGATGATAAACGGCAAGTTCCGGGGAAAGAAGAATCGTGAGGATATACTAGATGACATGACCGACGCTGTCGAGGCTGCCAAAGACAATGGCGCCAGGAGCATAGGCGTCAACGCAGAGGACGCGTCAAGGACCGATCTGGATTATCTGGTCGGGTTCACAAAGGCCGCCAAGAAGGCGGGGGCCGACAGGGTCCGCTACTGCGACACCCTCGGCTACGACGACCCGTTCACCATATACGCGCGCGTCAAAGCTTTGGCGGAAGAGGCCGGGCTCCCCATCGAGATGCACTGCCACAACGACCTGGGCATGGCGGTCGCGTCGTCGGTGGCGGGAGCCAAGGGCTGCGTGGACGCAGGGCAGGACGCCTACATCAACACCACCATAAACGGCATCGGGGAAAGGGCGGGCAACGCGGACCTGGTCTCGGTCATACTGGCCCTGAAGTACTCGAGCGGATTCGAAAAGGACTACAAACTGGACGAGGGAGTCAAGCTAAAGGACGCCTGGAAGATATGCAAGTACGCATCTTTCGCCTTCCACGTTCCCATACCGGTCAACCATCCCGGCGTCGGGACCAACGCCTTCGCCCACGAGTCCGGCATCCACGCGGACGGGGCTCTCAAGGACCGCCGCAACTACGAGCTCTACGACTTCGAAGAGCTGGGGAGGGGGGAGCCGGACATAATCGACACCGGGCGGAAGATAACCGTTGGGGAGTACAGCGGCATAAAGGGCTTCAAGAACGTCTACGGGGAGCTGGAGGTGGAGTTCAAGGACGACGAGGAGGCCAGGATGATACTGGAGCTGGCCAGATACGCCAACGTCCACACCCAGAAGCCGCTCACAAAAGACGAGCTCAAGTTCATAGCAGACTATCCCGAGCAGGCCAGGAAGCTCCTGACTATGGCGCCCCCGGGGAAGTAGAAAGGTTGGCGCCCAGGGATTTCATGTCCTCAACGAAACCGGGGTAGGAGACATTAACGCTCTCCGCCCTGTTTATGACAGTCTTGCCCTCGGCCCTGAGCCCTGCCACCGCGAATGCCATGACTATGCGGTGGTCGCCGAAGCTCTCTATGCGCGCTCCCTTCAGATTGTCGACGCCCCGTATTATCATGCCGTCCTGCCGCTCGTCGATTTTGGCGCCCATCTTGCTGAGGCCCCGGGCCATGGCGCTTATCCGGTCGCACTCTTTTATGCGCGCATGCTCCACATTGCATATCCTGCTCTCCCCCTTCGCCAGCGCGCACATGACGGCGGTCATTGGCAGGAGGTCCGGCGTCTGGGAGAGGTCCACCTCGACGGCGCGCAGGGATTTTCCGCCCACGACCTCAACCCCGCCCTTATGGGTGTAGACCTCCGCGCCCATCATCTTGAGTATGTCCAGGAAATACTTGTCCCCCTGCATGGAGTCGTCATAGATGTTATTCACCGTGACCCCCGAATCGGTCAGGGCGGAAGCGCCGAGCACGAACGCCGCCCCGGAGAAGTCGCCTTCCACGCGGTACTCGCTCCTTGAATAGAACTGGCCGCCTCGCATCCTGAAGCGCTTGTAGTCCTCGTTGACCACAGAGACGCCGAATTCGTTGATCGTGTCGAGGGTCAGGTCCAGGTACGGCTTGGATTTGAGCGGGGTGGTTATGTCCACGACGGTGTCCTCTTCCCTAAGGGGGCACGATATTAGAAGCCCGGATATGTACTGCGAGCTGACATCGCCGCGGATGGAGGCGGTATCCCCCTTCATAGGCCCCTTGACCGAGATGGGGGGGTTGCCGTTTCTGGAGGAGGTCTCCACCCGCATCCCCTCTAGGGCATCCAGTAGGGGGCCCATCGGCCTATTGCGGATGGACTCATCGCCCGTGAGGATGACTTTCCTGTCGCAGAGCGAAAAGACGGAGGCCATTATCCTTATCGTTGTCCCGCTGTTTTTGACGTCCACTTTCTCAGGAGCTTCTATCTCGCCGCCATTGCCTTCGACCAGGAGATGGTCGCCGCGCTCTTCTATCTTCGCCCCGGCGGCCCGCATAGCCGCTATGGTCGCTAGGGGGTCAGCGGAGAGCAGCGGGTCTTTGACCTTGACCGAGCCCCGGCTCAGCCCGGCCAGCATTATGGCGCGGTGGGTGTAACTCTTGCTCGGGGGCGAACTGACTTCGCCCTCCAGGCGGTTCGTCGGAGACGCCTCCAATTCCATGTGTTATTTTTCAGAGCAAGGCAGAAAAAGGGGCATGAACGGCTCTTTTTGCCCCCTTTGGGTGGTTTTTTTGGTTTTTATTCTTTAATCGCTTAAAGTAATCAGATTTTTATACAAACACAAATAATAAAACAGACTGAAAATGGAAGCATATCCAGGCGACCCGTACGCGTATGTCCCCATGGGCGGAGGAAAGAAAAGATTCCACAGTATCGAGGGTATCCTGCCCCTGATATTATTGATTGTGATTGCCTTCTTCGTACTGCAGTTCCTGGGCGTGATACCCTGTATCATACCGATAGGCTGCGGCGGAGAGGCAAATGTGCTGGTTATCGGCGTCCCCTCGCAGGACGTGGTTAGGACCCTCTCCGGAAAAGAGGCCCGGATGAAGGGCATCCACTATCCGATTAATTTCGACCCGGATTACATAACGGTCGACATGCTGAGGAACTACCAAGTGGTCATCCTTCAGGGCGAACCCGCCTTCGACATGAACACCCGCGAGGCGGTGAAGCAGTATGTGGACGGAGGCGGCAAGATAATAGTCGTCGGCGATGCCGGCTCCAAGCACCCGCAGTACCCGAACGTCGCGGGCTGGGAGTGGCCGTCCGGAAACGGCATACCCGTCCCGGCGCAGCTCATAGGCGAATGGGCGGGCTGGAACGATGTCGCATACGGCTCGGATTTGAGAATCGTCGACATGAACCACCCCATAACCAGGGGCATAAAGCTGATAGGCTCTCAGACCGCCATGCCGTCCGCGATATGGAAGGTGGTTTCCAGAGGCAAGGACATAGTCGCGATCGACACGATAGGTGAAGGCACCGTCCCGGCGATAATCGAGGGCGGCAGCGGACTGGGGACGGTCTTGTACTTCGCCTTCGACCCGGGTCAGACTCCGGAGATTCTCCTGACGAGTGTGTCTTACTTGGCCGGAATCTGATTCCGGCTGTTCTTTTATTTTTACATTACTTAGCGGGAGCCGGGCCCGGCTAAGCCATATCCTCTTTCGTCAGGAAGAACGGGTGGGTCTTGACTCTGACCTCCTTTTTGCCCAAATCGAAGACCATCTCAATGGGGATGTCCATGTCGTCGTCAAGGTGGAAATCGTAGGAAACGTCCACGGTTTTCTTCAACTCGAACTTCTTTTCGCCGAGCTTCTTCGGCGAGACCTCTTTCCCGGGACCCCAGAGCATGTCGGGCATGTAGATGCTGCCGGCTTTCTCACCGGAGGGGCCGTTCACCGGCTGGAGCCTCTTGCCCTTGTAATAGAGGTTCCAGTAGAAGCGGTCCGGCCAGGCGCCGCTCTTCGACCTCCATTCCCTGCCCTTGGCGATTATCTTTCCGTCTTCACCTAGGGAGGCGAACGTGGCCTCCTTCTTCCCCCCGGTTTCCTCCCAGTCGGATTCCATCCCGGATTATTAAGCAGATTCGGATAAAAAAGAACTAGAAAATCGCTATGTCAAAAACCACCGGTCGGAGATCGGTGGCATGTTCCTTGGTTTTTGACAGATATTTTCCACCGGTGACGCCACCGGTCAATAGACCGGTGGAAAATTCTGATTTTTATGCTGCTTCATGTTAGCTAATGGAAGATGGCAAAGGGAATGATAGTGGTGGGGGTCGTGGTGGCCCTCCTGCTGGTGGGAGCGTATTATCTGAGTTATGGCAACGGTCCGGTGAAAAGGGAGGAGAATCCTGGGGCCGCGGGCGAGCCGCAGGAGACCTACGCGGGCGAACGCGACGGCGAGCCCCTGCGCCCAAGGGACGTCTGCCAAGAGCTCTGCCGCGAGAGACTTGACAGCGGCGCGGACTTGAGCGACGGGCCCTGCCTGTCCAACAACGTGGCCCCGGACTGGGTTTGCGACGTGGCCCACGACCCAAGGCAGGAGGTGGACGATAACCCCGAGAACCAGTGCTCCGCGTATGGAGAAACAGCCGCTCATTTCGTGGAAGTGAGCCCCACTTGCAAATACATACGGGAGGCCTGAGGATTGGCGGACAAGCACCTGATAGTGGGGATAGACCCGGGGACTACCGTCGGGCTGGCATTTCTGGATGTTGACGGCAATGTCCTTGAAGTAAAGAGCAGGCGCAATCTCCCCCTAGACGGCATCATAGCCGAGATAGCCTCGGCTGGGAAGGCCGCGGTCGTGGCGACCGACAAGGAGAGCGCTCCGCCCGTAGTCAACAAGGTGTCCAGCATAACCGGGG
>CAZINR010000063.1:0-5711 GCA_964540655.1 uncultured archaeon | reverse complement strand
TTTCCACCGGTGACGCCACCGGTCAATAGACCGGTGGAAAATTCTGATTTTTATGAGTATATCCCTTATAATCCCAGAACACACACGAAACTGAAACGCGAGGTTAGCTCTGTGAACCTGCGTCCAGGTTCGTCTTTGACGAACCTCGGAACAGCATACTCGAAACTAGGGGGAAAGTTTCGCCGAAACTCGCAACGCGAAACCCGAACCCCTCCTTCGGCTCGGGCACTCTCAATCTTAAGGTTTTCAGTCCTCGGTCTACTGTTTTGTGAGGTGGCGTTGTGAGAGCCGATTCATTTTTATTACAAAACATTATAATATGTAATAGTTTACAAAATGGTTCAAACGCTGATAAACCTGGACAAAAGGGAGGACATGGTCGTAAACATAGTCAAGGGGAAGTTCGGATTGAAGAACAAGAACGACGCCATACGGCTTATAATAGATGAATATGAGAGGGAGTCCTTAGAGCCAAGGCTGCGCCCAGAGTATGCAGAGAAGCTGGACGAGGCGATGAAGCAGAAGGGCGTGAGGTTCAAGTCCATGGAGGAGTTTGACCGATATTTTGAGAATGTATGAATTTGAGATAAGCCTCCCCTTAAGAAGAAACTCCGCAAATTCAGGTCTAAGGATGTCTCAACCTATGGCAGGATACGCGCAAAGATTTCCGAAGTGGTACAAAACCCTCTCCATTATAAGCCGCTGAAATATGATTTAAGGGGCAGGCGAAGGGCTCATATTGGGCCTTTTGTACTCATATTCTATGTTGAGGATAAAGTAGTTTATTTCATTGACTATGAGCATCACGACAAAGCATATCGCTAGTGGTTTTTATTGCACCTCCCATTACCATATCGGAACACGCACGAAACCCGAAACAGGAAACCCGAACCCCTCCTTCGGCTCGGGCACTCTCAATCTTAAGGTCTTCAGTCCTCGGTCTACTGTTTTGTGAGGTGGCGTTGTGAGAGCCGGTTCATTTTTATTCCCATAATTTATATACTAATTATAATAAATTATAGGGACTTATAATGTACACGACCATCCAGGTAGACAAATCAGTAGCGAAATCCTTGAAGAAGTCCAAAGAGTACCCTCGGCAGACTTACAATGAGCTGATATCCCGCATGATCGACACCTACAGGGCCGTGAAGGAGCGGAACCAGTACGACGAATTCCTGCACAAGATACAGCAGCAGAAGATGCAGGAGCTGTGGGACAACAAAGAGGATGAAGCCTGGGAGACCGCTTAGGGCCGGTGATGTGGTCCTGGCGAGAATACAGTTCGTAGACACCTTCGAAGTCAAAGTCAGGCCTGCCTTGGTCCTGTTCGAGGAGAAGGGCAACGTGGTCGTCGCAGGGATAACGAGCAACCTCAGGATGGGCGGGGTCCCGCTGAGCAGAGGGGATGGCGCGATAAAGGACAGCGTGATAAAACTCAACTACATCTTCACAATCTCTTCCGCGATGATATCAAAGGTCCTGTTCCATTTGCCCGAGGAGAAGAAGGGAGAGGTTTTCGGCGAGCTGGCAAAAAGGCTGGGCTCGTTAAGAGAGTAAATTGGACTGGCTCGCCTCATTGGCCAGTGTAGATATCTTTTGTAGTGTAACTGCGCCCTAGCGTAAAATTTTTATTATCCCTTGCTCTATATTATCGGTGGTTGAAATGACCATTTTCGACGAAATACAAAGGATGATAGACGAGTCCATGGCCCGCCCTTATTTTGAAAGGGGCGGCACGAGGACATATTCGGACATATCGGTTACCGACAAGGAGGTAATCCTCACCGTCGAACTCCCCGGCGTCGACAAGAAGGACATAAGCATAGACGCGACCGATGACACCATAAGCGTATCTGTGGAATCCAAGAAGAATAGTGAGATCAAAAAGAAAGGTTATTACAAGGCGGGTGAGAGATACTTCCAGTTCAACTCGAGCTACGCCCTGCCCGCGGCAATAGACCCGGACAGCGTAAGAGCTTCTTACACGAACGGGGTCTTGGAGCTCAAGGCCAAGAAGGCCACGCCTTCCAAGAAGGGCGTCAAGGTCGAGGTCAAGTAAGACTATCTTACTTAATTATTCTTTTTTCAGAGTCGGGCTAATCTAGCTTATGCGCAGGGGCCCTTCTCCAGCTCGCAGAGCCGATCATTCAGAGGCGTGGTCTTCTCCCACTTGTGCTCGAACAGATGGCCGAGGGCCTTGATGAAATACGGGCTGTTTATGAGGAGGCCCGTCTCGGTATGCTGGGTCACCCCGTTCTCGTCGGAGTGCAGTATCACCAGACCCTTCCGGTCGTCGCTCAGGACGAACCTCGCCGAGACCGAATTCCCGTGCTGGAGTATGAACTCCTCGACAGCATCCCTGACCACCTCGGCGTTTGAATGGGTTATGGGCGCCAATAGCCGGACATCGACGCCTCTCTTGGCGGCCTCGGAGAGCTTCTTCTTGTGCCTGAAAAGCTTCCTCACTATGCCCTTCTCGGTGGTCGCGGCAAGAATCTTGCTCTTTGATTCGTCCACAAGGCTGTCTATGGTGTTGTGGAGGTTGTCCCTTCCCCGTATTATCCAGACCATCTCGCTCTCGCCATTGACCTGCTCCTTGACCTCCTTGAGGTTCTCCTGGAGCTTCTTGTGGATGTCGTTTATCTGCTCGATGCGGCCTTCATAATCGTCTTTCGCCTTCTTGGTGAGCTTCCTCACGACATCGTCGAGCGGCACGGACCTGAACTTGGCGGGGCGTGTTGAAGTCGAGACTGCGAAGCCCTGCCTTTCCAGGCTCTTCAGGACCTCGTAGACCTTGGCCCTGGGTATCCCCGACTTCTCGGCCAGCTTGCCCGCGGTGGTCACTCCGGAAGAGACCAATGCGAGGTAGGCCTTCGACTCGTATCTGTTGAGACCGAGCTTTCTGAGTATCGATACAATCTTCTCCATGCTCTGAAGTAGTTTTACGCAGATAAGCATAAAAATAGTGCTACATGTGAGGGACAACTAATCAGATGAGCGTATGAATCATTTGTTTTTATACTTTTAACCTGATAGCTAAACAGGAGGGTGACAACATGAAACTCGCCTATATCACGGTCGGGATAATGGTGGTGGCGATGGCAGCCTCGGTCCAGGGGACCATAGTGACCTATGGCTACGGGAGCGGATACTACTACCCCTCATATGGGGCGCAGGTTTCCGTGGGTTATTACAACTACCCGAGCTATTACTACAGCGGTTATTACTACCCGGGCTACCACTACGGGAACTATGGGTACTACAATTATCCCTCATACTACGGCTACTACAACTATCCGTATTATGGCTATTCCTACGGTAGCGTCTACTGCCACTCGAGCTGCCACTGGGTCAGCGGATATTGTTACTGCTGATCCGCACTTATTTCTTTGAAAACATGCCCCCATAGTTAATTGTATCCAACTACCGAAAAGCTTTTTATAGTGTAACCACTAAATAGTGGTAACAATAATAAACGGGTTCAGAAATGAGACCTAAGACTGTGTTGGTGGGCATCGCCTGCGCGCTGCTTTTTTTATCGCTAGCCGCGGCGCCGGTGATGGCTGAATGCTATGGATCTAGCTGCGGCGCCATGGCGGAGATGTCCGGCGGAGGTTGGGGCGACAGCGTCTGGGACGTGGGCATCCATGCCTCGTGCTACGGCTGGGAGAACTACTGGAACGGGTACAGATGGGCCACCCCGACGGCAGGATACTATGGCTATTATGATTATTATCCCTATGATTATTACTCGCCGACTGTCTATGTCCAACCGTATCCTGACACAGTCTACGGCGGAAGATGCGAATCTCAGTCTTGCACCAACGTGGTTGTGGTCGAGCAAGAAAAGCAACAGCAACCAGCAAAAGAGATTTCCCAGGGTTCCACCCAAAGTCCCACCACTCGCTGCGGGGACGGATGGTGTTCCGGCAGCGAGACGCAACACAGCTGCCCCGCTGATTGCGGACCCCTTCCCTATTGCGGGGACGGGGTCTGCAGCAACGGGGAGACTCCGCAGAGCTGCCGCTACGACTGCGAGGAGCCGGAGCCTGAAACGTATTGCGGCGACGGGAGATGCAACGGAGCGGAGACAAAATACAGCTGCCCGAACGACTGCGGGCATCCGGCCTACTGCGGCGACGGGACTTGCAACGGAGCGGAGACAAGGCAGTCGTGCCCCGAAGACTGCGGGCTTGCACCATACTGCGGGGACGGGAAATGCGATCTTGATGAGAGCAGGTACAACTGCGCCAAGGACTGCGGCCTGCCGCCATACTGCGGGGACGGGAAATGCGACAATGACGAGTCACCCTATTCATGCTCACTTGACTGCGGCGCAGCGAAATGCACCAATCCTGCAGGGGAAGAGGGTGACAAGACATGCGATGGAAAGCAGCAGCTGGTCTGCCGCGACGGCAACTGGGACTTCTACAAGAGCGTCCAGTGCTGCGATAGCGGAGACTGCCCGATAGGATACGTGTGCAATAACAATCATTGCGATTTGCGGACTTTCTGCGGTGACGGCAGATGCCTGGACAGGGAGAGTCCCTACAACTGCCCGCAGGACTGTGCTGTAAAAATCGCGCCTCCGATCGTATGTCCTCAACCCCCATGCCAGCAGCAGCCGAGAGACTATTGCGGTGACGGCGTCTGTAACGGAGACGAGACATGCGCAAGCTGCTCTCAAGACTGCGGTGCATGCTACACCTGCGGGGACGGGGTGTGCAACACCCAGACGGAGAACCAGCAGAACTGCCCGCAGGACTGCGGAGAGCCCGCAAGGCACCAGATAGGCCTCAGAATCACGGACGAGTGTCAGGAGATAGAGCAGGGGATGGAAGGCTCGTTCACTCTTCTGGTGGAGAACCGGGGGAATGTCCCGGAAACGCTGTCCTTAACGGCATCGGGGCCGTTGGCTCCATGGGTAGGGCAGCCGGCGACAGTGACGGTCCTGGACGGGGCTTCTGAATCATGGGGACTGGTCGTAGAAGTGCCGGAGGACATGAGCCCGGGACTCTACGACATAAACGTGGCAGCCAGCAACAATGATGTCCAAGACGCGATTGTTCTTCACGTCGACGTCAAGCTGCCGCCCCTTGAGAACGGAATCGAGGTAGGCAATGAGACGGGTGGCGGTAACCTAACCGAATCCGGTCCGACAGGAGCATTCCTGGCAGGGGAGCTCATTATACCCGACTGGGCCTTTGTTCTGGCGATACTTGCGGTGATAGCCTTGCTTTTTATATTTTTAATAAGTAGAACCAACGGAACAAGTGTGAAGCATTCCAGGCTTCACGTGATATCCGAGCGTGTCAGAGAACCTACACTGACCGCCGACGGGGGTGTTGAGATTGGATGTCGATAAACTCTGCGTTTTTTTCGGAATTGTGGCAATAGCTCTTTCACTGAGCCTAGTAGCTGCAAGGGGCGCGGAGGTGGAGGTGACCCCGGGCGTAAGAGAGCTCTGCTGCGGGACGGTATTCTACAACGTCCACATAGACAACGACCATCCGTTCCAGAGGTCCTACGACTTCGAAGTAGAGTCCATGGATACTGACATGATATCGGCTGTCCTCGAGCCGGAGAAGGTACTGGTGCCTTCCGGCGAGGAAGAGGACCTGGCGATGATGGTCAGGGTCGATTGCGGGATACCCGGCGGGGAATACAGGATAAGCATAAACGCCGAGAAGTTTGAAGAGGTCCTAGAG
>CAZINR010000062.1:0-5892 GCA_964540655.1 uncultured archaeon | reverse complement strand
GGTTCCGCGACGGCGGAAAACGCTCTATCAATATCGCGGGGAATCGGCTGCAGGTGACACTCGGCAAGGAGACTGATGCATGTTTATCGCCATGAACCGGTTCAAGGTCGTCAAAGGCGCCGAAGCGGATTTCGAAGCGGTCTGGAAGAACCGCGACTCGCAGTTGAACGAAGTGCCTGGCTTTCTCGAATTCCGCCTGCTGCGCGGGCCTGACGGCCATAAGCACGGCCTCGCCCAACTCATACGGCAACTGCCCCACCACGCCCATCGTGGGAGCCAGCATATGCGCGCGATGCGGAAACGGCGTGTGCGGAAGGGGCGAGAACAAGTGCAACTGCCCCCAGGACTGCCCCTCCAACTACTGCGGCGACGGCAAGTGCAGCAGCGGCGAGAGCTGCTCCAGCTGCCCCACAGACTGCGGCGCATGCAGCTACTGCGGCGACGGGCGATGCAGCGGCTCGGAGAGCTGCTCCACCTGCTCACAGGACTGCGGTTTGTGCCAGAGATGCGGCGACAACCGGTGCAGCGGCACCGAATCATGCTCCTCATGCCCGCAAGACTGCGGCAGATGCCAACAACCTGTTCAGCCCGTGATTTACACCTGTGAACAGAGGGGGGGGACCTGCTGCGATAACGGCGGGCAGGGGATTGTGAGCGGGGCGGCCGACTGCCCCTCCACTTGCTTCAGCCAGTGCAATCCGGCCCCCGGGCCGGAACCGACCCCGGGAGGAGGGTCGGCACCCACTGGCGCAGTCGTCATAGGCGGGACGACACTGGTCCTGCTGGGCGGCATGGTGGTTCTGCTGATACTGGTGGCCTTCATAGCGGCCAGGGTCCGGTGAGGTTAGATCATTATAACCGGCACTGCAGCCATGGCGCTCTATTTATAACCGGGACCATCTAACTTATATGATGCCGAATATCTCCGAGCTAGTCAAGGAAAGCCCCGAAGGGACCAGGGCCTTCCCCATCTGGAGGGCCGACAGCATCGCCATGGGCAAGGTGTTCGCCGAGGCTTCGATGGGCTTTTTGGGCAGGGTCGAGCAGACGGTCAAGGACAATAAAATCATAGTCAAGACCTCGACTGAGCGGCCCGTTCTGGCGACGCTCGGCTGCCAGCTGGCCGGCTGGACGCTCGGCGAGACCATGATAAGCGGCCCGCTGCGCATGAGGGTCAAAAAACCCTCTTTCGTCTACGAGAAGCTGGACTTCGGCAGGGTGCCTGAGCTTCCGGACATCGCCTGCGTCGAGGGGGACGCCTCGACCACCAGCATAATCAACGAGATGGTGGACTGCGGCGTCGAAAGGGCTGAGATACTCCTGACCGACGAGAACTCGGAAGCGCAATACGTCAACGTGCCGGCGCGCGCCATCGAGATAGCGCTGTTCCGTCTGATGTTCCTGGCGGATTTGAACCAGTTCAAGATTGCAAAAGCTATGAGCACTGTGACCGCCTCCCTCGGCGCCGAGAACCCCGGGACCGAGCTCAACGACGCGATAAGGTTCAGCGGCAAGGTGACGCTCATCGGGGACTTCAAGGGCTTCCGCGAGTTCGAGCCGATTGTCACCAAGAACGCTGGTTTAGCCGACCAGAAGTTCGAGAGCGTCATGCGCGAGACCGGTTGCGTGGCCGAGTGCCCGCTGGAGCTGTTCTCGGTGGCGCAGCTGACCGTCATGGACGGCGGGAAGACGAGGGTTTATTGAGGCAGCCGGTTACTTTCTTCTCCGTTTCCTTCCCCCCAGGATCCTTCTCAACCAGGACCCTCCTTTTGGTTTCTGCGGACCGGATTTGGGCGCCGCTTCAGTCCGCGGCGCTTCCTTGGGCTTTCTCTGGGTGAACCTCATTTGCGCGCGCCTAACGGTCTTCAAAGAGTCCCATTCGGCCTTGCCGGGGGGCTGGTGCGTCAGCTCGGCTGCCCTCGGCTCGAAGCCCATCCTGTCGGCAAGGCGCCTAGCAGCCGCCAGGAAGGCCGTGTCCACCTGCCCCGGGGCGCCGATCCTTGCCGGGTAGTGGACCAGCCGCATCTGCAGGCCTCCTTCCCTCCTTCTTACGTCTATGTAGGCGGGGTCTCCGTTCCGTCCTCCACGTGGATGAAAGAGTGGTCATAATCCTGATGGGGTCCTCCATACAAAACCCTTACCCCGCCGTGCCTTGCGACCTCATCTCCCCTTTTGAAAGGATCTGCCATGATGGTTTAAGAAGTCGAGGATAAAAAACCTTTTTAATCCGCATTCTTCAATATCCCTCTCAATCAATATGGCAGCCATAACAACAAGGGGCCTTTCCCGAAGCTTCGGGCCGGTGAAGGCGGTGGACGATGTGTCTCTCGAGGTCAGCGAGGGCGAGGTCTTCGGTCTTCTGGGACCCAACGGCGCAGGAAAAACGACCACCATCCGGATGCTGGCCTGTTTGATATCCGCGACGTCCGGAAGCGCCACGGTCCTTGGCAAGAGCATAGGCAAGGAGGCGCGCGACATAAGGGCGTCCATAGGCCTGCTGCCCGAGAGCCCCGGCTTATACAAGAACATGACGGCCTACGAGAACCTCGACTTCTACGGCAAGCTCTACGGCGTGGCGCCCTCGAAGAGGAGAGGGAACATAGAGAAGTACCTCAGGCTGTTTGAGATATGGGACCGCAGGGACGACCTTGTGGGGAACTTTTCAAAGGGCATGAAGCAGAAGGTGGCCATAGCGCGCGCACTGGTGCACGAGCCCAAAATACTCTTCCTGGACGAGCCCACGTCCGGCCTGGACCCCAAGGCATCCAAGATAGTCAACGACAGTTTGCTGGAGCTGAAGAAGCAGAAGAGGACCATCTTTCTGAACACGCACAACCTCCACGAGGCCCAGATGCTCTGCGACCGGGTGGCGATAATCAACGGCGGCATAGTCGCCCAGGGCAGCCCCGGGGAGCTGGAGAGGTCGCTCTGGACCCGCGAGACGGAGGTCGAGCTGGAGAAGGCGACCCCCGCGGTGGCCAAGGCGGTCGAGTCCCTCAAGAGCGTGAAGAGCGTCTCGCGGAAGGGGAACAGGCTCACCATAGACGTGGGCGACCCGGAGAAGAGCAACCCGGAGATAGTGAGGGCGATAGTGAAGGCGGGCGGGAATGTGAGGTTCGTGACCGAGCGCAGGCACTCCCTGCAGGACGTTTACCTGGAGCTGATAGAAGATGAATCTTGATACGGTCTGGACCATAGTCCGGAAGGACGTGAGGGAGATAAGGAAGAACAGGATGATACTCTACCCCCTCGTCATCATGCCGGTGATATTCGCAGTCGTAATGCCCGCCTCCACCATACTGGGCCTGCCTGAGGCGTCCGGCGAGGACCTGGAGATCCTCATGATTATGATAACCTCCGGCTTCATCCCCCTGTTCGTCCTGATACCGGCGGCCATATCAAACGTGATATCCGCCTACAGCTTCGTCGGCGAGAAGGTGGAGGGGACGCTCGAGCCGCTGCTGGCGACGCCCACCACGGACTCCGAGCTGCTGCTGGGGAAGATGCTGGCGGCGTTCATCCCGGCCTTCATAGTGACCCTGCTGGCCTTCCTCCTGTTCACGGCCGTGGTGGACATATTGAGCTACGATTACCTGGGGTACCTCCTGCTGCCCAACCTGGTCTGGGCGGCGGCCATACTGGTCTTGTCTCCCCTCCTGGCCGTGGCCTCGATACTCGTCAGCATAGTCTTCTCCGCGCGCATGAACGACCCGCGGGCGGTGCAGCAGATGAGCATGCTGGTGATACTGCCCTTCATCGCGATATTCTTCGCCAGCGTGGCGCAGCTGATAGTCCTGGACCTGACGGTCATGCTCTATCTGGTCGTTGGGCTGGCGGTCGCCGACCGGGTGCTCTTCTCCATGGCCCGCAAGCTGTTCGAGCGCGAGGCGATATTGACTAGGTGGAAGTAAGCCTCGCATATGCGAGCCTTTGTTTTTTTTACCAAAAGGCCAAATTAAGCCATGAGAGTAGCACGCGAGTTCACCTTCGACGCCGCGCACTATGTCTTGGACGACAAGGGCAGCCCCTGCGAGGAGCCCCACGGGCACACGTACAAGCTGAGGGTCGTGGTGGAAGGGGAAGTGGGCGAGGACGGCATGGTCGTGGACTTCCGGGAGATAAAGAGCATAGTGGGCGAGGTTGTTTTGAGCGAGCTGGACCACAAGGATCTGAACAAGGTCATGGACAACCCTACGGCCGAGAACATCGCCCTCTGGATACTCGAGAAGCTTAAGAAGAAGCTGAACGTTGTCTCCGTGCGCGTCTGGGAGGGCTCCGGCAAGTGGGCGGAGGCCGCATAGGATGGTCAGGAAAAGAGGTTCCGCAATCACGATGCGCTGGGCAAAGCCCAAGGACAGAGAGAAGCTGCCTGGCGAGTGGCGCTCCTGGTTCAGGCCCGGGAGGACCTATCTGGCCCTGGACGCTGAGGGCAAGCCAATAGCCCAGGCGGCATTCCTCGAAGATGCCCTTGATGGCATCGAGGTTGCCGCAGAGCAAAGAGCCAGATTATCCCGAGATTTTTTCAGAAGGGCGATGGCCGCCAACTTCCGCCGCCATGGAGAAGATAGGATCCATGTTTTCGTCGACCCCGATGCCCCTAGGCGGGATGCTCTTGTCCGTTTGTACCGCCAGATGGGCGGAGAAGAACTGAGACCTGTCTTTGGGATGCCCCATCTGGTGTTCAGGAGGGGTTCTTTCATAAATAAAAGCAAGGACTGAACAAGGACTGCCGACACTCCATTTTTATTGAACCCTACATAAGATTATCAGAGAAAATGGCCCGCAAGAAGAAGAGGATGGACATCGGCAAGGAGCTCGAGAAGATCGAGGCCGAGGAGAGGGTTATAGAAGCCGAGGAAAGGCAGATAGAGAGGAAAGAGGACGTCATCCGCGCCTTCGAGGAGCTCGGGCTGATGAGGTGGAAGAGCTACTACATCCTCACCGCGGGGGCCATACTGCTGCTCGCGCTCACTTTTGTCACCGCGCTCTGGGTCATGCACGGGCAGCTGCAGGACCTGCAGGGCTCTGTCGATTCTCTGGCCCTCGAGGTTCAGAATCTGGAGACTGGGGCGTCTGCTCCGGCCGCGCAGGACTGGTGCCCGGAGGGGCAGAGCATAACGCTCGACATGGCCTCCGTAGGGGGGACCGGGACCGCCGAGATTGAGATTATGGGCGAGGAGATGCGCGGCGAGGACGTGGTCTGCCACGGGATAATCACCAGCGACCTGGGCGAGGGGCCCGAGGTCGTCGAGATATGGTGGGACCAGGCGGGGAACATTGAGGTGTCTTAGACTTTTCTTTTTTATAATTTATCTCCAAAGATAGCTCATGCCCGAGGAGGTCCCCTGGGAGATAGCGAGAGACAATCTGAGCAGCTTTGCGCACGACTCGCTCAACCTGCTTCTTGGAACCCACCATACGATTCATGCCCTCCAGAGAGAGCATCCTGAATTGAAACCGCTCCATAGGGAGATGCAGGGGATTGTGAACGGCCTTTCAGCCGCCCATGAAAAATATTACGCCCTTCGGAAGTCGGAGAAGCCCCCCAGCCCGCGCGAGCTGGAAGCCTATCGCGAAGATGTTAGGAAGTTCAATCAGCGCATCCCCGAAGCCCTGGCCAGGTTCAGGGAGTTTTACGAGAGGAAGAAGGGCGGCCTCCATCCGGATTGGAGGGCGTGCATAGAGACCAACCTGGCCAACGTGGGGAGGTATCTGGAGGATTTCCCGGCGGAGCAGATAGGCCGCAAGCTGGTCCCCATGATGGGACCCGTGGATATCCACAGTTTTATGAAGGAGCTCACCGCAGAGCATTTCGTGGACAGGGACGGGCATCCGGTAGACGTCATCTACAGGGGCAGGGACGTGGGGAAGCCCAGGCTGGACCGCAGCTTC
>CAZINR010000061.1:0-5909 GCA_964540655.1 uncultured archaeon | reverse complement strand
GGAGGTCACCGTCCGGATACCGGGGGGATGCGCGCCGCCTCCAGTAGAAGAGGGCGCCGGAGAGCCACCCGAATCCAGAGAACCGCCTCAGTCGCCGGAGACTCTCCCGACAGAAGGGAACGAATCCGAGGGTGGGGATCAAAGTCCGACAGGAAGTGCCGTAGCCTCGGAAGACGACAACGTCGCCATAGGCATATTGCTCGTGCTTCTGGGCATGCTGATAATAATGCTGGTTTTGATACAAAGGAGGTCGAAATGAACAAGATATTTATAGCGATTCTTATCGCACTGGCCATGACTGGGAGCGCGCAGGCGGCTTGCAACGACTGCATACTGAGCGTCAGGCCGATATCCAACAACCTCTGCCAAGGGGAGCCTGCCGTGTATGACATAGTCATAACCAACGTGAACGACCGGGCCAAGCCCATATCCCTCTCGGCGGCGAGCGACATACCGATGGGGTCGGATTTGCCGCCCCAAGTCGTCGTAGGGGCATTCGAAACCGAGACCATACGGGCGACTTTCACTCCGACACAGAGTTCAATAGGCCAGCACAGGATATCCATAGAGGCGAGCGGATACGGAGTATCGGATTCTGACGACGCAATATTCAATATCAACGACTGCTACACTGCTGATTTGCAGTTGCACCAGCAGTCCGTAGACCTCTGCGAAGGCTCGACGGGCAGAGTGGACTTCACCGTCCGCAACAACGGTCAGAGGCAGGACAGATACGCCATATTCGTCAGGGGTGTGTCAGGCATAATCGACGTGGGTTTTGCCGACGGGCACATGTCACTGGCGCCCGGCGGGTCCAGGACGGGCTCTATAACCCTGGAAGCTGTCGGCGACGATTACGGAACCTACCAGGTGGAGGTCATCGCTCAATCAGAGCTGACGTCGGTCTCCAAGAAGTTCGATGTGAATCTGATGAACTGTTACCACGTCTCGGTAAACGCCCCCGAAGAGGTCGTGACCTGCCCGGATGCGGGCCTTACCTACACCGTAAGCATAAAGAACAACGGCTGCGTCCCCGCCACGTATTCGCTCGGGCTCAGCGGGAGCTGCAGAGCAAAGCTGGGGCATGAGTCCATATACCTGGGCGCGGGAGAGACTAGGAAGATCGCGGTCACTCTTGAAGATGACATAGGCGAATGCGAGCTGACGGTGTCTGCGTCTAACGCATATGACTCGGACTCGGATTCTACCAAGGTCAAGATAATGGAATGCTACGACGTGGACCTAGAGATAATTCCCCCAGTCATCACGGCATGCCACGGCGAGCCGGTTACGTATGATTTGAAGGTCACGAACACAGGCTACTACGCCGACGAATACAAGCTGTCCGTGAGCGGCATAGACGTTCCTCTAGACAGGGACACGTTCTCGCTGGCCAGCGGAGAGATCGGGACCACGAGTTTCGACATAATGGGCACATGGTGCGTAGAGGACGAAGAGATCCCGTTCCTCGCGAAGGTGATAGGCCATGCCTCCGACTCCGAGCAAGGTCTGTTCAAGCTACTTCCGTTTGGAGAGGGTTCGTGTGCCGACCTAGAGCTTTCACCGGCCCAGGACCCCAAGCAGATAGATTGCGAAGGCGGACCTTATAAGTTCTATTTGAAGAACACGGGATTCGTGAACCAGCAGGTAGAATTGAGCATGTCGGGCGGCAGTTACCTCATGCAGCCGGACAGCCTGTTCCTCAGGCCGAAGGAAACGAGGCCGGTCGCAGTGTACATGATCCCGACCGATGCCACACCGAAGCAGTCCACTATAACGATAATAGCCACCAGTCAGGACAGGCAGGCATTCTTAGAGCTCGATCTGGACTTTGAGGGGCCCCTCTGCAAGGTCTCGAGGCCTGTCATGGAGCTGCCGGAAGAGCCTACCTTGCCGATCCTCCCGGAAGGCGAGGGGAGAGAGCAGACTAACGAGACCCAGGAGTCTCCGAGCGGCGGAGCGGTCTCATCCGAAATCGAGGGCGGACTGGTCCTGCTTGCAACACTGCTCGTGATAACAGCGGCCTTGCTGATAGCGATTCTGGTTCTTGTCGGCAAACGCCAGCCAAAGAGAGGAGACTTCAGTTTCCCTGAGATAAAATCAGCTGTGACGAAGAAGGCGTCTCAGCCGGCAAATCCAGAGCTGGAAGTGTAAGAAAGTAAGAATAGCCTTCCCAAGCGCTCTTTTTTAGTAAGAAAGTAAGAGAAAAACTGCGTTTTTTTATATTTTAACGCCGCTATTTCCCCCGTAAAACCTGATAGAGGTGAACAATATGAAAAAAAAGAACGCTATCGTATTCTTGGCGCTTTTGATCCTGGCTTTGTCAGCGATAAACTGCGCATCTGCAACCTATTACTACACAGACGACTATTTCAAGGAGAACTTCGGTCCTGTCAAGCCCGTTCCGGAAATCAAAGCGGACGTGATGCTATATGTCGACTCGGACGCATTCCACGACAGGTTCGGGCTCGTGCCGACGGCTAAGCCGCCGGAGGCGGAGGAGCTCCCGCTGGAGCCGGAAGAAGAGGCTGAGAGCGAGGAGATTGTGGCGGAGCCGGAAGAGGAAGAGGATGTCATAGTAATCCCCGTAGAAGAAGAGCCCAAGGAGGACGTCCCCTCAGTAGTCATAACCGGAGAGGTCGGAGGTGAAGCCGGGGATGAGGACGAGACCGAAGAGATTATAGCAGAAGAGGTCGCTGTCGAGCAGGAAGAGTCCGGGGAGGACGAGCAGGCCGGAGAAGGAGAGGAAGAAGGCTCGGAAGAAGTGACCGGGGCAGTGGCCGCAGGGACAGACAACAGCATGCAGATAGCCATAATCGGTTTCCTGATAGTGATAATAGTGGTCATGCTGGTGATACTGCTCACCAGAGAGGAGGACGAGGACATAGAGAGTTACGCAAAGAAGGCGAAGAAAGGCGCGAAGGGCAAGAAGGATAAAAAGAAGGGCAAGAAAGGCGATTGGGAAGAGGGGGAGTTCCTGAAGAAGGACAAGGGGAAGCCTCCCAAGAAGGCGAAGAAGGAAGCCAAGAAGGAGGAGAAGCCTAAGAAAGAGAATAAGCCGGGAAAGAAGGACGAATCGAAAAACCCCGAGAACAAGGGGGAGGTAAAACCGTTCCTCCTGAAAATCAAGGACGAAGTCTGACCGGCTTCGTCCGACCCATCGCACGTGGGCTGGGACAGGGCGTGTTGCGGTCAAGGATGAGGTCTGACCGATTTCACCTTATCCGCAACGCGTGAGCTGGAACCTGATGTGCTGCAGACAAGGACGGGCCTGATGGCTCGTCCTTTCACCTCTATCGAAGGGTTCGACCTGCAGCCGCATTTAAAGGATGGCAGATTCAAGGGAATATGATGTAGCCTAGAACATGAATCCGACCGAATCCCCCTAATGTTTTTATACTTATTCCCCTTAATCTACTCGATTTTAGACAAACTTTTGGGTGGAAAAATGACATTCTCTATGAAAACCGTGATGGTTGTTGCGTTGATAGCCCTTATGCTGCTGCCTTTGGTGTCAGCGGCCGACATCGCGATAACCGTGATGGACAAGGACGGCGATGAGATAGAAGACGCGCAGGTTACGATAGAATACAGCAATGGGACGGCCGTAGACGGCAGCTGCGACGGTGACGATACCGACGGCAACGGAGAGATAGACTGCGAGGGTTTGGAGAACGACGAAGATTACGTGCTGAAAATCGTACATGACGACTACAAGAGCATAGACGACAATGAGGCTCTGGAGAACTGGGACGACGGTGACGACAACATCGCAGCGGTCATGCGCCCGAAGGAATTCAACCTTCTGATAGAGGTCACAGACCAGGAGGGCAACGAGATAGAGGAGGCCGACGTCTCGATAGAGAGCCTTGACGAGGAGCTGGACAAGGACGACCTGGACCCGGACGACGATTTCGACATCATGGTCTTCCCTGACGAGGAGAGCACATATGAGCCTTTCGATTATGACGATGACGACGAGACTGATGAAGACGGAGAGGTCGAGTTCACGAATCTGGAGTTCAACACTCTATATGAGATAACAATAGAGAAGAGCGGCCATATCGACACAGTCGTGGAATATCGCTTCCATAACGAAGCGGAGGATGACAACGTCGATATAGAGCTAATCGAACCCGGGATCGCGACATTCACGGCCGTTGTAAGAGACCTGGAGACCAACGAGGTCATCAGCGGCGCGGAGGTGACGATAGTCGGAAAGGACAACGGGACGGAGAAAACAGCTTCGACTGACAGCACGGGGGCCGCGAGCTTCACGCTGGATACGCCGAACTGCTACGACATAGCCGTGATGAAAGATGGCTACAGCACGGACTCCCAGACGAACCTGTGCCTGGAGAACGACGACGAGATAACGGGGCCCTTTTACCTGACCGCTCAGAACAACCCGCCTGTGGCGAATGCGGGCGAGGACCAGTACGTCATGGTGGGGGACGTGGTGACCCTCGACGCATCGGGGTCCACCGACCCGGACGGGGACGAACTCACTTATATGTGGGAGGACTCCTTCGGCAAGGAGATTCCCGCCACTGTCAATCCGCAGGTGACCTTCGACGCTGCCAGGGAGCACACGATAACGCTGACGGTGAATGATGGGCGCGAGACTGCGACAGACACGGTCAAGATAAGTGTAGAATCCCCGCAGAACTGCGGAGACGGTGTCTGCAGCATCGCAGAGAGGAATGCCGAGGGGACGGACAACGCATGCCCCGAAGACTGCCCGGTCTGCAAGGACGATGTGGAGGGCGCCGGCGAGTGCGACCCGGCAGCCAACGAGTACTGCCCGGTCGACTGCGGCATCGCACTGGAGATAACGACTACAAACACCAGCGAGCTGGTCGCAGGCAACACCACAGAGATAGTCGCTAGAGACCCGAACACGGGCGAGGCGGTCGCCGCCGAGAGCATAACTGTTACGGCACCGAACGGTACCACCAGTAATCTCTCCCCAGCAATCGGAAGGGCCGAGTACACGTTCTCCGATGCGGGCACCTACACCATAGAAGCCTCGGCGGACAAGTATGTGAGCGGCCAGAGGACCGTAGAAATCGGCGCCGTGGGCAACCTAGACTGGCTCATGTGGGTCGGCCTGGTAATCGTGATAGTGGTGGTGGTCCTGCTGGTCATCCGCTTGATGAACACGAGGGGCAAGGGCGGCCTCGGAAGCGGCGGCAAGGGCTACCGGGCCAGGCGCTACCGCAGGGGCAAGCCGAGTCTGAGCTCCGTGTGAGGCGGGGCTTTCTTTCTGTTTTTCTTCTTCCGAACCCAGCTCTAGCTCTTTGACTTATGCTTTGGAAGAATCCTTAGTCTTATCCGCAAATCTGCTCGATAAGCTGAAGTCCAGCTCCTGCAGCTTCCGGGCGACCGGGCTCTCGCTGTTGAGGGAGTACATCTGAGCATTGCCGACGGACCGAGAAAAGGCTCTTTAGAGGGGGCTATTGGGGTCGCAGACCCATAAACTTCGACGACCTTTATGCCGGGGTCCCGAAACACGTCCCCAAGAGGGACTTCATGAAGGCGTGCAGGTCCCTGGTCGCAAAGGAGCTCCTGATTCAAAATCCCGGGGAGTTCGGGCCCAGGTTCGGGCTGAACCCGCGGAAGAAGGGCGAGATTGTTGAGGTTCTGCAGGGAAGGCTGTAATCATCGTCGCGGTCCTGCTGGTCATACGCGTGAGGAACACTCAAGGTCTTGCTACATGATATAGCCGCCGCCGGATGTGCCTTCTCCCATATTCTTGTACTCAAATATGTCGCCAGCTTCTACAGTACAGGATTCACAGCAGACCGGAACTCCCCCGTTATATTCGGGTTTATTAAGGCGACTCATAACTATATCGCCGCATGCCTTGTTGCCTGCTGAAGCATAAGTGTATTCTGTACATCTCGTAC
>CAZINR010000060.1:0-6320 GCA_964540655.1 uncultured archaeon | reverse complement strand
CAGGGGTTGCGTTTATGATTATGCCGAAGCCCACCGGGTCGGGCAGGGGCTGGACCTCTATGGCCTTTATCTTCTCCCCGACCTCGCTGGCGAGGGCCTCCGCCTTCTCCTCTGTCCGGTTCCAGATGGTCACTTCCGCCCCCTCCATGAGGCAGCCGTATATGATTGCGCGAGCGGCTCCCCCGGCACCGAGGACTAAGACCCGTTTGTCTTTGATATGGGGGACGACTTCTTTCAGGGCGGCCATGGCGCCGTGGACGTCGGTGTTGAACCCCATGGACTTCTTGCCGAACTTGACGCAATTGACGGCGCCTATCAGGTCTGCCACCATCTCGCGCTGGTCGAGGAGCTCCATGATTGCGGTCTTATGGGGTATCGTGACGTTTATGCCGGCGTAGTTCTCTTTGAGATGGTCGTACGCCCTCTGCAGGTTGTCTATCTCCAGCGCCTCGTATGTCGCATCGGCCCCCAGCTCCTTGAAGGCGGCATTGTGCATGGCCGGCGACAGGCTATGTTTTATAGGGTTCCCGATTACGGCGTATCTCTTCATTTCAGTATCATCCCCTTGCCGGACGGTATCCATTTCTGGATGTCGCCCAAGTTCGCCTTCTTGATCTTCTGGCCGTCTTCTTTATTGGTCCTCCTTAAAATATTTTCCTTTATCTCCCTGGAAAGCTGGCCTGATTTCTTGTTGCCCACGCCGATTGTCACGTGATGCTTGGTGTAGGCATCTACTGCCCCTTCCGGCCCGCCTATCGCCTCGGCGTAATCATTAACCTTGAACCCTACGGCTATCTTTAGCGGCGTCTTCCTGAACCATTCCCTGTCGCCCCGGACCATGAAGGCGCCCTTGGTCAGATACTCGCCGCTCTCGGCGGTCTTGGAGACCTGCTCCGGTTTGACCGCATAGACGTCCGCGCTGCCCCAGCCCGCGTTCCAGGCGCTGGAGTAGCTGGCCGCCGCCTCGGCTGCCTGACGCTTGGTGCTCTCAGGTATGTTCTTGCCCTCCGGGTTTTTGACTATGAAGAAGGGCGCGCCGTGAACCGTCGAGTGGAAGACCAGGTCATCGGGCTCCAGATGCTTTTTGATTAGGATATCGTTGGTTGTCGCGTCCCTCCCGCCTATGACCAGAAAGCCGTCGCCGGACATGAACCACCTGAACTTCTCGTACCATTCCGGCTTCGGCTTCTCGATTGGCTTGTCGGGGGTCTTTTTCTCAACCTTGACCTCTCCCTCCTCCACAAGCCGCAGCTCCCTCTCGCTCTTCCTAAGGGCTTTTTTCGCACCCTCCAGCTTTGACTTGGCCTTCTTGGATTTCTCGTAGTAAATTGAGGCGTTCTGAGCTATGGATTTGTCTATGTAGACTCCTATCCCGTCCACTTCTATCTTGCGCTCGGCCGGGTCTGCTATTCTTATGCCCCTTCCCTCGCAATACTTCACCCAATTCGTTCCTTCTGATTTGGCCCCCTTTATCCCCTTGAGCACCGAATCTACCCTTCGGAAATCCGCGTATGTCTTGTCCCCCGCCTGCTTTAATTCCTCCACCTTCTCCTCGAGCTCGCGTATGCTCTCCTTTTGCTTCTCTATGACCTTCTCCAGCCTCTTGCGCTCCTGCCTGTAATCTTTAGTCGCTTCCTCTTTCCGGTCCTCCGCCCTCAGGGTGGTGAAATACTCGTCTACCGCCCGGTTGAAGCTCTCTCTTTTCTCCTGTACATAGTCGCAGTAGCTTATCATCTCAAAGGGGACCGCATCCACAGCTTCTCCGTTTTCTCTGATTATGCGGGGGTCCACCTCAGAGCCCAGCATATCCTGGATGGCCGAATAGAGCTCCTCAGCGCCTTCTTTGTCCGCTTTGGCATTCGGGCCCACGCCGGCCCTCTCCAGCACCTCGTTGGCGTAGACGGCCCCCAGCCCCATGCCAGATGCGAGGGCCTTGACCGCTTCCTGCCCCTTCGACAGCTCTGCGGCGAACTGGCTCGCCGACATGGACGTTATGTCGGGAACCTCCGGCGGGTATGCGTAGTGCAGCCCGGGTTTGAGCGTGCGGTCCTTCCATTCCTGGCTCTCGAGTATGCCTGTTATGACGCCCTCCTCATCCAGCAGTATGACGTTGCCCCTGCTGAAGAGCTCGATTATAAGCCTGCCGCGGCCCTCTATCTCCAACTCGACCACACGGTCGAACCGATGCTGACGCACCTCCTTTATAACCCCTCCGGCGAGATGCTTCCTCAGCAGCATCGCGAAGTTGCTGGGCTTTCTGGGCGCCTTGTGCTTGAACCTGGTGAGGCACATGTACGCAGGTGTGAGTATGAGCTCCTCTTTGCCGTCTCCGCGCAGGCTTACCTTGAAATCCCTCGCGCCTATCTGGTACACCTTGTCTATCCTGGCTCCGGCTAGCCTGGAGAGTTCGCCCGTCAGAAAATAGATGTCTAAGCTGCTCAGCTGCGTCTTCATAACGGTATTTTAGCCGGGCGGAGGTTAAATATTCTTGAGCTTGCCGTTTATGGTCTCCTCGAGCTCCCGGTATCGGTTGCGGATCGTGACCTGCGTCACGCCGGAGACCTCGGCTATCTCTTTCTGAGAGGTCTCGATGTCCTCCAGCTCCGACGCGAGGCATATGGAGGCTGCCGCGACACCGGCCGGCCCCTTGCCGCTGATGGTCCCGGTCTTTCTGACCCTCTCTATTATCCTCTCAGCCTTCTTGATGGTCTCCTTGGAGAGCCGCATCTCGATGCCGAACTTCTTGAGGTATTCTTTTGGAGTCGTTGGCGGGACGTGTATGCTCATCTTCTTGAGAAGGTATCTGTAGACCTTGTTTATGGAGCGGTAGTCCGTTCTGAGCACGTCGCATATCTTGTGCAGGGTCAGGGGTATGGACATCTTCCTGCAGACCAGGTAGATCAGCGCAGTTATTATTTCGTCCTCTTGCTTGTACTTGGTCAGGCCGTTCATCCGGACCTTCTCGAACATCGACTGCACTTCGTACATAACGTCGTCCTCTAGGTCCAGCAGGGAAGCCTGCCTGAATATCTCCTTGTCCACGGAGAGGACAGGCTCGTCCTCTTTGAACTCCCCTATGCCTATCTCTACCTTGTACCCCCCAACAGGCGTCATTTTAAAATAATGCGCGATTACTTGATTGCGACGACCTTTCCCTGCAAATCCTGGCCTCTAGATGTGTTCACCACTCCAAAAGGGTATTTCACAGGGCCTATGATGTCAACCAGCTTCCCGATTTCCTTGCCGTCCTCGCCATACACATTGGTGTTAATATCGGGCACTGCCGACAATCTCACTATAAGCTTGCCTCCAACAGTCCGAAAACCGGTGCCGATTTTATCCATCCAATTTTTGTTATCACCAGTCGGTGACAAACAATATTGTATATCTTTTAATCTCTGTCTATAAAAACCTTAAAACCCCCAGCCGGATATTTTGTCCTACGTTGGATAAAAATAACTGCCGATGTAGCTTTTTAAAGGTAAACTCGACAAATAGATTTAAATGCCGATACCGAGACCGAGGGAAAGGAGGCCGAGAGAAATGTCGCCGAAAAGATGGGCGGAACTGGTCAGAAGATCGGGTAAACAGGACCTTGTAAGCAGGCTCCGAACAGCCGGCCACGACTCTGCCGTACCTCTGGCGGAGAGTGCCATGGATGGGGCCGCCCGGCACCCACTGAAGATTTCAGATGGCGTATACGATGCCATCTTGGCATCAATGGGGCATGAGAAGAGGCATCCAGACTGACCGCCCTGGCTTTGATTAAGGCTGCAACGCCCAAAAGAGGCTATCTGCCGCTGAGGGATGCGGCGGCTCTCCTCAGCCGGGCTGCAGTAAGCAGGCGCAGGGGCGAAGAAGCCACTACCGAGAGGATGAGGGAAGTCGCACAGGCGCTAATCGACGCTCACGAACGGGGCAGTGTCAAGGCCCTAAGGACTAAAATCCTGGATTTGAGGCGCACACATGGGCTTAAATAGGTCATATCCCCGACGCCTTGGCTTTCCTTCTCATCCTCATTATGAGCTCGACTATGGGGACGTCGGTCGGGCACACCTTCTCGCATTTTCCGCAGAGGGTGCACAAAAAAAGCCCCCTGTTGACCGCGGCCTTTATACCCGACTGGTATCCGACGGACAGCGAGCCTATGCCCGACATCGTCGGCGAGCCGAACATGCCTCCGACGGTCAGGTAAACGGGGCAGTGCAGAGAGCAGCTGTAGCAGTTTATGCACATCAGTATGTCTTTGAGCGGGCTCCTGGCCAGGGCCAGACGCCCGTTGTCCAGAAGTATGAGGCGCCCCTTCAGATTGACTCTTCTGCCCTCTATCGCCCCTCCGGAGGCCATGCCCATGAGATGGATGACCTTCTCGGCGTCCCTCTCGGGAAAGACCCGGTCCACGGTGGCGATTATGAAGGGCTCCTTGAACTTATTGAAAATCATCTCCTCTTCTCTTTCAAGGTAAACCCCTCCCTTGTCCGTGACTGCCAGTGCGGAAACGACCGCATTTTCCGCCTCGATTTTTGGCATCTTCCCCTCTTCCTGCGGATAAGGGAAGTACGGATGGATGAAAGAAAGCCCCTTCTCGTATCCTGAATACCTCCCGGATAGGACTTGCACCTTATTGCTCATGAAGAAAGCCTGCATAACCTCGGCTTCCATGGTCTGAGGGGACGGCACGATTCCCAGGCGACCCCGGCCCATCGCCCCTCTTATGTACTCCGCGACGTCGATGGGCTTCCTCGCCAGAAAGACATTGTGCCCGAGTGCCCTGAGCTTCTTGGCCGTGTCGAAGATCAGGTCCTCGAGCGAGTCGAGGGTCTTCATCTTTATCCTCCTGACCTGCTTCCTGAGGAGCTTGTTGTCCGCGAGCAGCTCCTCTCTCTTCTTCATAATCTTCTCGGCTTTGTACCTCAATGCGGCCAGGTCCGTCCTCAAGTCAGGGTCCATGGCCCTCTTCTTCACGGCTACGGAGTTTCCGTTGATGTTCATGCGGGCTTAGTTGAATTTTAAATGATTAAAATAATAACCATACGATGAAAGTGTTCATATTCGGCGACGCCAATGTCGACGTGACCGTCAAATGGAGGGATGTCGAGGACCGGTTGGATGAATTGCCCGGCCAATACATGGATATTGTGTCCAAGAACATGGAGATATCCAGAAAATCCGGCGAGGATCTGGAATGCTATCTCCCCGAAAGACCCTATGAGATGTCCAAGTTCATCAATTCACTTAACCCTCGGATAGAGTTCGGCGGGTGCGGTGCCATAAAGGCGCGCACCATGGCGATGCTGGGGCATGAGGTGCTCTTCTACTCATGGGTGGGGAACGATGACAAGGGAAGGCTGGTGCTGGACGAGCTCAAGAAGGCCGGAGTCGACACCTCTAACGTGGAGGTTTTGGACGAGGAGACCTGCGAGACCTTCAACCTCTTCGACCCGGAGGAGGAGCGGCTGGCCTTCTCCTACTGGGAGCCCAAGCTGGACCTTGCGAAATTCACCAGCGACGCAAAGGAGCAGAACGCAGACAAGATATTCCTGACCGGGGGGCACAGGATAAAGGACCCCCTGGGCTATTCGAAACTTCAAGAAGCCTATGTGTTCACCGGCTCTTTCACCACCTATGACAAGGAAGAGCTCAAGAGGAAATACGAAGCCGACTTCTCCAAGGGCATACTCGTCGGCAACGAGGCCGAGATAATGCTGCTGTCGGAGGCCAAGGGCGTCATATCCGGGATGGAGTCCCTGATGAACGACATAGTGGTCATGCACGGGCCGGACGTGACGGCCGTGAAAAGGGGCAACGGCATAATCCGGGCTGATGTCCCGCCGGCGGACCGCTCCAAGGCCAAGGAGCTGACCGGTCTGGGTGACGTCTGGGAGGCTTTCTTCTTGAGCGCCGTCGACAACATCGATGCCGCATCTGAAGAGGAGATAAAGGAGGCCATGGAGCTCGCCAGCAGGGCGGCGGTGCACAGGATGATGACGGGCGAGTTTCCAGGGGAAACGTCCTAAGTTTTTTATCCTTCTAATTAATTAACCTGAGACTGCGCACAGGTTAACAGACACCACCCCCCGAACTTGATTCAACTTGCAAAGGTCTTCGAATTTCTTGTCCTCTGACGTCGGTATCATTGTAGATGGCGTATCCGTGAATCGGGATAAATCCCAGCATAGGGTACTCCCAATGAAGTCAAAGCTGGAGACTATCTCGAATCCGTTTGAGGATATGATGGAACGTGTGATGTTATCTGCCAAACTCATCACACCCATCTGAGTCGCTCCGCCCTCTGGGAAATGCTCCTCTGTGAGTGCCCT
>CAZINR010000059.1:0-6722 GCA_964540655.1 uncultured archaeon | reverse complement strand
GCCGTCCTTGTCCTCGAAGCCCCCGAGGACGTCGGCAGCCCGCTTGAACTCCAGCGCGGTGCCCTCCAGGAGGCCCAAGGAGGTGAGAAGCGGTATGGCATAATCCTCGATTACTACCTTGCCTCCCGATACCCCGTGCGGGACCAGCAGCAGCTCCAGGGCCCTTTTGGCTTCGGGATATTCGTTTTTGAGAGTGAGGCGGTTCTCCTCCCAGCTGAAGCTCTCCAGCGAGTTGCCCAGCCACTCGTTCAGCGCCCTGAGCTCCTTGACCGTGATGTCGTGCCACGGCAGCGTGTACTTGGGGTGCAGGGGCACGGAGAGCTCTCTCGAGAGTTCCACCGCCTTCTTTCCGTCGATGCTCTTGACGGGCTCCCCCCCGGCGGCCTCATGCTCCTGCTCCCACCATTCCTCGACATAACCGGAGGGCGGGAGAGTCTCGTTTGAGTTGAGGAAATCGCCGTAGGATATCAGGATGTCGCCTAGTGATAGTATCTCCACAGTGTCGCGCTTCTTCTCCTTAGCCTCCTTGACCGATTTGAGCATGAAGACATTACCCTCCGCATCTTTCACCACCGGCCCCTCCATCTCGTCGCAGGGGACCGCTATCATGCCCTTCCCGGGGCGCTCCACTCTCATTTGGGTGCCGACTACAGGGAACTCCTCAAGGACTTCCATGGTGGCGGGGTGTATGGCCTTGGAGGCTATGCCGACCATGTTGCTGCGGCCGTACCTCAGCCTGAAGCCGCCCGGACGAGAGGGGTAGGCGAATATCGGCCTTCCCGCAACTATGTCCTCCAGGAACTTGCGGATGGGGCGTATCTCGGTCACCTGGGAGCTGGCCTCCTTGGAGCTGCCCTTCTTCATGTCCTTGAGCCAGTCCCAGCCCTCCAGGCCTATTGCGTCCGCGAACTTCATGACCTTCTTGTACTTCTGGGCGATGCCCTCGCCGATGACCAGGCATATGCCGCCCCTTATGCGGTCGGTCTTTATCCGTTCCAGCCCCTTGTAGATGTCCACCTCCCTCTGCTCGGTCGGGTCGCCGTCTATGCATACCGGGACGTTGCGCATTATGAGCTCTATCTCCTCGTCGGTAGGCATGTACTGCAGGCGGACTACGCGTCGATGGTATATCTTTATCTCCTCCTTGTAGCGCTCTATCTCGGTGTCCGTCGGCCGGTAGTCGCTGACGCCCACCTTGCGGCGTATGTAGTCGCCAAGAAGCACGCTGAGGGCCGCTGCCGTCCCGCCTGCGCCTCTGATGGGGCCCGCGAAGTAGATGCCCAGATAGTCGGAGCCGTCGGGGTTCTTCTCTATGCTGACTTTGGAGATTCCCTCCAGCGGGGCAGACACGACGCCCTCCGTCAGTATGGCCAGGGCCGTCCTCAAAGCCTGCTCTATGCGCTGCTCCTTGGTGCGGTCTTTCAGATAGGTGCCCTTGAGTATCCAGTCTATGATTCGCTCGACTATCTTCTCCCTCGACAACTTCTCCTCTTGGGCCTTCTTTATCTCATCGGCGATGTATTTGGGGCCGACAAGCCCTTCTACCCTCTCCGCCAGGTTCCGTGTCGGGACCGCCTCCACCTCAGTCGACGGGTCGAGTCCTTTGCCGCGCGCAGTGCCGGCTATCTTGTACTGCTCCGCCACCTGCTCGTCGAGCATCCTGAAATAGTCTCTCGTATCCACCCCGATAAGTTAAAAGGAAAAAACTATAAATGCGAATCAGTAGCTACCCGTCTCATCACAGCAGGGCTCAGTGACTGGGTTATGCTATCATCACGCGGTTAGATTGAATGTGAAGCTAGAAAAAGGTCAGATCCGGAAGAATCTTTTGGCGTTCTTGTATGCGACCATCTCCATTATGCTGTCCCCCAGCTCTTCTTCCAGCCGGTCGACGGCGTCTGCCAGCGAATATATGTCGCGGGAGCTGTAGCCCAAATCGGAGTTGAGCATTATTCGCTTGGCATAGTTGGAGTACACCGTAAGGAGGGACTTGGCCTTGTCTGCGGTGAGCTTGCCGTCGCTGATGGTCAGGCCGGCGTAGAATCCCTTTTCCAGCGCGCGGCCCAGCGTGTACTCGTCGCTGTGGTCCACCATCACCTGCTTGGGGTCCAGCCCCACACGTTCGATTACATCAAGTTCCTTGTCGAAGACGCTATCCTTGTATTTGCGCGGGGTGTGGAGTATTACCTTCGCCCCCGAGTCGCGCGCTATCTCCAGCTGTTTGCCAAGGGCGTAAATCTCCGAGCGGCCGCCCCTCTCAAGCCCGACCTCGCCCATGGCCACCACCCTCTTGTCTTCCAGATAGCCCGGCAGTTCGCTCAGGACCTTGCGGTAGCTCTTCCGGGGTATGCTGCGCGGGTGTATGCCCAATGCCGCATAGACCTTGAGGCCCTCGCGGTTGCCGGCGTAGCGCTCCAGTATCAAATCATATAGATCCAGCATGCTGTCCGAGCAGCGGGGGCGTATGGGGGAAAAAGCGCAGGTTATCGCCGAATCGTATCCGCGGAAGACAAGCTCCTCCATCTCCTCACGGCTGCGGAAGTTCAGGTGGGTGTGAGTGTCTATGATTTCCACGCTAAGTTAACGGGGCTTGCTGAAAAAGCTTTACAGTCCCTTCTCTTCCATGAACGCTGCCAGGTCTATCAAACGCGCGGAGTAGCCCATCTCGTTGTCGTACCAGGCGAAGACCTTGACCAGGTCGCCTATCGCGTTGGTCATCAGCCCGTCGACTATGGCCGAATCCATGGTGGTGGTGTAGTCCACCGACACCAGGGGGATTTCACTGTAGGACAGAATTCCTTTGAGTCTGCCGGAGGCGGCCTTCTTGTATATCGAATTGACCTCGTCCACAGTAGTCTCCTTGCCCACCTTGGCCACCAGGTCGACCACTGAAACATCCGGGGTCGGAACCCTTACAGCCACGCCGTCCAGCTTGCCCTTGAGCTCCGGGATGACCACGCCCGTGGCTTTTGCTGCGCCCGTCGAGGTGGGGACCATCGACATGGCCGCGGCGCGAGCCCTGCGGAAGTCCTTCTTGTGCGAGCCGTCGAGGAGCCTCTGGTCGCCGGTGTAGGCATGTATGGTGGTGCAGAAGCCGCTTTCGATCGTCAGCGCGTCGTTGAGAACCTTGGCCACTGGGGCCAGGCAGTTTGTGGTGCAGGAGGCGTTCGAGACTATGTTATGCTTCTTCGGGTCATAAGCGTCCTCGTTGACCCCCAGCACGAAGGTGGCATCCACCTCCTTGCCCGGCGCGCTGATTATGACCTTCTTGGCTCCGGCCTTGAGGTGGTCGGCGGCCTGCGGCCCCTTGCGGAACTTGCCCGTCGACTCTACGACTATGTCCACGCCGTTGTCTCCCCAAGGGATGTTGGCCAGCGAGTCGCTGATTGCGGTGAACCTGACGTCTTTCCCGCCCACTGAGATTCCGTCATCGGTCGGCTCGACATCTTTGTCCAGTATGCCGTGGACTGAGTCGTACTTGTACAAGTGGGCCATCTGCTCGTTGTCGGAGCTGCGTGTGTTCACCATGACGACTTCTACGTCCTTCCTGCCCTCGGCTGCGCGCATGGCGAGCCTGCCAGTCCTGCCGAATCCGTTTATGCCTATTCTGACTGCCATTTTTACGACCCCAATTATCTCATTTGGGGTAAAAAAAGCCCCTTTCCGCTTTGCGGAGGGTCCGATTTTACCGCCTGATTTTGTGGTTATACGAATTATTAATCCCTCATAGGATAAAAAGCTTTCGGTTTTGGAAAAAAGTCGAATAGTGTACTCTTTTTTAGGTTGAATATGGAACATCATACTTTCAAATCCGCAAAATCACATTTATCTAGGCTTCGGCTCAAAAATACCGCAATGATTTCTGGCAAGAGCATCCGCATGGAGCGGATAATGGACCGGAAGACCGGGAGGGCGATAATCGTCCCCATGGACCACGGCATCAGCTCTGGCCCCATAGCGGGGCTCGAGGACATGCCGAAGGCCGTGGACTCGGTGGTCAACGGCGGCGCGAACGCGGTTCTGCTCCACAAGGGCATAGTGAGCAGCGGGCACAGAGGCTACGGCAGGGACGTCGGCCTCATCATCCATCTGTCAGGCTCAACATCCATGGCGCCGGACCCCAACGCCAAGAAGCTCGTGACTACTGTGGAGCAGGCAATCAAGCTCGGCGCCGACGCAGTGTCGGTGCATGTCAACATAGGCGCCGAGACCGAGGCCGAGATGGTCCAGGACCTGGGGATGGTCTCGGAGGTCTCCGACGAGTGGGGCATCCCGCTGCTTGCCATGATGTACCCGAGGGGGCATGATGTCAAAGACCCGTACGACGTCGAGGTGGTCAAGCTGGCGACGCGCATAGGCGTGGAGCTGGGCGCGGATATTGTTAAAACCAACTACACCGGCGACCCGGACAGCTTCCGGGAGGTGGTCAAGGGCGCAGGCAAGGTGCCTGTCGTCATCGCGGGCGGCGAGAAGGCCAAAGACATCAGGGGCGTGCTCCAGAGCGTCAAGGACAGCGTGGACGCGGGAGGTTCCGGAGTGGCCATGGGCCGCAACATCTTCCAGGCCAAGGACCCGGCCAAGATGGTGGCAGCCGTGGCTGCCGTCGTCCACAAGAACAAGAGCGTGGACGAGGCGCTGGAGATCCTGAAGTAGAATGTTTTTAAGTTTTGACCCATAACCTGCCATGAGGTTCGCAATATGTCGAGGCATAGGCCCAGCAAGAGGGAAGTAGAAGAAAGGAAAAGGCGCAAGAAGCGAGAGAAGCTAGGCTCCAGAGCCGCGGCCGGGAGCACCCACAAGAGGCGCAGCCGAAGGGGGCCTCAGTCAGAGGGCGTTCAGCTCACTGCTAAAGGCCGTGGCTGGATCCCGCAGCTGAGCGGCAGGCATCTCGCGGATTTGAGAAAGGGCAAGATGACCGACCTCACGAAAGACCACTTCGGGCAGACCGACCACAGCCGGAGTGATATCGCCGGCGGTGTTCTGGTCTTCGACGTGGTCCCGAAGGCCCTGGGGACCACGAGCAGGGCGCTGGGAAGCTTCAGGGTGGATTTGAGAGCCCGGACCATCGAGAGGGTCGAGAGACGAGGTTCCTAGAGTGGACGTTCTGAATGTATCTACAAAGGCGAGAGAGCAACTGTTAGACATAACTCCGCAGGTCCAGGAATATGTCGATAAAACTGGAATCAAAGAAGGCCTCTGCGTCGTCTTCTGCCCGCACACCACGGCCGGGCTGACCATCAACGAGAACGCCGACCCGGACGTTGCGAGCGACATTCTTAATCATCTCAGGAAGATGGTCCCCGAGGACGGCGGCTTCGCGCACTCAGAGGGCAACTCAGATGCGCATATCAAGGCAAGCCTTATGGGGCCTTCGCTGACGGTCTTGGTCGAAGGGGGCAAGTTGGTGCTCGGCACCTGGCAGGGAGCCTACTTCTGCGAGTTCGACGGGCCGAGGGAGAGAAAAGTCTTTGTTAAAGTCATTTCCCAGCCAGCTTTATAAACTCTTCGCGAGTCATGCCGCACTGCCGTATTATCTCGGGCAGTGTCCCACGGTCTATCTCTTTGTGGTCGGGCACTATGGTGGTGATTCTTTTGCCGCCGGAGGCTTTGCGCATCTTGATATGGCTCCCCCTCCGCGACACCACCCGGAATCCGGCCTTCCTGAGAATCTTAACAAGCTCGCGCCCTGACAGAACCGGGAGCCTCATTCTTCACCTCTATCTGCGTTATGAAAATCTCTTCGGGGGCGGAATCCACGGGTTCGTCTTCGAGATAGAGCTCTACAGCCTCATGGAGGTTCTTCAAAGCCGCATCTATGGTCTTTCCCTGGCTGACCACGTCCAACTCAGGGCAGAGGGCCACGTACTGCTTTTCCCCTTTCCTTATGATGGCCGAGAACTTCATCAGGATTATTAGAAGCCCATGGGAAAAAAGACTTCTGCGAGTTCGACGGGCTCTGGAGCAGGAAGGTTTTCGTGAGCATAATAAGAGAGCTGACTTTTCTTTCTTTTAGCGATAAGATGTATCAGCCTCGAAAATGGTTCGCGAAGTCAAGCCATCCCAGAAATCCCTGGAAGACCTGAACGCCGAATTGGAGCGCCTCAGACGCCTTATAATAGATCATCCTGAGAACAGATACCTTGGAGCGCATATGGCCCAAGTTCCCTTGGCAAGGGTGCTGCAGGAGCTGAGGCGCAGTCGCGGGGTTCGGACTGGCGGCGCATCTTACGAAGACGAAGTTCGCGCCCTGACCGCTGGCAAAAAGCTGTTGGTGGTAGGGCCCCACGACATAGACGAGTTGGTCTCCATGCAGAGGATGGGCTTCGATGTCACGGGGGTCGTGGGAGACCCCATACGGGGTAATAACCGGAGGTTTCTGAGAACCCTCAGGAGAGAGGGAGGGAATGTGTTTAGGGGTTTGGTGGAAGAAGTAAGTCTGCCCCGGGACTTTGACCACGTTTTGATGCAGAACGTCCTTACTCAGAATGCGGAGGGGACGGCCAGGCGGCCCGGTTTGAGGGGCTTGCTCAGGGGAAGAGAACGCGCGAACGACTATTTCGAAAGGGCCCATGGAATCGTTTCTGCACTACATCCGAGCCTCAAACCAGGGGGTGGGCTGATCAGCGTCGACAACATAGCGGTCGACACCACCGTAGGCGCCAGCATGGATTATCTGGACCCCAGAAGACTGGAGGATGGTTGGAGGGTCGTGGAGGCCCATA
>CAZINR010000058.1:0-7013 GCA_964540655.1 uncultured archaeon | reverse complement strand
CTCGACGGTCGTCCACCTCGTCGGCGGCTCGGCGGCGCTGGCGGGCGTGATGGTCCTGGGGGCCAGGATTGGCAAGTACGGCAAAGACGGAAAGGTCAACGTCCTGGCCGGGCACAGCATGCCGCTGGCGGCCATAGGGGGGCTGCTGCTCTGGTTCGGATGGTACGGGTTCAACCCCGGCAGCCAGCTGGCCATGGACAGCGCAGTGCCGATGATAGCGGTGACCACGACCCTGGCCGCGGCGGCGGGCGCGACCCTGACGATGATGGTCACGTGGGCCAAGAACGGCAAGCCTGATGTCGGCATGACGTTCAACGGCGTGCTGGCAGGGCTGGTGGCGATAACAGCAGGATGCGCTAATGTCAGCCCCCTGAGCTCGATGATGATAGGGGCCCTCGCAGGCATAATAGTGGTTTACGCCGTTGAGCTGTTCGACAAGCTCAAACTCGACGACCCGGTGGGCGCGATATCAGTGCACGGCGTGTGCGGGGCGTTCGGGACGCTCATGGTCGGCGTGTTCGCTGAGCCCGCCTACGGCGGCGTGAGCGGCCTGCTCTTCGGCGGAGGCTTCAGTCAGCTGGCCGTCCAGATTATCGGAGTCCTTGCCACTTTCGCATTCGTCTTCGCCGCGACGTTCGCGGTCTTCAAGGGCATAGACGCACTCGTGGGGTTGAGGGTGTCTGAGCATGAGGAGGTCATTGGATTGGACATCGGGGAGCACGGGCTGCTGGCCTACCCCGATTTCGACATACCCGCTTAAGATGGACTCGGTGAGATTCTGGAAAAGGCTACTGGGAGATAAGGATGAAACTGATAATAGCGTATGTGAAAGAAGAAAGGTTCACTCAAGTCAAGAGTGAGCTGGACAAGGCCGATGTCCACCGCATGTCGGTCAGCAGGGTAAGGGGCAGCGGACAGCAGAAGGGCTACGTGGAGAGCTACAGGGGGGCGAAAAAGCAGATAAACCTCATGCCCAAGATTAGGCTGGAGATAGCGGTCAACGACTCGTTCGTGGACAAGGCGGTAGACGCCATAATAGAAGGCGCGCGCACCGGCAGCATCGGCGACGGGAAGATACTGGTCCTTCCGCTCGAGGAATGCGTCCGCATAAGGACCGGAGAGCGCGGCATAAAGGCCATAGGCGGGAAGTCCGAGGAGCTGGAAAAAGAGGAGAAGATTGCTTTTTCTAAATCCATGGGTAAAACTAAGTAGATGGATGATCTGGACTTGAAGATTATCAAGGAGCTCCAGAAGGACGGCAGGGCCAGCTTCCGCGACATCGCCGAGCGGATAAAGGTGTCGGAGGGGACGGTCTACAACCGGGTCAACAAGCTCCTGGAGTCGAAGGTCATCAAACGCTTCATGCCGGAGATAGACTACTCCAAGCTGGGCTACGAGCTGACCGTTCTGATAGGCGTGATAACGGAGGGGGGCAAACTAATCGACATCGAGCGCAAGATTACGGAATCGCCCAATGTGAACGCCGTTTATGACGTCACGGGCGACTACGACGCCATAATCGTCGCCCAGTTCAAGGAGCGCGAGGAGCTCAACGACTTCGTCAAGAATCTGCTGTCGGTCGAGGGGGTCAAGCGCACGAACACCATGCTGGTCCTGAACACGCTGAAGGAAGAGCATGGGGTCTGGCTGTAGAGGTCTCCGGTCCAGGGTCTTCGGTCTGGGCCTTGCTTGTCTCGCATATGCGAGACTTGATATCTGGAGCAATATTTGCATTATAGCCTAATGTCATCATTACAGTTACACTACATCGCGCAAACGCTGGACTGGTGCGCGCAAAGGCTTTAAAGTCCTGTTATTTATTTCTCCAATATCAAAACTAGCCCTGAAATGAACAATCAAGACATGCTCGCGCGCATGGAGGAGGCGATGAGGGCCATAGAATCCTGTCGGGAGATGGGCGGCATAATGCCTGAGGTCAGGATGAACATCGCCTACGCCAAGGAGAGGGCCAAAAGCCCGCAGGACGTCGCGGCGGTGGACGGCAGGATAACCATGGTCAACGGCATGCCAAAGGCGGCCGGCGAGGCGAAGTTCGGCGCGTCCAGCCACATGGCCCGGATGATAATAGAGCTGGGAAGGGAAGACCCCAAGGTGCGCGCAGGGATAAACTTCGTCTACACCCCAGAGCTGGGGGGGTTTCTCAGAGGATACTGCGAGAAGAAGGGCTGGTTGCTGGGCGAGATAGACCGAGGGAAAGAGCCGGAGGCGGAAGCGAAGGAGGAGATACCGTCGATGCCCTGGAAAGCGGCCGAGGCCGTAAGAAGTGGGGGGGGCAAGGTCCCCAAGGTGTTCTACGAGCACGGCGCTGTTGGGAAAGAAGACCTGACCGTGCTGGTTGGGGAGACGCCGGAGCAGGTGGCAAGAGAGGCGTGCGAGCTGGCGAGAGAGTATTCATTATGGACAAGATAGGGAAGATAGACCTGAAGACGTTCGAGGGCTTTCTGCAGAAGAGGCTGGGTGCGCCCAGCGACAAGGTGCTGGTCCCGCCGCTGACGGGAGTTGACGCGGGGGTTGTGGACATAGGCGACGGCAAGGTCATGATAATCGCCGAGGACCCGATATTCCAGGTTCCCGGCCAGGCAATCGAGATGTTCGGGTGGTACACCGTCCACATAGGCGCGAGCGACGTCGCCGTCATGGGAGTGAAGCCGCAGTTCATGACTTACTCTCTCCTCATGCCCCCGAGCACCAGCGACGATGATTTCAGGGGCATAGTGGACTCCATACACGAGACTGCGGAGGAACTCGATATAACAATAGTGGGCGGCCACACAGGCTATTACCCCACTGTGACCTCTCCCCTCATAGGAGGAATAACCGTGTTCAGCATCGCAGATAAGGGCTCATACGTCACGCCCATGGGGGCCAGGCCGGGCAACGACGTCCTCCTCACCAAAGGCCCGGCCATAGAGACTGTAGGGATATTGGCGGCCCTCCAAGAGAAGAGGCTGCTGGAGAACCATCCCAAAGAGTTGGTTGAAAAGGCCAAGGCCCTCTGCAAGCAGATGACCGTAGTCAAGGACGCGCGTGTGGCCATGAAGGCGGGCGGGGTCACGGCCATGCACGACGCCACCGAGGGCGGGGTCATCGGAGGGCTCTACGAGGTCGCGGCGGCGAGCGGCGTGGGCATGGAGGTGGACGAGAACAGGTTCATCTATCCTGAAGAGATAAGGTTTGTCTGCGAGGAGCTGGGCATAGACCCGGTGGCCGCAATAGCCGAGGGCTCGCTGATAATAACCTGCGAATCCGGGAAGACAGAAGGCATAATAGATTCCCTGCGCAAAAATGGCATAGAGTCTTCGGTCATAGGGAAGGTGCTCAAGGACTCCTCCAAGCGGACGATGGAGAGGCGGAGCGGAAAGATTGCCGAGCTGGAGATCCCGGAGCAGGACCCGTTCTGGCCCGCGTTCTTCGAGGCGCTGGGAGCCTAGATTCTTTTTTATTCCTTCATCAATTAACCCTACGATGGCGAGAGTAGTCGACGAGACCTTCGAGGCGCTGTTCGCGCTGACGGACATAAGGCAGATGCTTAGGGAGACCAAGCCCTCCTACGAGCTCGACGACAAGCAGAGGAAGAGGCTTGAGAAGAAGCTGGCGCGCGCAAGGAAGGCACTTGACGCCATCGAGAAAGAGTTCGTCAAGGGAGGACAGTAGACAGAAGACACAAGACCGAAATGCAGCCCATATGCGAGATAAAGGTGAGGACCCGCGAAGAGGAGGACATCAACATACAGCCGATACAGGCGGCGGGCCGCCTGACCGCGGGCGCGATGAAGGCGCTGATAGCATACGGGGACGGCTATTCGACCTGCGACTGGTGCCTCAAGCCCTTCAGATTAGACTACATAAAAAAGCCGAACATACAAGATTTCTACAAGGAGCTGGCCGAGTTCGTCGGCATGGATGTCGCGCGCGTCATGCCCGGCGCGCGCAGAGCCTTTCAGGCGGTCTGTCTGAGCCTCCTTGATGATGGCGACACCGCGCTGATAAGCCAGTACGGCCACTATTCCCTGGCGCTGGCCGTGGAGCAGGCCGGCGCTCAGTGGAGGGAGGTAGCCGCCGACGAAAAGAACCTGATAACGCCGGATGCCACCGCAAAGAAGATAGAGGCGGTCAAGAACGAGACGGGCAAGCTCCCCAAGCTGGTCGCCATGCATCACTTCGACTACCTCATGGCCAACGAGCACGACATCGAGGGCATAATCAAGGTCGCGCACGAGTATGACATCCCCGCCCTCTACAACGGCGCCTACACGGTGGGCGTGATGCCCGTGGACGGCAAGAAGCTGGGCGCCGATTTCGTCGTCGGCTCCGGCCACAAGAGCATGGCGTCGCCGGCTCCGACGGGCGTTCTGGCGACGACTGAAGAATGGGCCAAGAAAGTCTTCCGAGCCACCGAGGCCAAGGGCGACGTCACCGGGAGGAAGTTCGGCATAAAGGAGGTGCAGCTGCTGGGCTGCACGGTGATGGGCGCGCCGCTGATAGCGATGATGGCCTCGTTCCCGCACGTGAAGGAGCGTGTCAAGAACTGGGGAGAAGAGGTCAAGAAATCCAACTACTTCATAGACGAGATGCTCAGGATAGAGGGAACTGAATGCCTGAGCGAATATCCCCGGAAGCACACCCTCAGCAAGATAAACACCGGCGGGTTCGACTCTGTGGCGAAGAATCACAAGAAGCGCGGTTATTTCCTGACCAGCGAGCTCTCCAGGCGCCACATAACCGGCCCCTTCCCCGGCGCCACCCGCGACTGGAAGCTGAACACCTACGGCCTGACATGGGAGCAAGTCAAATACACGGCTGATGCCTTCCAGGAGATCGCGAGCGAGAACGGGCTGAAGGTGGAGTAGCCTACTCCTGTCCGCTCCAGTTAAGCTTCGCCCCGCAGTGGGGGCATTTCTCGGCACCCTTTTCTACAGGAGAGTGGCAGCGCGCGCAAAGGGATTTGTTGGTCTTGGAGAACCGGCCGGTCAGCGGCCAGCCGCAGTCTCCGCAGAATTTGGCCTTTGTCTTGTTATTCTTCCCGCAGTTCGGGCATTTCTTGGTGAGTTCTGCCCTGCATTTCTTGCAGTAAGTCGTCCCGGTCGTGTTGGGGGCTCCGCACATCTGGCACCTTATCATGTTCATTTGACCGGACTATGAATTAAAAGCCCGATTTATTAATCCGGTTGGTCAAGATTACCCGTGGACTACATCTACTTGGACAACGACGCCTCGACTCCGGTGAGAAAAGAGGTGCTGGACGCCATGCTGCCCTTTCTCACAAAAGATTACGGCATGGCCAGCTCGGAATTCGGGCACGCCTACGGCGTCAACTGCAGGCGCGCGATAGAGGAATCGCGCGCGGCAATAGCAGGGGAGATAAACGCGGAGCCGGCGGAGATCGTATTCACTTCGGGTATGGCCGAGTCCAATAACCTTGCCATAAGGGGAGCCGTCTCCTTCGAAAAAGGCGATATGGTGACCAGCCCCATAGAGCAGAACACGGTCCTGAAGGTCATGAAGTTCCTGGAGGGCCACAAGAAGGTCAAGAGGACAGTGGTCGGCGTGGACAATGAGGGTTTCGTGGATTCCGGCGAGCTGGAAAAGGCCGTGGATAAGAACACAAGAATAGTCTCGATACAGCACGCCAACCAGGAGATGGGCACGATACAGGACATCAAGAAAATCGGAAAGCTCTGCAAAGACAAGGACGCGCTTTTCCACACCGACGCCTCCCACAGCTTTCTGAAGGTGCCAATCGATGTCAAGAAGATGGGCATCGACCTCATGACCCTCACCGCCCACAACGTCTACGGGCCGAAGGGCGTCGGCGCGCTCTACATCAAGGAAGGCGTCGACATCGAGCCCCTGCTCTACGGCGGCGGAGAGCAGAAGGGGATGCGGCCTGGGCTGGAGAACGTCCCGGGGATAGTGGGCTTCGCCAAAGCGGTCGAAGTTTATGACAAAAAAGGCACCGCCAAGATGGCGCTGCTGAGGGACTATTTGATCGAAGGCCTGCTGAAGATAGGGGACACCCACCTCAACGGCCCCAAGGGTAATAAGCGCCTTTGCAACAACGCGAACGTCACCTTCAAATACGTGGAGGGGGAGTCGATTCTCCTGCATCTGGACATGCGCGGCATAGCCGTCACCACCGGCTCGGCCTGCTTCAGCAGGGAGCTGTCGCCCAGCCACGTGATAACCGCAATCGGCGGGAGCCACGCCGACGCCCACGGCTCGGTGAGGTTCAGCCTGGGCAAAGACAGCACCAAAAAGCAGATGGATTACGTCACGAGAAATGTGGAAGAGATCGTCCTCAAGCTGAGGGAGATAAGCTCGGTGGGGACCGAAGACTGAAAACGGGAGACTGAAAGATGTACACGGAAAAGGTCATGGACCACTTCAAGAACCCGCGCAACGTGGGCGAGATCAAGAGCCCGGACGCCAAGTCCACCGAAGGCAGCCTCGCCTGCGGCGACATGGTGACCATGTATCTCAAGATAGACGACAAGAGCCATAAGATAACAGACGTCAAGTTCAAGTCCTTCGGCTGCGCGTCGAACATCGCCACCTGCTCCGCCCTGACCGAGATAGCCAAGGGAAAGACCATAGAGGAAGCCAAGGACCTCAAGTTCGAGGACATCGCCGACTATCTGGGCGGCCTGCCCAAAATAAAGATGCACTGCGCCGTCCTGGCCACTGTCGCCCTGCGCTCGGCCATCAAGAACTACGAGGAGAAGCACGGGCTCATCGACGTCAAGGAGGAAGTCAGCGAGGAGAGCGTCAAGAAGCGCCTCAAGCACGTCATGGACCCGGACAGGGGCAAGGACATAGTCGGCCTGGGGATGGTCAAGAAGATAATGATAAAGGGCGACACCATAGAGGTGCTGGTCGAGCTGCCCCCCAACTACCGATACGCAGAAGTGGTCTTCGACGATATAAAGGAGAAGCTGATAACCCTGCCGAAGATCAAGAAGATAGATGTGGAGATAGTGAAGAAGGGGGCGCTA
>CAZINR010000057.1:0-7362 GCA_964540655.1 uncultured archaeon | reverse complement strand
AAAAAAGCGGGCCGAGGAGATCGAGGAGGAGCCGCCTGAGCTGGATGAGGGGCCGGAGTCCCCTGAGCAGGAGGCCGCCCCGGAAGTAGAGGCCGAAGCGCCCGGACCGGAAGCGGAAGAGGAAGTGATGAAGGAAGAGGGCGGCGAGAAAGAGGAGCGCCGCCGCAGGCACCACCACCGAAAGAAATCCAAGGACAAGAAGAGCAAGGGCGGCGGCCTGGGATCTAAACTGGGCGGAATCTTCAAGAAGTCCGGCGCCCAGAAAACCTCTGGCGAGGGCCAAGGACGGGACAGAAGGGCTAAGGGGGCAGAGGAAGATTTTGACTACAAGGCCAAGATGAAGCGGCTGCAATCCATAAAGCAGGCGATATCGCAACCAGTCTCCACACCCGGGGCCGGCTCGCGGTGGGCCCCGCCAGAGGAAGAAGGAGAGCCGCCGGAAAAGCCTTCCGGGGGGGATGAAGCGGCGTCCGAAGAGGAAGAGTCGATGGACGAGGTACTCGGGAAGCTCACCGGGAAGAAGAGCGGAGAAGACACTCAGGCTAAGACATTAACACCGGAGGAAGAAGAAAAAATGGACGAAGAGACGGTTAAGAAGCTTACGGACGGCATGGAGAGTCTCCAGCAGGAGATGGGAGAGATAAAGCAGTTGCTTGACACCCTCAGGGAGCTGAACATCAAGCTCATCGAACTAATGGAGAAGAAATAGTTTTATAAGGCCCGAACCTGAACTTATATCATGGCCATGAAGACGTCCCACCTGGCAGGCCTGCTGATACTAGGTTTCGTCATGCTCATCATAGGGTGGCCCTGGTGGCTCGGCATAGGCTTAATAATTCTTTCTATGGCTATAGCGGTGAGCGGAGGCGGGGACGAGGAACCGGCCCCCCGGACCGTGCAGGCAGCGGCCAGGGCCGTTCCCAGGGCGGCGGTCGCGGGGCCTGCGGTGGCAGCCGCGCCGAAGGCCAAGAGCGAAACGCCGGGCTCCATCGAGGACAACTTTTACTTCCGCCCCAGCATACCCCCGGACGGCATCGCTAGTATAAGCTCTATAAAGCCGGACAAGGAGCAGCTCAAGGCCATGGGGGATCCTGGCAACCTCTCCGTCGGAAAGAGGACCGGCACCCTGAGCCTTTATATGGATGACCCTTACGGAACCGATGAAGGTATGAGGATAAGAGTCAAAGATGACATAAGGCTGCACATGCCTTTCATGAGCCAGAAGGACGAGAACAATATAGCCCCGTTCCAGAACCTCTTCACCTCCCACTTCAGGACAGGCAAGAACATACTCAAGACCAAATGCCTGGAGTCCACCTTCGAGACCATCAAAACAGGGTTCGACCAGTGGGCCAAGGAGGACGAGGAAGAGGCGCAGGAGATGTACCGCAAATACGGCATACCCCCCTGAAGATGAAAACTTCCGCGATAATAGTGCTGATGGGAGTCGTCCTGCTGGCGATACCCGGGACGGCGTGGATGGGGATAGCGGTCATGGGCATAGGCGCAATCGCTTATATGCTCGAGAGCCGGGAGCCCATAGGCGCTCTCAGGGGCAGCCCCAAATATCTGCCCGCATGGCCGTCCTACCCGCAGCAGGCCGGGGTTAACGTCTCGACAAAGAGCCCGTTCAGCGGCCAGAAAGACGCGGTCTCGCAGGCCCAGAACCCGCTCGGCCAGGCGCCCGAGGGCCCGGGCATAGACAACGGAATGTTCAGCCTCCCCGTCCCGATGGACAACGAGGTGGCCCAGTTCGTGAACCTGCGCTACAAGGCCCCGACGGAGGCCAAGGCCTTCACGGAGGAGAAGGAGAAGCGCGGCAATCCCTGGCTGCCCGGATTTTAGATTTATTAAGCTTAACCCCTTAAATTTATCAGAATGAACACTGTGCTGGTCTTGGTGATGCTGGTATTGGTCATCTTCGCCCTGAAGGAGGGCATGATATGGGTCGCCCTCGGCATAGGCCTAGTCATGGTCCTGGTGGCCACTAGCGAGGAGAGCGACAAGAAGAGGGACAAGATGTTTTATCCCAGCGACCAGCTGCCCCCGATAACCCCGCCCAAGGAGCAGATGCTTAGGGTCAAATACCAGCCCAAATGGGACGGCAACAACTGGTGGGAGGAGATAGCCGACCACTGGGGCGCCTCGATAGGGCGCACAATAGGGCTGCTGCGCTAGTCTTCCTTCTCGGCGGCAAAAACGTACCTGGCTATGAAATCGTCCACCATAGCTCCGCTCATAAGCGAGCCGAGGAACAGCCCGTCCAGGTTGCTGACGGCTATCCTCAAGTCTTCTTTTGTTATTATGTCATGCCCCTCAAGGACGGCCACGATCCTCGCCAACGGGTCCAGATGCCGCACCAAGGCTCTTGAAAGTAACAGAGACTCCAGCTCATAGTCCATGATGCCCGTGTTCTTGTAGTCTATCACATACTGGGCTATCTTGGCCACGGTCAGCTCGAAGCCGGCCCGCCTGACGTTAAGCCTCATGTACTCGCCCAGCTCATCCATAGCGCCACTTGAGTAGGCGAGGTGCTTGAATGCTTTCCATGGGTGTGTTTCCCCGCCTGACGAAACGCCTTTTTTGCTGATTTTCGGCCTGATGAGCTCCACTTTCATATCGCGCAGCAGAACCATGGTGCCCTCAAGGTCATCCAGGACCAGTTGCCATCTCCTAATCAGCGGCTCGTAATCGCTGTCCACGGGTCCCGGCATGCCTTTCAAGATGTCTAGGTCGGAGCTGCCGCCCTTCATGAAGGATTCTGTCCTGCTGCTCAGCATCTCGTTGCAGCCCTCGGATATCCACCGGGCCCACTGCTCGGCTATTGATATCATGTTGACCGGCTCTTTGAGCTTCTCAAGCTGGCCGACGGCGCTTTCCATGAAGGGGATCCTCCTCTTCCTCGGCAGCAGAGCCGCCGAGAACCCGGCCTTCACGTGCTCCGCGAGTGTTCTTCTGTAATCCAAGGAGGATGATATGGCTCCTGGGCTGTCGCCGGTCGCCCTATTGACGCAATCGGCCACCAGCTTCTTTTTAATCTCCCGTTTGCTGAACATGCCGGCGTAGGGGCATCTCAGCGATATGTCCACTATGATGTTGCCCTCGAGCCCGGGATTTGCTATCAGAGGGTAGTTGCGGCATGCCCCCGGCCGGTCCTTGTAGATGCTGCAGAGCCAGTCGTCGGTCAGGGCCAGGCAGGTGCCGTTGTCCCGCGATTTCAGATGGGTGAACGGGGAGGGATATCCCGAGCGGCGCTTGTCGATTAGGTTCTCCAAGCCTGCGGACTCCAGTCTCTGCACGTCTTTCTTGTTGAGATAGACTCGGGTGCAGCATATGCCGCACTTCTTGCAGTCGTAGGTCAGGCCGGCGGGGAATGCGCTCTCCCAAGAGACTGTTTTGCCGCCCAGCTTGCTCCTGCCTCTGAAATACTTGGGTTTAGCCATGCGCTAAGATTAATGTGTGCCCCCATAAAAACCGGAGGGCGGACCATCTAGGAATAACGCCAAGTGAAGACTCAAACCCGAGAACCGAAGACATCAATAACCCATGGGAAGCCCCAGGCCCCCCATATCCATCCCGTAGGCGTCCATGCCGCCGGTTTGGGAGTCTTCCTTGCCGTGCAGGACGAAGATTATGAATATTGCGCCAGCTATCAGCAGGGCGTAGAGCATGTAGCTGGTGTTGCCGGCCTTGGAGGCCTCGTATCCGAAGTAGAGGACGCCCAAGGCCACTATCGCTACTATGATGTGATGGGCGCCCCCCATCAGTATCAGGAATATGGCCCCGACGCCTATCCCCATGTACATCAGGGTCTGGTTGCCCGACGTGAAGGCCAGGCCCATCAGTATCAAAAACAGCAAAAATGTCGATGAGTCCATCTTTTAAATCACTTCATCGGAGTCACCCAGCTGCTCGTGCCTCCGGACGGGGATATGCCGGGCATCGGGTACATCATGCCGCCCTGCGGCGGATTTCTCAGGAAGCCCATGTACGCCCTCGTCATGGAGCCCTCCACCACGCCTGCGGTGAGGCCTCCGACGAAGAGGTAGCCGAACATGACGAAGAAGAATATGAAGGCTATCCACACGTGCTGGAAGAATATGAAGAAGACCACGAAGGCGGAGACGGTTATGCCCAAGACCCTTGACTGAGTCGATTCTCGCACCTTTCGGAACAGGTATATGAGAGCTACGATGCATATCAGCAGGTGGATGTCCTCGAACAGGCCCATTTTTGGATTAAGGTTATTATCGCAGGTTGCTTAAAAATAGACCGAGAACGCTTAAAAACTATGGCGGCGCGGTGACCCTCTTCCCGCAGCTTGTGCAGAAGATGTCGTTGCCCCTCAGGGCGGCTCCGCAATACGGGCACTTCTTTGTGGAGGCTCCTTTCGGTATCGTGCTCCTGCTCTTGAGGGCTCCCGACTTTATGATGAATGCGACCAGCACCACCAGCGCGATTCCCACGACTAAGAATATCATCATTAAATAGTCTTCGCCTCCTCCCTTGGATGCGATTGTTCCCTCGGCGGCGCAGTCCTCCGGGCAGTTGCAGTAGTTCTCGCCGAGGCCGCATTCGTTGTTCCCGCATCTGGCGCAGACCATCCTTTCCACGCATGCCTCCGCCGGGCAGATGCCGCCCTGCAGGGGCTCCTCGCAGCCTATGGCGGTGAGGCCCTGGCAGCAGTCTTGTGCCCCGGCATAAACACCGGTCTGGTAACCTTCCGGGACGCAGCTTTCCTGTGGCGGAGGAGCGACCCCACAATCAGCTGGACAGTTCAGGGGATTTTCGCCGGCATCGCACACCTCGTCGCCGCAGACCGGCCCGACTTCGGTGTCGTCTTCCCCACCCTCTTCGCAATCCTCCGGGCAGACTGTCTCGTCCTCGCCCAGTGATCTTTCACATTCTCCGTTACCGCATTCGTAGGCATAGCCGCTCTCGTCTGCCACAGTGAAGACTATGAAGCTGTTGAGCACCCTGAAAACATATCTCCCTGGCTCCGGAGGGATCCAGGCCAGCATCCCCTGCCGGTCGGTGTGGGCGGTCTCGATGAGCTTTCCATCAACATATTCTGAATTTATGAAGGATGTAAGCACGGTTATGGTTCCTCCCCAGTGGGTGGCGCCTTCCACCTGCTCAGCCTCCCATCGCCCGCCGTAGTATATCTCCACCTCGCAGACCACCGGCTGGCCGTTGCGCGTGTCGTCAACCTCTAAAGTAAGCTCCTGCCCGGCCTTCTTGTTCCTGGGGAGCACGGTGAACTTGGCCGTCCAATCGGCGTCCACGCTCTTGGGCTTGATTGGATGGCACTTGACCTCGCATCTCTCCTCGTCCACGCATAGCAGCTCCTTGACCTGGCTGTCGCCGCAATATTCCTCTCCCGGCTCCAGGCAGTCGCCGTTGCCGTCGCAGTCCCATTCGAATATGACGCTGTCCTGGTTAGAAGACACGACGTCGAAAGAATACTCGGCTGCTGCAGTAGCGACTAGCAGGACCATGCAGAGAAAGAGCGTCTTTTCCATCCCGGGATTATTATCGGACATAAGATTAAAATCAGACGGTCTCATCGACGGGGTAAACTCCTTGGCCGCCAAATAAATCTTTTTAAGGCTTTTTCTGCTAAATAGAGCTCCTGATTATTGCGGGTGGTAGAACGCCCCATAACCTTCAGTCTAAAAAGTCAACGATAAAGGAAAATGGAGAAGTACATATACTCTTTTGAAGAAGGAAACAAGGACATGAAAGACCTGCTGGGTGGCAAGGGCGCCAACCTCGCGGAGATGACGACCCTCGGGATACCCGTGCCCCCGGGCTTCACAATCACGACCGAGGTCTGTCAGATGTACTACGAGAACGACAGGAAATACCCATCGGGCTTCAACACCCAGATGAAGGAATACGTGGTGAAGCTCGAGGAGTCCATGGGCAAGAAGCTCGGAGACCCGCAAGACCCGCTCCTGGTGTCCGTTAGGTCGGGCGCCGCGGTGTCCATGCCGGGGATGATGGACACGGTCCTCAACCTGGGGCTGAACGACGAGGTCGCCGAGGGTTTCGCAAAGAAGACCAAGAACGAGCGGTTCGTCATGGACGCCTACCGGCGGTTCATTCAGATGTTCGGAGACGTCGTCATGGGCGTCGAGCATGACAAGTTCGAGGAAGCGCTCCAGGAGGTCAAGGATGAAAAGGGCGTCAAGCTGGACACTGACCTGGATGCCAAGGACCTGAGGAATGTCATCGAGAAATACAAGAATCTGATAAAAGAGGCCAAGGGTGAGAGTTTCCCCGAGGATCCGATGAAGCAGCTCCAGATGTCCGTGGACGCCGTCTTCGGCTCTTGGAACAACCCGCGCGCCATCAAGTACCGGGCGATAAACGACATTCGCGGCCTCAAGGGGACCGCGGTCAACGTACAGGCCATGGTCTTCGGCAACATGGGCAAGGACTCCGGCAGCGGGGTCTGCTTCACCAGAGACCCGTCGACCGGAGAGAAGGTCTTCTACGGCGAGTACCTCATGAACGCGCAGGGGGAGGACGTGGTGGCCGGGATCAGGACGCCCAAGCACATGGACGACCTGAAGAAAGAGCTCCCGGACGTCTACAAGGAGCTCACCGACATCATGACCAAGGTCGAGCAGCACTACAACGACATGCAGGACATGGAGTTCACCATACAGGAGGGCAAGCTCTACATCCTCCAGACCAGGACCGGAAAGAGGACCGCCGCCGCGGCAGTCAGAATCGCCGTGGAGATGGTGGATGAGGGCATGATGGACAAGGACGCCGCCATTCTCAGGGTGGATGCCAATTCCCTCAACCAGCTGCTGCATAAGCAGATAGACACCAAGGCGGACGTCGAGGTAATCGCCAAGGGCCTGCCCGCTTCGCCGGGAGCCGCGGTCGGCAAGGTCGTCTTCACCGCCGACGAGGCCGAGGAATGGGTCGAGGACAAGGGCGAGAAGGTCATACTTGTCAGGAACGAGACCTCTCCCGAGGACATACACGGCATGGCAGTGGCCCAGGGGATACTCACCGCCAAGGGCGGGATGACTTCCCACGCGGCCGTCGTCGCGAGGGGAATGGGCAAGTGTTGCGTGGCCGGGGCCGAAGAGCTGAAGATAAACTACGCCAAGAAGCAGTTCAGGGTCGGCGACAAGACGGTCAAAGAGGGTGACTTCATATCCCTCAACGGGAGCACCGGCGAGATAATCATGGGCGAAGCGCCTGTGATAGACCCGGAGATGAAGGGCGAGTTCGGGACTCTGATGAGCTGGGCCGACGAGGCCAGGAAGCTGGGCGTGAGGACCAATGCCGAGACTCCCAAGGACGCCAAGGTCGCCCGCGGCTTCGGGGCAGAAGGCATAG
>CAZINR010000056.1:0-7421 GCA_964540655.1 uncultured archaeon | reverse complement strand
AGTATCTCCGTCACGTACTGCCGGCTGCCCGCTATCTCGTTGTCGTCGTCGTCCCAGCTGGTGTTGGTCGCATAGTCCCAGATGTAGTAGGCGTTCGTGCCCATGAACCTGAAGCGGCTGCCGTTGATGGTGAAGTTCAATCCGGTGGCGTTGACGAACCCGGAAATCTGGTCGCCGTAGAAGACGACAGTCATATTGTCGCCCTCCGGGTCGGTGACGGTTACATTGAGGTTAAGGGAATTCGGGTCGTTGTCGGTGCTGTCGTCGCCGGGGGAGATCAAGGATATCTGTGGCGCTGTGTTCCTCTCGCCGATGGTATAATTGCTCCAAGTGCTCACATTGAATATTACCGTGGCAGCATTCAGGGAGGTGAAGTTGTGGCAGCTGGGCGTGGTGGTGTCATTGCATATAACGCCATCCCTCTTTATCACCGGGTCCGAGAAGCCCCACTCGTCCAGCTCGTGGAGGGTGATGTTGGCGCTGGAGTTTATCCCGTCCCATGGGGAGGTGAATGCTGAGGCGCTCATAGCGACGGAGTTGTTGCTGATGTTTATCGTGTTGCCCAGCTCGAGTGTGCCCTTGGTCGAGAGGTCCTGGCGGAAGGAGGTGCTGGTCCAGTTGATTGTCCCGTGGGTGTTGCTGTAGTGGAAGTAGTTGGTGTCGGAAGCGGTGCTGGAGTCGTTTATCTCGGTGTTGTAGGCGCCCGAGAAGGTGTTGTTCCAGAAGGTGCTTCCGTCGGAGCCGCCGGAAGCGATGTAGAGGGAGTGGTTGCCGCCTGTGACCGTGTTGTCCCAGAAGTGGCCGGAGTCGGCGCCCGTGCTCAGATATATGCCCGCCGAATCCGTAGTGGAGGATGTGACATTTATGATATTGGAGCTTATGTTTGTATAATCCATGCCGGAGATGTAAAGGCCGTGATTACTGATAAAGTCCCAATTCGCATTTGTTGTCACATTCATGCGATTGCCAATCACATTGTTGGATCTGGCAGAGCTGCTTGAAAGATATATGCCATAGGCGTAATCGCCGCCACTAACATCAAGGCTGTTAGAGCTTATGATGTTGGAGTCCATCGAGGTGCCGGAGCTGCTTAGAGTTATCCCATAAGGCGCATAGCAGCCAGCGGAGATATCATTCGCATATACAATGTTTGACTTCATCGAAACTCCGGAGTTGTAAAGTGATACCCCATAGCAGCCCATGCCGCCTAAGTTGATAGTGTTCTGCCGGATATGGTTGGAATCAGAAGTGCCATAGTTATAGAGGTATATGCCATAGGAATTGCTGGCGCCATAAGCTTGAATTGTGTTGTTGGTGATGTTATTTGAATCAACGGATTTTCCGGAGGCGGCTTCCATATAGATCGGGTAGGATGTATCGAGTGTGGAATTCCACTCGATGGTGTTGTTCTTGACGCCGATGGAGTCGGAGTCCTCCAAATAAACCCCGTATGTACCGCCACTGACCTGTGTCTTCAAATCGTTGTCATCTATTAAAGAAGCATTTGTGTTGTTGAACCGGATTCCGTAGTTGCTGTTGTTCCAGAGCGTGTTGTTGGATAGGGTTATGTTGACGACGTTCTCAGCCGCGATTCCGATAGTGTTGTTGTTTATTGTGGAGTTTATGACTGTTGTGTTGTCGGCCGTTATGTTCACCCCGCAGTAGGGGTCGTCCACGGTTATGTTGATTATCTGGGCGTTAGCCGCGGAGACCAGGACCGCGTCCGAGACGAAGTCCTCGATGTAGCAATCCCTGAAGACGGCGCCTTTGCCCGTTACGTTTATGGCGATTGTAGCGGCTCCGGCACCTCTCAGCCGGTATCTTCCGCAGTTGAGGGTGACGTTCTCCCCCGTTACGTTAAAGGCTATTTCAGTGGCTGTTATGTTGTCGACCAATCGATACTCCGTGTTGTTCTGCTCGAGCTCGGCCGGCTCTGACAGCTCGGTCGGGTCGGTGTATTCCACGTTCCACCAGGCGTTGGATGTATCGGCTGAGTTGCTGCTCATATCGTCGCAGGTCGCGTTTATAGTGGAGTAGTTGCCGTTAGCCATGTTGGTCATATTCCAGCAGATGTTAGTCGCCGTTGTAGAATTCACGTAATCGGTCCCGTTGAAGTGGAGGGTGCAGTTCACGGTTTCAGACGCGTTCACGCAGATGGTCGTTGAGTTGTAGTTCGTAGTCGAATTGGCATCCGTCCAATTCCATCCAAGCTCCGGCGGAGTCGAGTCGGTTCCTGTCGCGTTTATGTCGTTGCTACCGGTCCCGGGCTCGATGGTCAGGTTGTAAATGGTCACATTGTAGGAGCTGCCGTCCTGGACATAGGTGTAGCATGGGGGGGTCCCGCACTGGCTTATGACGGGAACGTCGAAGTTTCCGCTGTGCGAGGAATAAGCGAACGTGTCCGGCTCGAAGGTCATGTTGAAGTGAGTCGCGTTCAGGGTTATATTGCTGCTTGCCAGGCTGTCTATCGAGATGTTGAGGGACGTCGAGGCCTTCTCGGAGCTCGCTATGTATATGCCCACCGAGTCGTCTACGAGATTGTCGGATTCGTCCCACAGCTTGGTTATGTTGTCTATTTCATCCAGCGTGAAGGTGGCGTTGAGAATATAGACGTAATCGGTCGGGTTTATAGTTGCCGTTCCTGTGTCACTGTTCAGATTCTCCAGGGTGGATGTATTGGCATTCCAGATATGGGCGAAGGGTCTCTTGAGGTGCAAATCGGCATCGAATGTGTAGTTGTAATAGGGGTTGAGCAGCAGCATATGATCTCCTTTGTCTAGAAGCAGAAGCTCGCTCTGCTCCGCCCTGCTGCCGTTCAAAAATGCGTTGAGCTCTGTGACGGCGAACAGATTGGCAACCATGGTCTGGCCGTTGTCGTAATCATACCACAGGTCGGTGTAGGCGTTGTATTCCGACGACATGTTGGAGGTCCGGCTTGCGTTTATCCGAAGGTCGTCTATAAGGAAGGTGTGTGTCCCCGTGCTGAAGTCGCCTGCATCTATCGAGAACCTCACCTGGTCTACCGCGCTCCTAGAAAGTCCGCTTATGTCAACCTCGACCAGCGTCCAACCGCTTGACAGCTGGGAGCGGAAGTCGTAGTTGTTAAGCACCCACGAGCCGCTGTTGCTTATTGACACATAATAATTGGGAGAGGTCTGGGTGGTGTAGAACCAGAAGGTCATCTCGTCGAACTGGTCCCAGTCCGCGAATGCGTCGCTTCCGGAGCCAGATACCGTCCTGTTTATGAATTTGGTGCCGGTCTCCGAGCCGCTCTGGCTGAAATTCCACTCCAAGGATTTCTCATCGCGCTGCTTGTTGGACGAGTCGAATCCCACGCTGGAGGTCCCGTCGCTGGCCTCCCAGGTGAAGTTGGTATTCTCAAAGTAGTCTACGACCCTGGAGCTCTCGTTCCTGCGGTTGCTCCTGAGGACGTGCCATAGCATCTGCTTTGTGTAATTAAGATACTTTTCCTCGCCCGTGTGCTTGTATGCGGAGATCAGGGATTCAACAGTCCAGGGCATCATATTGTACTCGGCGAATATGCCGGAATCGCCGTGGGAGTCTGGCACTGTCGGACTCTGCCAATCATGGCTCATCCTGCCGACCCCGCCCTTGAGCCAGGAGTATTCATCAGGGAACCTGTCCAAATAGACTGAGGAGTATATCACATTGTCCATAAGGTCACTGGCCCATGATTTGTAAGTTTCGTTATCTGTGAGGTCATAAAGCAGATACAAGGTCTTGGAAGTGAAGGATATTATGTTGAATGACTGCACTTTCCGAGTGTCTTCAAACATCCATGTCGGGCGGGTGAAATAGTACTTATAGCTCTCAGCTACGTCCTGGGCCCTGTTCAGATAAGACTGGTTGTTGGTGAACATGTAGGCCTGGAGCATGACGTTTATGCCGAAAATCTGGGAGTCGTAGTTGTCCTGGTCGACCTTCTGGCGGCTTCCCGAGTCCTGTATAAGCCATCTCCATCTCGCCAGCGAGTCGTTCCAAAGGCCGTCCTCGGAGTTGGGGACTGTGCTGCTGTAGACGTTCCTTATGTTATCCTGGATTATCCGGTATGCCGACTGATTGTGAGTCTTCATATATTCGGCCATAAAGCCTCCGACCTGATAGGGCTGGCTCCACATGTAGGCTGTCACGTTCTTGTACCAGTTCTCACCGGGCGGAGACATGACTCCGGGTTTAGTGGCATCCTTGAAATAGCCGTATTTCCAGTTCGTGTCGTCCAGGTGGCGCAGTGTCTTGTTCAGGTAATGATTGTGGCCTCTGGCCTTGTCCAGGTAATAGGAATCCTGGGTGTCGTGGAACATCGCCATGAGGGACTTCGATACCAGAAGGTTGTTCCAGTCGCTGGGGCCTGTTGGAGAGTCTGTCTTCTCAGAATAGTAGGCCGCCTCCACAAAGCCCTCGCTGTTGAAGGCGTTGTCGAGAGTGTTCTTGTTTGTGAAGTGGCTTTTGAGAAGGCTGTAATCTAATGAATCGAGCGAGATGCCGCTGGATGAGATATACTGGTCATAATAGGCTGATACATTCGTGGCCTCGATTACAAAGTCTGAGGAAACTGTGCTCCTCCCGTTGGACGGAATTGATAATGTCGTATTGAACACGTAGAGTGCCGGTATGAACAGGGCCCTCTCGGCGCCCCATGGGGGGTTGAGCCCCTGATTGTTGTCAATTTGCAGTGTCCCCGAGCCGTAGCTGTTGGAGCCGTAGTTGTCGGCATAACCGATATAGCTGTCGCCATAAGCCACAGGCTTGAGGCCCCTGACGTAGTTGGGGCCGTATGGATGGTTGTTCCTGTTTACGGGCTCGCTGAAGAAGGACGATGTCAGATTCCCGGCGGGGAAGGTTATGAGCCTAGTCACATCAACAGTAGAAGCGCCCTTGTTTATTATGGTGTCCTCTAGATGGAGTGTCCCACCGTCGAGAGTGAAATTGGTCTGGGTGCCCAGGGTGAGGGAGCCGGGGATGTAGGATGGTATAGTCCGGCTCGATGTCGACATGTTGAGGACGCATCCCTGCGCTATTATTTCATGGTCCTGGTAGAGGTTCTGGTAGTTCTTGCTGCCCGACCACAGAGTCTGGAAGACGTCGGGGTCGTTCAAATCGCCCATTATCTGGCTAACTCCGAAGAGATAATTGGTGGTGCTTATCTCGTCGTAGAGCTTGTCCTGCGCGTAGTAGGGGGTGTTCTCCAGTATTACCTCTCCATCGTATGTGAGCTTGTCTATGGAGTAACCGTTGTCCGCCGCAGTGCCTGTGTTGAGGTTCTGATAGCGGAAGGTGAGGTTGACATGCTCGTTGGAAATGGACACGGTGTCGTTTATAGAGTCATCGCCGCTGGTGTCGCGGTCTGCCCACACGATTTTGCTGGGCATGTTCACCTCGGAATATTCAGAGGAGTTCTCCTGCAAGGCCAAGTCGGTGGCGTTTATAGTCACATTGTAATGGCCGTAGTCCAGGCCGGAGAAGCCGGCGGTTGCGTTCCAGTAGCCGTCGTATATGCTGCCGGAGCTCATGGACATCGAGGTCCAGCTGGTGACATTGCCGGAGGAGTTCGAGAGTCGGTAGTATACCGATGATACGCCCGAATCGTCGGACACTGAGGCGTTTATAAGCATCTCCACACAATACGACTGTTCTGTTGGTGAGACTATGGCCACGGCCGGCGGAACGGTGTCCACGAAGCTGACATTGACCCATGAATTAGTGGTGTTGGCCTTGTTGCCTACCGCATCCTGGCAGCTGGCATTGACTGTGGAATAATTGCCGTTGGAGAGCGCGGTCCTGTGCCAGCATATATGAGTGGCGCTGGATGAATTCGCATAGTCGGTGCCGTTGAAGCGGAGGGTGCAGTTGCCGCTCTCGGAGAGATTGACGCAGATTTTGGTACGGGTCCTGCTTATGGTGGAATTGGCGTCGGTCCAGTTCCACTCCAGCACGGGCGGAGCCTGGTCCTGGTAGAGGACTCTCCACCAGGATGTGGTGGAGTCGTCCACATTGCCCAAAGAGTCCTCGCAAGTGGCGTTTATCGAGGAGTAGTTGCCGTCCGGCATATTGGTGAAGTTCCAGCAGATGTTGGTCCCGGTGGTGGAATTGGCATAATCTGTTCCGTTGAAATGGAGTGTGCAGTTGCCACTCTCCGAGAGGTTGACGCATACTGTGGTGGAGTTCTGCGGGGTGGTCGAATTAGCATCTGTCCAGTTCCAGTCTATGTCCGGTGGTGTGCTGTCCTGGATGGTCAGGTTGGTGGAGTTCTCCCCATAAGGGTTGACTGTGGAATTCACAAGCACCGTGTGGTTGCCCTCCGCCAGAGGCGCCGTGAATGTGTAATTGTAGTCCCCGCTCTCATCCGTCATCAGCGCGTGTTCTACGGCTGAGACGCTAGTGGATATCTTGACTTCGCTTATGCTGACATTGCCCTTCCATATTGTGAAGTTATCGAAGTATGAGGAAGCCTTCTCCCACGCCTCCAGCAGGACGGTCCCGGAGGAGACGCCGGAGTCGGTCCCGCTCAATACGCGGGAATCGTAATCAGAGAAGGACTTATGTCTGTCTCCTATAGTCTTTGCCATGAGATGGTACCAGGTGCCCTTCTGCGTGCTGAATGAGCCGGAATCCATCTGAGCGTCGGTGCAAGGCGTGGAAGAGCCGTATTTTTTCCAGAGATATGTCGTAGTGTAAGAGCTGTCGAACCATGTCATATACTGGTTATAGCAGGGTCCTGCATTGTTGTACCGGAAGGTCAGGACAGTGCTGCCTGCGTCGTCGGAAGGGTTGTCGAGCCTCTTGATCATCACCTCGGCCGTGAAGTCGGCCATCGATTCGTAATACCCGCCCATCAGAGCCAGCTTGGGCCAGTTGCTTGCACAGCCCGAAGCCGCGTTGCAGCCCAGCCAGTAGACTTTATTGCCGCCGTCGCTGGTTATGTTGCCCGCCTGAGTAGGCCAGGTGACGCTCCATACCGAGTAGTAGCCAGTGCTGTAACCGGTGCTCTTGCTATTGAGAGTCTCGCCGACCGAATGCTCCTCGAAGTCGTCGTAGTGGTAGACTATTGTTCCGTATCCAGGGTCTGCTGCGTCCGCATTGCCGTAGTAGAGGTAGTAGGTGTCTGTGCTGCTCGCGCTTATGTTGGCCTTGAAGGCGAACATGCACCAGCGGGAGCCCTGGGACGCGCTCAGGTTCTCCCTGACTGCCTGGAGCGGGACCTCACCGCCGGAGCTGTTTATCAGCCTCAGCTCTTTGGCGCAGTCGGATATCGTCAGGCCGCTGGCAGTCAGCATGACCGGCTCGTTGATTCTGGCGCTCCCTTCGGTCTCGGTGAGGATAACCTTGCGCCTGTAGCGCCAGTCGTAGTTCCACCAGGAGCTTGAATGCACATTGTCGGTCACGAGATTGGAGTTGTTGAG
>CAZINR010000055.1:0-7942 GCA_964540655.1 uncultured archaeon | reverse complement strand
GGAGATACTGGACGAGGCTCAGGACCTCGGATTCAATGTTATCCGGACCTGGGCCTTCGGGGCCGCCAACAGCAGCCACCATATCAACCGCTACGAGGTGCCGACCCCAGGCAACTACAACGAGACGGTCTTCCAGGCCCTTGACTGGGTGGTCTGGCAGGCGGCCAAGAGGGGGATGAGGGTCATGCTTGTATTCGTCAACAACTGGGACGCATATGGCGGGATGAAATGGTATGTCCAGCATTCGCCCACGGCGGATCAGGGCCTTAGCGGAGATGCTTATCATGACCAGTTCTACAATGACCCGAGTTGCATCGAGTATTACGAGAACTACACAAGGCATCTGATGAATCGGACCAACACCTATACGGGCATCAGATACAAGGACGACCCGGCCGTATTCGCCTGGTCCCTGGCCAACGAGCCGCGCGCCAAATCGGACGGCGACAGGTCAAACGGCCTGATGCTGGAATGGATAGAGAACATGAGCTCGCATGTCAAGAGCATAGACCCGAAGCATATGCTCACCGTAGGCATCGAGGGCTGGGGCACCCCGTGGGAGGGGACGGCCTTCATAGTGGACCACGACGTCACGGACATCGATTTCGCCTCGTATGTCCTTTACCCCGACCACTGGTCATGGTTCACGGAGTGGTGCGAGCACTCCCAGGACTATGGTGGGGGGTATGTGGGGACTACAGTCACTGAGGCAGCCATAAGATGGTGGTGCAACGAGACCGAAGTCACCTGGGACCGGTGGAACGACTACGAGCCTGAACTTGGCAGATACGGATTCGAGAACTGGGTAAAGCAGCACGTCAACTGGTCGAACATAAATCTGACCCGCCCAGTGATAATCCAGGAGTTCGGCCTTGATGACACCCACCAGAACGACCTCCGGGGCAAGCTCTACAACTGGACCATAGGCAACTTCTACCCGGAGGGCGGCGACGGCATCCTGTTCTGGAACCACAACCACGAAGGATATTACAACAGCACAGACCCCGACGGCAAGATGGACGACGGCTATTCCTATTACATCACGGACAATTTCACCCTCCACAATAAGAGCCTGCCAATCCTGAAAGCTATCAATTACACCAAGACCGGCAACGGCGGCGGCTCCTGGATAATCGCCCCCCAGCACATAGAGCTCTGCAGGTTCGAGAACGTCACCTCGGGCTCCACGGTCAACTGCACATGGGACGGAGGACTTGCTTATAGCATGGACTACGACTGGTACGTCGAGGCTTCGGACGGTAGCCTGAGCACGGATTCCTCCGAGTGGAACTTCAGCACGCTGGACGTCTCCGACGCGACCCCACTCTCAATAGAGTGGAACTGGACCTCCGCCAACGGCCACAACGCGACCACGAGCTCCAACAGCACTACCATCTGCGTGAACGCTTCCGAGGCGGTCAACTGCACTTTGTACTTCAATGGGACGGCCTATCCGAACGGCACTATAGGAACCAACATCTGCTGGAACCTCACCAACATGGGCGCAGGCAACTATTCAATTATAAATGCGACATGCCACGACTCCACGGACAACGAGGAGAACACGACTAACGCATGGTGGAAGGTACAGGATTCGACACAACTCACTGCATGCGCCGAGCTGAACTCGCCTAACACCGAGTACACCATAACCGCGAACATCGTCACCGACCACACCTGCTTCAACATCACAGCGAGCAACATCACCCTCAACGCCCAGAGCAAGACGCTCACCTGCTCCGGCTGCGGGACGAGCAACTTCTACGGCGTGAACGCTACGGGCGGCCTGACAAACGTCACGGTCAAGAACTTCGCGGACATCGACGGCTTCCGGAGGGGCATAAGCTTCGACAGGACCAACAATTCCAAAATCTCCAACAACAGCATGAGCTCGACCATGGCGGAGACGACGTATGCCCTCCACCTGGAGGATTCCGACTCCGTCGGCGTCAAGAACAACACGATAGAGTGGAATGCGACAGAATCGAATAAGCGCTCTTACGGTTTATATGTCTTCTCAAGCTCCGATGATACCGTAAGTGACATCAACGTCACAAACAACAGCTTTACTGTAAGCGCAAGCTCATACGCATATAGTGCTTATTTAAACGTTGATGGCATCTTCGAGAATAACACCATCTCCTCAAATGCTTTCTCAGTGGATTCTTCGGCTCCCGAAGTCTGGGCGTTTAAATTGGATAATGATGGAAAGTCCGTCAATAACACCATCCAGTCAAACAGCATCGATCTAACAGGAACCACGACGGGATACGCCTATGGACTCACCTTGGATAATTGGGTCGTAAGCGGCACTATCAACTCAACCATTGTTGATTCAAATACGATCACTATCGATACGGGCGCATATGTATATGGCATATATCTGTCAAACAGCGATAATGCGAACAATAACGTCATAGAATCGAACTCAGTTGCTTTAACCTCTACAGGATATGCATGTGGGATTGAGTGGTATACCCTTACCGGGATAACCATGTCGAATACCTTTTCATACAACAAAATAAACGCGACTTCATCTTCCTCAAGTTCAGACCTTAGGGTTTATGGCATTAACTTGGGGAATGCGAATTACACCGATATCACCCAGAATACGGTCAACGCGACTTCCCCCAATGCCCTCTCAGCGGGCTTATACTTTGTGGATGGGGCAGACTATAGTCGCGTCTGGGAAAACACAGTAATCAGCGGCAGTTATTCCCTCTACATCGCCTCCGGCGGCTCCGACGGAAGCTCCTTCTGGAACAACACCTTCCAGAACGCCTACAACGCGGAAATCAACGACTCCAGCGGCGCAGGCGACACCAACTATTTCCACTACCAGAACTCACACGGCATAATCAACTGGACCTCCGCAACCTTCCGCCAGGACCTGGATGTCACGGGCGACCTTGAGCTCGGCAACACCATCAACATCAGCAATAACTCGGTCTCCCTCAGCCCGACGGCGTTCACAGCGGGCCTCATAAATTCCTCCGCCAACATAACTCTCTACGAGCTGGACGAGTGGGGCTTCACGAACCCGGTCATACTCAGGAACGGCGTCGTCTGCAACGACGGGACCACGCCCAAGTGCCACAACTACACGGCTCTGGACCTGCCTACGGTAGTCTTCAACGTGAGCGGGTGGAGCAACTACACAATAGGCGAGGGGCCGACCATGTCCGTCAAGGACGTCACCGTGGGCAACGGCGGGACCTACAACCCCACCCAGGGCGGCGCGACCCTGATAAACGTAACGATGAACGTCACCGATTCCAACGGCTGGGAGGACGTCAACTGGACGAACTCCTACTGCAACGTCACCAAGGGCTCCAGGACGGTCAACCTGAGCTCATGCACGAACATCACAAACTCAAGCTCCACTACCGTGGCCATAGAGTGCACGGGTTACATGCAGTACTACTATCTCAGCGGCAACGATTGGGAAGTCAACTGCACAGCATACGACCAGAGCAGCAATTCTGCGAGCAACAAATCAGCGACGAACATGACATACAACCGCCTGGAGTCGATAAACGTCTCCCAGACCTCGATAGCCTGGAGCGGGATAACGCAATCCAGCGCGGACGAGCCGTCCGATGACAACCCCATAGCGATATGGAACCTGGGCAACGCATATTTCGCCAGCCTGAACGTCACAGCGTACGAGCTGGCCGGCGCAGAGGCCCCGGGCGAGAAGATAGCGGCAAGCGATTTCAGCGCGAACGAAGTAGACGCATCAGGGGGGGAGCAGATGTCCAACGCGACAGCGGTTACCGTCGGCAGCGCGAGCCTGCTGATAGGCGAGAGCTCTTCGGAGCAGATTTACGCCTACCTGGAGCAGGTCTCGAACACTCCGCTTGAGAAGCAGTCGTACAGTTCGGCGTCGCCATGGGAGCTCACGGTCTACGGAGCGGGGAACTCGAACCCATAAGGTTCACAGCACAACAAAAAAAACAAACAAAACAAAAAAGGAGGAAAAAGGAATGGAAAACAGAAAAGGAATGAGCATGACCCATGCGCTTCTTGCGCTGGCGATTGCCGCCGTGGCGGGCGCGGGCTTGGTGCTCGCGGCCGATTCGGCGAGTGACACATTCAGCGCGTCGCTGGTCCTGGGCAACACCGCGCCGGTCATCAACGAGGTGACCGTCGGCAACGGCGGTACCTACAACCCGGTGTCTGGAGGCTCGACTGCGATAAGCGTATTAGTTAACGTGACGGACGATGACGGCTGGGGGGACATAAACCTCACCGCCACCAACTGCACGGTGACCAAGGGGACAAGGCAGGTGAACTTGACTAGCTGCACCAACATCAGCAACTCGAGCTCTACTACCGTGACCCTGAACTGCACCGGAGACAGCATGCAGTACTACTACCTGACCGGTGCGGACTGGTCGGTGGACTGCACGGTGGTGGACAACAGCTCGTCTTCCGACAACGACGCTACGCAGACGATGACCTACAACAGACTGGAGTCGATAAATCTGGTACAGGCTTCACTCAGTTGGAGTTCGGTATCGCAGAGCAGCACCAATCTGGGCGCTGACGACGACCCGGTTGCGACGGAGAACCTAGGCAACGCCTACTTCGCCAACCTGAACGTCACAGCGTACGAGCTGGTGGGAGCGACAACGCCAACCGACAAGATAGCGGCAAGCGATTTCAGCGCGAACGACGCCGACGCGTCCGAGGGAGAGGCTCTGTCCAATGCGACACAGGTGACTGTGACGGGGACTAGCTTGCTCATCGGCCAGGGGAGCACGGAAAACGTATACGTGTATCTGGAGCAGATATCGACCATAGTCAGCCCGCAGACATACAACTCTGCGTCCGACTGGGAGATAACTGTGTACGGCGCTGATAACACGAATCCGTAGACGACAATTGAGGGCGCAAGCCCTCTTTCATTTTCACAAAAAAACAAGGAATCAAAAATGGAAAAGAACATCAAGAGGACGGGGTTGGCGGTCTTTATAATCCTGCTGCTGGCCTCTGGCGCGATGGGCAGCATAGGGGTGATACAGGATTACATGGAGGACAACAGGGTGCTTGCACCCCGGGGGGAGACGACATGCCATAGGATATGGCTTTCGACATCGCCTTCAGTCGAGCACGGGCAGGCCAAGCTGGTCTTGGACGAGGAAAAACTTCCCGATTTCGTGGATGCTTATCTCGAGCCGACAGGCATATACGACACAACCAAGGGCAGTTCCGAGGCGGTAATCTTCAGCATCACTCCGCCGGAAGATGCCGAGCCGGGGGAAGAATACCCTATTACCTTCGTAGTCGAGGGCATGGAATCTCCCGGAGAGGGCATGGTGACCCTGACCGGCAAGATAAGCTCGAAGTTCATCATAAAGATAGCCGAATCCGATATCGAGGTGCCGGACCGCTGCGGGCAGCTGCCCCAGACAGTTAATCTTCCGCCCGAGTGCGGGGACGGGGAGTGCAATGGGCAAGAGACATGCGATGACTGCCCCGAAGACTGCGGCGAATGTCCGGTCGAAGAGTCAGACTCAGCGCCGGAGGGGCCGGCAATAAAGACCGGGGGAGACAACACGATTCTCATAATCGTGGTGCTTTTGACAGCGCTGATAGTCGGGCTTTTCCTGCTGAGGGTGTGGAACCTTAAGAAAAGAAGGTGAGTGGCAAACCGGATTCAAAGGAGCCTAAGGGCGTTCGGAAGGCGCTGCCTGGATTATCCTTGGTCCTGGTCAGCGCCCTGCTCCTGTCTCTGGCAACGGCAGCCGATTCGGCCAACGACACCTTCTCGGTTTCTCTGACTCTGACCGACTTGGATGCACCATCCATAACGGTCAATTCCCCCGCCAATTCCACGATAGGCGCCGATTCTCACCTCTTCAACGTGACGCTGGGGGAGTCGGGCAACTGCACCCTCCATCTCAACGGCACGGATTATGTTAATGGCACCTCTGGAACGGAGCTGACATGGTTTTTGACCGGTCTGGTGGAGGGTAATTATTCCAGCATAAACTACACTTGCGAGGACTCGTACAACAATAGCAGGACGTCTTCCTCTTATTGGCTGAAGGTAGACACAGTCCCACCAGTAGTTTCCTGGGACTGGCCCGACATCAACTCCACGATATATGTCAATTCCACCGCCATTGCAGCCGATTCTACCGAAGAAGCCAACTGCACTCTCCATCTCAACGGCACCGATTATGCCAACTCCACTGCCGGAACTAGCTCTTCATGGTCCCTGAGCGGCTTGGCGAACGGCAATTACACTACAGTTTACGTGACATGCGAGGATTCCGCGGGCAACGACGCGGACACTGGGACCGTCTGGCTCTATGTGAATTACACAGCCCTGAGCGTTACCGTTGCCAAATCCGTTGATACTGTCACCGCCATGACCGGCGATACCTTGAACTGGACTATAACGGTCAACAACACCGGCTCAAGTCCTGTGAACGTGACGCTGAACGACTCCAACGGCAGGAACTTCACCATTACGGACCTCGCCGCAGGCAGTTCCAACACCACCAGTTACACTACGACCGCCTCTTGCTCTAGCATAACCAACACTGTCAATGCCACCATATTTGGGTCTCATACGGTGACCACAGCCCAGTCTTCGGCCTCCGTGCTGGTCTCCCACTGCGGCGACGGAATCTGCAATTGCGGCGAGGACTGTGACAGCTGCGAGGGGGATTGCGGAGAATGCGAAGACGAGGATGAAGACGAGGATGAAGGCGGCGGTATAAAGACCGTCTATTGGCCCGGATATCCTGACGGCGACGTCTTCCCGCCCGAGCCAGAACTCGTGATAGAGATAGGGCCTGACGGGGCGGAAGACGACCTTAAAGTGGGGGACGTCATCACTATAATAATCCGGAGTCAGACTGGTCAGCCCGCCGAGGGCGAGGTCATAGCGACCAGACCCGACACCAGCACCTTCAAGGAGCGGCTGGAAGACGGAAGGGCGCGCATACTGCTGGACCAGGCGGGCATATGGACCTTCAGCTATGTCACCAAAAACGGCTTCACGGTCGCCAAGAGGGTTTATGTGAGGGAGATTCGGCCCGATGAGGCCACGGACGGAGGCGGCATGGATGCCTCTAGTACCCCTCATGACGGGGGTCCTGAAGCCACAGGTCCGATAGGGGGATCGGCCATGGAGATAATGGCGGTCGCCGTTTTGGGCATAATCGTAATCCTGATTGTTCTCTACAAAACCGGAAGGGTCACCGAGCCTCCGCGCCGGATATCCAACTTCCTGCGCGCGGCCAAATACAACATAACGAAGAAATAGCTCTTTTATCTTTTCTCTTGTTATTACTTCTGTGAAGCGCTACTGGAACATACCGGACACTATAGTAGACAAGGCCTGGCAGCTGCCCAACGGCACTGGCGAAGTCGATGGCCATAGAGTCGTCAAGGACAAGAAGATGGTCGTCGTTTCCAGAGAGGTCTCCAAAGAGTTGGGGGCACATACCCTCTTCATAGTGGCGTTCCCGAAGCCTAGCCATAAAGACGCCTTCATCGACGCCATGGAAGGCGTCCACAGGGGCGTGGAAAGGCGCAATCCGGGGAGCATAGGTACGTTGGGCCTTTGGAGATATGGCCCTGACGAGCCTTATCGTCTGGATTTCGCCCAGGCCCATTTCAGGACGTCGGGAATCGACGGCCTGTCTAGGAGCCTTGCCACCAGATACGGCGGATGGAGAAGGCGCGCGATAAGGGAAGCTATCCAGCTTGCCGGGCGGCAGGGCACTAGCCTTGTCGTCACCCACAACGCCCTTGAGGTCCCGGATTTCGAGCCCACGGAGATGATACAGCCGGAGGTGCGCCGAAAGAGGATGAAGCAGCTGGAGAGTGAGATTCATGATGTCTGCGAAGAACTGGGGGCCAAGGTGGGTTACAAGAAAAGAAAAAAAGGAAATTGCTCGAAAAGTGTTGGAACAAGTTATTG
>CAZINR010000054.1:0-8301 GCA_964540655.1 uncultured archaeon | reverse complement strand
GGGCTCCTGCAGGGGATAACCGAATGGCTGCCGATAAGCTCTCAGGGGCAGACGATTCTGGTCTCACAGATGTTCGGGATGCAGCTGCAGAACGCGCTGGATCTTTCAATATGGCTGCACTCGGGGACTCTGCTCGCCGCCGTCGTCTATTTCAGGAGGGAATTGGCTGGCCTTTTCAAGGTCGAGGAGAGGTATCTTCTCAGATTCCTGGTCGTATCCACCATGATCACGGGGCTGGTGGGAGCGCCGCTGTATCTTCTTTTCGTGAGCGCATTCGCCAGTATGGCGGGGGAGGCCGTAATAGCATTCGTCGGCGTTCTGCTCATAGTGACGGGCCTGATACAAAAGGGCGTCACTCCTCGAATCCGCGAGGAAGAGAGGGTCAAAGACAAGGACTCCCTGGTTGCCGGGTTGCTGCAGGGGCTTGCCGCCCTGCCGGGCATAAGCCGGTCCGGAATAACGGCCTCGGCCCTCATATTCAGGGGCTTCAGCGCCGAAGCCGCCCTCAGGCTCTCGTTCCTGATGAGCATATTCGCGGTTGCCGCAGCCGAGATAGGGCTTCAGTTGAGGGGGGGTTTCGTCGTGTCAGGTGATGCCATCGTCGCGATGGCCGGGGCGTTCGTGACAGGGCTGCTGACCATAGACATCCTCCTGAGGGTCGCTCATAGAATAAGGTTCTGGAAGTTCCTGATAGTGCTGGGGGCGCTTAGTCTTGTGCCTTTACTCTTCTACCTCTTCTGATGCCGCTATCTCCTCGTGGAGCCTCTTCAAGTCTCTAGTTATCTCGTCCTCGCTCGTGTCTATGAACATCCAGTTTATTGCAAAAAGCCCCATAATGGACAGGGTCATCAGAAGGATTATGGCATAGATGTCCAGCGAGAAGATTATTCCGACGACCAGGCCGACCATCGCGCCGGAGACCGCGTTCATGCCGTACTGATACCAGTCCTCGGTCCCCTGCGATATGCGAAGGCTGAAGTAGACGACCGTGGCGATGAAGACCAGCACCCATATGCCCAGGAGAGCTAGTCCGAATGCCGTGTCTAGGCCCCCCGTGAACAGAAGTGCGACGACCGCGAAGAAGAGAATCAGGTCGAGGACTATCAGAGTCTTCGGAAACACGAAGCTCTTGCTATCGGCTTTCGGCGCAAAAGTGTCCAGTATGAGCGAGCCGCGATAGCCGCAATCCTTGCAGAGGTACCTCTGGTCCGTGCTGCCCACGGCGGTCCCGTCGGTGGTGGACAGGAATATCACTCTCTTGCTTCCGCACTGCGGGCATCTCAGTGTCATGTCACATGCGCTCCAGCGCCTCTATGCCGAGGAGAATCAATCCGTTGGCCATGGTCTGTTTGAATGCGCGCACCATGCTTATGCGCGCGCTCCTGAGCGGCTCATCCGAGTCTATGACCGGGCATTTGAAGTAGAAGCGGTTGAAGGCCTCGGCCAGGGAGACCAGATAGTTGGCCACCAGGTTCGGCTTGAGGTCCGACGCGGCGGCATCTACCGAATCGGGGAACTGCGCGATTAGCAGGAGCAGTTTCCGCTCCTCATCGGTGTAGGGCAGCGAAGAGTAATCGACTTCCTCCGCCTTCCCGGCCTTCTCCAGTATCCTGCATGCGCGCGCATGGCTGTACTGCAGGTAGGGGGCGGACTCTCCCTCGAAATTGAGGGCCTCGTCCCACTTGAACTCGATGGGTTTGAGAGGGGTTATCTTCACCATGTTGAACCGTATGGCTCCGGTCCCCACCGCGCGCGCTATGCGCTCCCGCTCCTTGGTCAATATGTCCAGATTCCTGCTGTTTATCTCTTTGAGCGCTCGCTCTATGCCCTCGGCCAGAAGCTCGTCGGCGGAGATGAACTCCCCCGTCCTGGAGGACATCCTCATGCCGGGCACTGTCACCAGCTCGTAGGACAGGTGCCTGACCCGCCTTTCCACGTCTCCGACGCCCAGTATGCTCAACCCGGCGCGCAGCTGCCTCTGCTGCAAAGTCTGCTCGTTGGCTATGACGTTCACGCAGTCGCCGCTTTTGAGCTTCCAGAGATGGTAGGCCAAGTCGCGCGTGGTGTATAGGGTGGTCCCGTCGCTCCTGAGCAGGACCAGCTCCTTCTCTATGCCGAACTTTTTCAAATCCACTGCCGCCACCCCGTCCTTCTCGAACCAGTAGTCGGTTTTCTTAAATGACCCGATGATGTCCTGCACCGCGCCGCCGAAGACGAAGTCGCTCTCCCTGACGAAGCGGTCCATGGTTATTCCGTAGGAATCCATAGTCTCCTCCATGCCCTTCAGGGCCGTCTCCACTATGAAGTCGAATATCCTGCGGGTCTTCTTGTTGCCGCGCTCGTAGTTCTTCTGCAGGGCCTTGGCAACTTCGGGGTCCACCTCCTTGTTGGCTTCGACGTAGCGCTCCCCAAGCCAGATGTCCGGCTTCTCCTTCGACTCTTCCAGCTCTTTCTCGTAGTCGCATCCGTCAAGGCTGGACGCCAAAACCGCCAGCTGCCCGCCCATGTCGTTGACCAGGAACTGCGACTCGACCTCGTGGCCGGCGAACCTCAGTATGCGCACCATGGTGTCGCCGATTATGGAGTTGCGGAGATGGCCCACATGGAGCGGTGCGTTGGGGTTGGCGGAGGTGTGCTCGACTATGAGCTTGCCGCTGTTCTCAAGCCGCCCGTATTCTTCCCCCAGTTCCTTTATCTCCTCCAGCAGCGGTCCGGCTATCATGCCTGCGTCCAGGAAGATGTTCACGAAGCCGTTCACCGCCTCCGCGCGCTCGATTATCCCGCCCTTCAGCTTCGAGGCGAGCTCTTCCGCCAGCTTTTGGGGCTTCTTTTTCTTCTTCTTGGCATGGGAGAAGCAGGGGAACGAGAAGTCGCCCTCTATATCCGGCGGGACATCCTTTATCATGGTAGGCGAGATTCCCTTCAGATGCTTCGAGAGCTCCCCCAGAACTGCCTGCTTAAGAGGTTCCACGTCTAGATTACGGAACAGGGAATAAATACCGTCCCTTTTATTCATGAAGCAGGAAATAACCACATGAAAACCAAGTCCGTCAGGGGCGTGGAGGTGGTCGACCAGACCGGCGCCACCATAGGCATGATAGAGGACCTGGATCTGAAGAAGGACGGGCAGTACGCCATCGTGGTGAGGGGTGAGGTGGACGCCGAAAAGGCCAAGCTGTTCGAGGAGAAGTTCGGCATCTCGGGCGTGGGCAAAGACTTCTTCGAGATACCCCAGGAGCACGTGGGCGGGATCGGCGACAAGGTGGTTTTGAACAAGCGCTTCGAGGACATCCCCAACATCAGGGTCCTGTCGGAGGAATGAGCTGTTTCTAAGGGTACAACCGCAATTAAAGTAGCTATGGCCATAGAATACGACGATTTTCAGGGGGGGAGGGCTGTCAAGGTCAGGAAAGACCTGGAAAGGCACAAGACCGAGGGCGGTGTCTTCACCTACGAGGTTCTGGAGAGCGTCGGGAAGCTGGGCGCCAAGGGCGCAATCGACCGCATAATGGGGCCGATCGCGACTGGCAAAGAGGCGGACGTCTTCCTCGGCATAAGAAAGGGGAAGAAGATCGTGGTAAAGATATTCCGCCTGTCATCTGCCAGCTATTTCCGCAAGCCCACAGTCCTGCAGTACATACTCGGCGACGAGCGGTTCAAGAGGATAAAGAGGTCGCCGAAAAGCCTCATCCGCTCTTGGTCCATGAAGGAGTTCCGCAACCTCAAGAAGGCGCATGAAGCGGGTGTGAACTCCCCCGAGCCGATAGCCATAGAGAAGAACGTCCTCGTCATGAGCTTCATAGGCGGCAGGAAGCCCGCGCCACGTCTGCTGGACGCGGGCGCCAAGGAGCCGGAGAAATTGCTGGGCAGCATAACCGCCCAAATCGCGAAGCTCTACAAATCCGGGCTGGTGCATGCGGATTTGAGCGAATACAACATATTGGTTTCAAAGGGAAAGCCCTACCTCATAGACTTCGGGCAGGGCGTGCTGCTGAGCCACCCGAATGCGGAAGAGTTTTTAGAGCGCGACGCTCGAAATATATGCAACTTCTTCAAAAAATCGGGCGTGGAATGCGAGGTGGATGGAATCCTGAGAAAAATAAAGGGCAAGAAAAGTGGCTGAATATCTGAAAGTCCCGAAGGCCAGGGTCGGGGCATTGGTAGGAAAAGAGGGCAGGACCAAGGCGATGCTGCAGAAGAAATGCGGCGTTAGGCTGGACATCGATCACGAGGGCAGCGTCAGCATAGTCTCCCCCGAGGAAGACGGCCTCAAGGAATGGAAGGCCAAGGACGTCGTGAAGGCCATCGGAAGGGGATTCAACCCCAAATACGCCATAAGGCTGCTTAAGGAAGGCTACATGGTGTCGGTCTTGAACCTGTATGAGATGCTGGACCACAAGCAATCCGACGTTAAAAGGATCAAGGCCCGGATAATAGGGGAGGGGGGAAAGGCCAGAAAGACACTTGAGACTCTGACAAGCACGAAGATATCCGTCTATGGCAAGACTGTCTCGATCATAGGCAAGGAGCCGGATGTAAAGGCCGCGGAAAACGGCATAAACATGCTCATCGGAGGGGCGCGCCACGCCAGCGTTTACAGCTTCCTGGAGAAAGGCGGGGGAGTGGAGCCTACCCTAGGCTAAGTTCTGAAAAAATAAGAAAAAGAGAAAACAGGCTTATGCCTGCCTTCCTGTGGAGTATATGACCTTCAGGGCCACTACGACGGCTGCTGGAGCAACGAATGCTGCTATAGCGCCGGTCAGGCTGCCCAAGAACTGCAGCACAACACTGGCTTGTGGAAGAGCCTGCATCATCGCACCGAAGGCTGCCGGGGCGCTTGACATGGCGATTGCCGCTATCAAGAAGCTGATTGACTCCTTCCCGCTCACGTTGACCAGTCCGACTATCAGACCTATCACAACTAAGAGGCCCGCCGTCGAGCCGACTATGTCGACATTCATCATGAACGTCGGGTCTATGGCTTGTATACCGGCTATCAGCCCCGCAATCATGGCTATGACAAAGCCTATTATGAAGGCCCAGCTGCCGATGTTCTTGCCGTGCTTGGACTTGGCGAACTTGTCAACATACTCTCCGGGTTTGGTCACTAGATCTTCCACTTGGTCGTCTCCACGCTCCATTACATCACTTGCTACTTTCTTAACCATTTTTAAACCTCCCAATAAAAACACCGAGGGTTTTTTAGGGTGTGTTTATAACGCCTTGGGCTATAAAAATGAACATCGCTCATTTTTATGCCTGATATCATTTATAAGAGCAATCTTTAGTGTTGAAAATGAGCCTCAATATTGGAATCCTGGGCCAGGTGCTCTTCAGCCCCCGAAAGGCGTTCGAGAGCATCCGGGAGCAGACTACTATGGGTGACGGAATCCTGATGTACTTGATTTTGAGCGTCGTCGGGGCCGTCATAGGGATGTTGGTAAGCTATTTGTCGTGGGGCAGGGTAGTCACCAGCTCGGGCGACGTGCTGGGGGTAGCCTCATGGGTCATATCGCTGGTGGTCGGGCTGATAATAGGTGTGATATTCCTGGTCATCATGGGGTGGCTGTCATCCAAGATAGCCGCATCCATAGGCAAGGGCGTCAGCGACGTCGAAAAGACCGTAGGGATGCTCGGCTATGCGGAGATAGTCAACCTGATCATGGGGATAATAACCTCGATAGCGGTGGTGGCCCTGATGGGCGGCATGATAGCTAGTGTCGTGTCCTCCGGCTCCCCGTCGCAGGCAGTGCAGGGGGTGCTCGGGGGGGCGATCGCAATACTGCTGCTGGGCATAGTCGGTTTCATATGGAGCCTGTACGTGGGCGGCACCGGGATTGCGGTAGCCAACAACGTCAGCACCGGAGCGGGCATTGCCGCTTACTTCATAAGCGCGCTGATAATAGCTGTCGTGCTGGTCGCGATAGTGACTGCGATTGTGCTGAGCCTTGGCCTGGTGTTCGTGAACAGCGGCGGGTTCATGCCGGTTTAGGCATCCCGCTTCTCTTTTTATTTTCTTACTTCTTTCAGGAAGTTTTTAAGGACCCTCAACCCGTCCTCCCCGCTGCGCTCGGGGTGGAACTGGCAGGCGTAGACGCTGCCTTTCTGGACGGCGGCAGAGAAGTCGGTCCCGTAAGTGCAGATGCCGGCAGTCCGCTCGCTGACCGGGGCGTAATAGGAGTGGACGAAGTAAAAATCCGAGCCTTCTTCTATGCCCTCGAACAGCGGGCTTTCGGGCGGGAAACTCACTTGGTTCCAGCCCATGTGAGGGACTTTTCCGGAAGTGAAGCGCTTGCATGTGCCTTTCAGCAGGCCCAGACCCTTGACGCCGGGGGCCTCCTCGCTGCCCTCGAAGAGCGCCTGCAGCCCGAGGCAAAGCCCCAGAAAGGGGGTTCCGCCGGATATCGCGTCCAGCAGGTCCTGCCTTATGGGCTCAAGCTTCTCCATGGCGTCGCCGAAGTTGCCCACGCCGGGCAGGACGATGGCGTCGGCGCTTTCCGGCTTGGAGACCACTTCCACCTCACCCCCGACTTTCTTAAGCGCGTTTGAGATGCTTTTGAGGTTTCCCGCGCCGTAGTCTATAATCGAAATCACATGTCTTTTATTGGATGAACAATTAATATCACGTGGATTTGAAAAAGAGGATTTCTCCCTACAAGAAACTGGTCGAGAAGGAGATATCCGGCTATATCTCGCGAGACGTCGACGAGCTCTACGGCCCGCTCAAAGACCTCTTCTCCAGGGGCGGGAAGAGGATGAGGCCGGTGCTGTGCATGGTCTCCTGCGAGGCCGTCGGAGGCGACAGGGAGGACGCCGTAAAGACTGCTGCAGCGATAGAGATGGTCCACAACTTCACTCTCATACACGACGACATAGCCGACAAGAGCGAGCTGCGAAGGGGCAAGCCGTGCCTCCACCACAAGTACGGTCTGGGGATAGCGATAAACGCGGGCGACGGCCTGTTCGCGGCCGCTTACGAAGTCCTCTGCGCCGCGGTGTCGAAGAGCGGCAAGGAGGGGGTGGGTCCCTTACTGGCCGGGGCGATAACCAGGGTCTGCGAGGGGCAGGCCATGGACATCGGATGGGTTCACCAGAAGAGGTGGAATCTGACCGAGGAAGACTACTTCTCCATGATACGCAGGAAGACGGGCGCCCTGCTGTCGGTCTCCTGCGAGGTCGGGGGGATGCTGGGCGGGGGGCCCAAAAAGCAGATAAATGCCCTCAAGGAGTTCGGCATGAACCTTGGCGTGAGCTTCCAGATACACGACGACGTGCTGAATCTCAGGGGGGATGTGAAAAAATACGGCAAGGAGATAGGCGGGGACATCAACGAGGGCAAGCGGACCCTTCCCGTAGTATACACCCTGACAGTCTGCACGCCCGACGAGAAGAAGAGGCTTATAAACATACTGGACAAGGAGCGCAACTCCAAGGAGGAGATAGCCAACGCGATAGAGATCATGGAGAGGTACGGGTCGGTCGAGAGGGCGGCCTCGCTTGCGGAGGGGCTGATAGAGAAGGGGAAGAGCGGGCTGAGACCTCTCAAGAAGTCGGACTCCAAAGACCTTCTTACATCCTTGGCTGACTATACTGTGGAGCGGCAGCTATAGGGCTAACGCTGTTCCTTAAGGAAAAAGAGAAAAATCAAGACGCCTCGACCTTCTTGAGGGGCATGAACTCGACATCCAGCTCCTCGCAGATGGACTGTATGTAAGCGTCGTCGGTGAGGACTGTCGAGTTCGTCAGCTTGGCCAGTGTTAAGGCCTCGGCGTACTGCCTGCTTATGTTCTTCTCCTTTGAAAGCTGCTTGGCAGTCTGCTCGTCCTCGTCTTTGAGGAAGGCCTGCTTCACCATCTCCTCCAAGTCTTCCGGGATGTCGCCCAGCATGTAGACTGTGTTGTCGTCGGCGAACTCCCTGAACTCGTCCATGCGGCCCTCTTCCTGCAGAGAGTCAAGGTACTCTTTTGTGACTATGTAGTTGGTCCTCTTCCGCAGCAGGAAGAACAGCAGGAATATGCCCGCCAATGCGACTAATGCAAGCCACCACAGCCAGTCCGGCTGCGCGGCCGTCACCGCGGCCGTTGGCGTTTCGGCCGGGGCGGGGGCGGCAGGCTCCGGCTGAGTGACCACCTCGCCGCGCTCCGGCTCAGTCACCGGCTCCGGCTCTGGCTCCGGCTCAGGTTCCGGCAGAGGCTCAGGCTCAGGTTCCGGCTCCGGCGGAGGCAATTCGATGCCTTCGGTGAAGAAAAAGTTCGTTCCTCCGCCGCCTCCGCCGCCTCCTCCGCCGTCATCGTCGTCGTC
>CAZINR010000053.1:0-8516 GCA_964540655.1 uncultured archaeon | reverse complement strand
ATAGAAGGGGAGATGAATCTGAAAATCCAGCTGCAGCACGAGGACGTGTTCAAGTCGATGCACCGAGTCTGATTTTGTAGTGTAAAATGACCTACAGCATAGAGGAGATATACGAGACCGTGAAGATGACGCTCTACTATCACTTCGATATCAGGGCGGTCACCCTCGGCATCAACCTCAAGGACTGCGTGGACTCGGATATGGGGAAGTTCAAGAGGAACGTGCATGGGAGGATAACAAAATACGGCAGGCTGCTCATCTCCGAGGCCGAGAAGCTGGAGAAGAAGTATGGCATACCCATAACCAACAAGCGCGTCTCCGTCACGCCGGTGAGCCTGATAGCGGAGACTCTGGATAAAGGAGAGCTGATTGAGCTGGCTCTGGCCCTGGACGAGGCGGCTAAAGAGGCGGGCATAGACTTCATCGGCGGGTATGGCGCGCTGGTGCAAAAGGGAATGACAAGGAGCGATGCGCGCGTCATAGAAGCCATGCCCGAGGTCCTGTCCAAGACGGAGAGGGTCTGCTGCTTCGTGAACGTGGCATCAAACACAGCCGGCATGAACATGGACGCCGTCAAAGAGATGGGCGGGGTCATCAAGAGGATAGCGGATACGACCAAGGGCCTGGGCTGCGCGCGGCTGGTGGTTTTCGCCAACGCGCCGGAGGACAACCCGTTCATGGCCGGTGCGTTCCACGGCGTGGGCGAGCCGGACTTCTCCCTCAACATCGGGATAAGCGGGCCGGGTGTCGTGCGATCTGTTGTAGAGAAGAACAGGGACTGCGACCTGACACAGCTGTCCGAGATAATCAAGAAGACCACATTCAAGATAACGCGCGCGGGAGAGCTTATAGGGCGCGAGCTGGCCAAGAGCATGGATGTCCCCTTCGGCATAGTGGACATCTCGCTGGCCTCGACGACCGAGATCGGCGACTCTGTCGCGCGCATCATAGAGGCCATGGGGATTGAAAGGGTGGGGGCGCACGGCTCGACCGCGGCGCTCGCGCTCCTCATAGACGCCGTCAAGAAGGGTGGCGCGATGGCCTCAGGGAACGTGGGCGGACTGAGCGGGACGTTCATACCCGTGACTGAAGACATGGGGATGGCCGAGGCCGTCAAAGAGGGGGCGCTCTCGCTGGACAAGCTGGAGGCGCTGACCGCCGTCTGCTCGGTCGGGCTGGACATGTTCGCGGTGCCGGGAGACATCCCTCCTGAGACAATCTCCGCCATAATAGCCGACGAGCTGGCCATAGGGGTGGTGAACAACAAGACGACGGGTGTCAGGATAATCCCCGTTCCGGGGGCGAAGCCGGGTGATTGGATCAAGTTCGGAGGGCTGCTGGGCGAGGGCCCGGTAATGGCTGTCAGCCGGTTCTCGTCGAAGGATTTCATAAAACGAGGCGGCAGGCTGCCGAGTCCGGTTACGAGCATGAGGAATTGAAAGGGTAAACTCAAGTCTCGCATATGCGGGGGTTGGTTTTTTAGATTCATAGCATATAGTTCACCGATGCCAGGACAGCCGAAATACGCGCCCCTGAGGCCCGGGCCGAGAAGGGGTTTTCAGGAGAAGGTAGCGAAGATTTTCCGGGACAGGCCGAGGTTGCTCGGCGGGAGAAGGCGTAAGAGGTTTAGATCGGGGCTGATAAATACTATAAGGGCTCTCGACCCCTATATCCTCCACAATGTGGTATTGCCCAGAGAGTTCCATAACAAGGGCGAGGACCCGGTAGCCTGGAAGCTCAGGACCCGCAAAGCAGGCAAGGGTCGTGTTGCATATGAAATAGGCGATTCGGTGGCCCTGACTCACATACCCACTCCGCACACGCGGGAGGCCTGGGGGTCTCCCGGAGGCGGGAACGTGGACTTTAGGCACATATCTCCCAGCGGGCCGGTCATAGTAGTGCATGAGGGAAAGCTCTCGGTTTATCTGGAGAACCTGCGTAGTACCGATGAAAAAGGGAAGCCGACGCACAGGGTCGTCGCAAGGTACCTCATAGACCCCAGCAACAGAAGGCTCAACCTGGTGACCGAAAGAGACGTCCCCGCCCGGGGGGAGGTCTCCAGGGGCTTGAAATCAAGTGATAGGCCTCTTTAAATCGCATATTTTTTCACCCACCGTCTAACTAACCGTGGCTCATCCGCTGCTGAGGGGGGAGATTAAGCTCAGGAAATATCAGGAATCCGCCGTGGCCGTGGCCATGGAGAAGAGCACCCTCGTCGTCCTGCCCACCGGTCTGGGCAAGACCATAATAGCGCTGTTCGTGGCCGCGCACCGGCTGCAGAAGTTCCCGAAATCGAAGCTGCTCTTCCTTGCCCCGACGAAGCCGCTGGTCCAGCAGCATGTGGCCAGCTTCAAAAAGCAGCTCAAGCTGGAAAAAGGCGAGTTCGCCCTGCTGACCGGGGAGGTCCCGGCGGAGGAGAGGAAGAAGCTGTGGCAGGATGCGCGCGCAATATTCGCTACCCCCCAGACCATAGAGAACGATCTGATAACAGGCAATATAGATTTAAAGGACGTATCATTCCTGGTCTTCGACGAGGCCCACCGCGCCGTCGGGAGCTACGCCTACGTGTTCATCGCCAAGAAATACGCGGAGCAGGGAAAGGAGCGCCTCTCGCTCGCCCTGACCGCATCACCGGGGCACTCGAAGGAGAAGATACAGGAGATAGTGGACAACCTGGACATACGGGACGTGGAGATGAAGAGCTCCAAGGACTGGGACGTGAGGCCCTACGTCGAGAGCATGTCGGTGGACTGGGTCAAGGTGGACCTTCCGCAGCAGTTCAAGCGGATGAGGGAGCTGATAACCAACGCTATGAAGGATTACGTGGCTGGCTTGAGGAAGAAGGGCTGCCTGCAGGGCAAGGACTTCAAGAGTCTGGGCAAGAGGGACCTGCTGACCCTCCAGAGCGACATCAGAAAGAGGATGCTGGACGGCGAGACTGTCTGGGAAGAGCTCTCCGACTCCGCCGCCCTGCTGAAGCTGCAGCACGGCCTGGAGCTGCTGGAGACCCAGGGCATAGCAGCCCTGGACGAGTACATGAAGAGGCTGCGCGGGCAGAAGAGCAAGGCGGTTAACAGGCTGATGAAGAGGAGCGACATCCGCTCCGCGGTCGGGCTGGCCCAGATACTCCACAACCAGGGCGTGGAGCACCCCAAGCTGGGGAAGCTGGAAGAGATGATAAAAGAGCAGATAGAGCGGAAGCGGTATTCCAAGATAATCGTCTTCACCCAGTACAGGGACAGCGTGGAGAAGATTCTGGAGAAGCTGGAGGGGAAGAAGGGCATAGCCGCGCGCAGGCTCATAGGACAGGCGACAAAGGGCAAGCAGAAGGGCATGAACCAGAAGCAGCAGAAGGAGATATTGGAGGAGTTCAACAACTCGATTTTCAACGTGCTCGTAGCCACATCGGTCGGGGAGGAGGGTTTGGACATAGAGGAGGTTGACCTGGTCATCTTCTATGAGCCCATACCCAGCGAGATACGCACCATACAGCGCCGAGGCAGGACCGCGCGCCTGAACCCCGGCCGGCTGGCCGTGCTGATAACCAAGGGGACCCGGGACGAGGTCTACCTCTGGTCGGCCTTCCACAAGGAGCGCAGGATGCGCGCGGCCATGAAGTCTGTGAAAAGGGAGTTCGGCGGGAAATCCGGGCCGGGCCAGTCAAGCTTGAAGAGTTTTTTAGAGAACAACAAAACAAAAGAGGAGGGCAAAGTGTACGTGTATGTGGACCAACGGGAAAGGAACAGCGGGATTGCGAGGAAGCTGAGCGAGATGGGGGCCGAGATAGACATAAAGCAGCTGGAAGTTGCTGACTTCGTGGTCAGCGAGCGGGTGGCTGTGGAGAGGAAGAGCATCACCGACTTCCTCCAGTCGATAGTGGACAAGAGGCTGATGACGCAGATGAGCGAGATGTGCAGGAACTTCGAGGTCCCGATATTGATAATCGAGGGCGATGCGTGCACACTGTTCACGGAGAGGAACATCCATCCCAACGCCATACGCGGCGCGATAGCCTCGGTGGCCGTCAACTTCGGCGTGCCGATAATCTACACCGCGGATTCCGACGACACCGCCGCCTTCATATATGTCCTGGCCTCGAGAGAGCAGGAGGGGAAGAAGAGGGAGATTTCCCTCAGGGGCGAGAAGAGGGCGATGAGTCTGTCGGAGTGGCAGAGATTCATAGTAGAGTCCCTCCCCAACGTCTCCGCGGTCCTGGCGAAGCGGCTGCTGGAGCATTTCAAATCCGTTGAAGCGGTCTTCGGCGCGCAGGAGAAGGAGCTCCAGGATGTCGAGGGCATAGGCAAGAAGAAGGCCAAGCGCATAAGGGAGGTCATAAGGTCCAGGTACGAGAGCTGATTTTTCTAGGCAGTCAGGTAATAGAGACGATGAAAAGAGCGCTCGCCCCCCTGCTGATGGCCGGGTTCGCCAGGGCCCAGAACGCCAGCGACATGGTCAAGGTCGAGGTCAAAGACCCGCCCATGTTCGGCTTCATAACCAGGGAGCTGCTGGTGATGATAATAATAGCCCTCTTCGTGCTCTATCTGATAGTGATGATAATCAAGCACCTCCGCAAGAAGAGAGCCGAGAAGGCCGCGGTGGCTATGTCGAAAGGAGACAAGATAGAGCAGCTGAAGGCCGAGAAGGCCAAGCTCGAGCGCATGATCGAGGGCGCGAAGAAGAGTTATTACAAGCGCGAGCTGAGCGAGGAAGAGGCCAAAAAACTGATGTTCGAGTACAAGCAGAGGATTCTTGAGGTGGACGAGGAGCTGAGAGCTCTTTAGTCACTCCGTGATTAGTTTTCTTGCGGCGGGATGCTCTTTCAATTCTGGAGTCTGTTTGTATTCATATGTCCTTATTCCGGGCAAGCCCCTGTCCCTCAGGCGGGCGTCTATATGCCGTCGGGCGCGCCTCAGGAAGGCTTCGGCATTCCGCTTGCCCTTGGCGTCTAGGGTGTGGTTCACGAGATAGTGCCCGTTGCCGGCGTGCACCAGCGTGAGCTGACAGGATGCCCCATAGGGCTCCGGTTCCCTGAATTTCCATGTCGGGTGCTTGGGGGCGGAAGGGTCTTTGGATACGATTCTGCGCGTTGTGAGCCCATGGAACTTCCACCGGCCCACCCTCATGTCCTTCAACGGATTCTCACGAGGCATGTGTATTATACCTCAAAAGGTTTAAAAACCCCGCCTAGGAGAAGTACTCCGGCGGGATGACATCCTTCCCCGCCTCTTCCCTCGCTTCCAGTAGCCTCTGCCTCTGCTGCTCGAGATGCTGGCGGAAGACCTCCGGGACCTGCTTCTCGCCCTTGTAGATGGCCTCGATGCGGTCGAGGCGATTAATGTTCTCCTTTATCCGGATGGAGAACTGCCTCGCGTAGTCGCTCTCGGCGTAGTCTTTGTCAAGGAGCTCCCTGAACAGGCTCTTCACGTCCTCGTACTTGGGGATGTATCCTATCGGCGTCTCGATAGCGTCGAACTCGCCGTGGACCCTCCCCTCCATCCAGTGCAGCCAGACCTTCTTGTCCGGTATGTCGTTGAGATACTTGCCGTCTTCTTTGAGGAAATAGTTGGTGGCGAATATCAGCGGCACTTTGTCCAGATCGTCTCCGAAGGCGAGATGCTTCTGTATGTAGACTCCGAAAGGAATCACCAGGAAGTCCAGATTGGACATTGGGTTGTGCTTCCTCACGCCCTCTGCGCCCAGCGTGGCCGCCGTGGTCTCTGACTCGAGCGAGGCGCCCAAAAAGACGCCGTGCGGCCAGCTGAGGGACTGGTAGACGGGCGGAGACGTATCCGAGTCTCTCCCACCATATATTATCCCGCTGACCGGGACCCCTTCCGGGTCGTCGGCCTTGGGGTCGGCGTTCTCCAGGTCGTTGATTCTGACTGTATAGCGCGCGTTCTTGTGCGACGGCGTGGTCTCCTTGCCGTCAGGGCCTTTCATCCCCTCTTCCCACTCACCGGCGTAGTTGTAGCCCTCTTTGGGCAGCTCCTCGCCCATGCCCATCCAGTAGGGCACGCCGTCTTTGATTAGGACATTGGAGAATATTCGCTCGCCCGGCGTGGTCAAGGCATTGTATATCACAGGGTCTCCGTCGGGGTTAACGTCGCGTATTATACCGAAAATGCCCGCTTCGACGTTTGCCGCTCTGCACACCCCCTCGCCGTCTATGCGCAGGTATGCGATGTCATCGCCGATGATGGTCTCTCCAGGCACCATAGCCGTGGAGGTCTTGCCGCATGCGCTGGGGAATGCGCCGGTGAAGTAGGTCACACGCTCTTCCCCGGTCGAGTGCACACCCATCACGAACATGTGCTCGCACAGCCAGTCCTCGCGGGCGGCCTTGCTGATGGCCAGCCTCAGTGCAAGCTTCTTGAGTCCCAGGCTGTTGCCGGCGTACTGGTTGTTGACCGTGAATACTCGCTCCTCCTCCAAATCGATATAGATGCGCCTCTTGTCCACGTTCTTGGTGTTGCCCCTCTCGTCCAGCTCGCCGGCGGAATGGACGAAATAAAAGAAGTCGGGCGAACCTTTCAGCTTCTTGAATTCCTCATAGCCGGTTCGGTAGAGCAAATCCTCGCTGTGCGCGACATACGAGGAGTCGGTCAACTGCAGCGCCGGTATTGAGAAAATTGAATCGGTGGGGCCGAGAGAGAAGAACCTCACCAGCATCTCCTTGCCTTTCATGACGCCGTCCATGAAGCCGAGGACTTCCTTCAGCCCCTCGTCCCTGTCGATTGTGTTTAGGTGCTCTCCTATGAACTTGCCCTCGGGCAAGAGTATGCGCGTGTTCTTCTTGTCGCGCGCCTGGTCGTAGTAGCCGTCGTAGTGGATGGTGTGTCCCTCCATCCTGAGCGGCTTCTCCTCTCCATTGTCTATGGCCAGCTGCCTTATGTAGTCTATATCATCCTGCGAGTCCGTTATAACGGTCACCTTCGCGGGCTTGCACAGCCTGACGTACTCCTCAACCACCTTCATGACCTTGGGGTTGTCCAAGGCCTTTAGTTTGTCCAGATTTGTATCATCTAAAATACCTTTGTCTATGTCCATCGAGAATCAGGTTATGTTATGGTCTCCAGCTATAAAAGGTTTTGTTTGAAATATTCAACGGACAATGCTAGAACTCCGGCAGGACCCCGCTCCTTATCCCCCATCGGGAGAAATGTGTCTCGCTCGCCTTTTTTCCTTTTTTATGGACGTTTTCGATCGCCTGCGACTTGGGAACGCATTGCGACTTCCTCAGCTTGCAGAGGTGGTGGAGGTCGTAGAAGGGCTCACTCACCTCCTGCTCGCGCGCAATCAGGCCCGCCAGCTCTTCGATTTTGGGGTTGTCGCTCTCCAGCTTCTCGCAGAAGCCCGCATCCGCGAACTGTCCGGCCCACATAGGACCTGCCCAGGCAAGCTCGGCCCCGCAGTGGTGGCAGCTCTCCAAGAACCGGCCCACATTGGCATAGCCGCGCCAGTCGCACTTGAAGCAGTGCTGCAGATAAGAGAGGGGTTCCAGGGCCTTGTTCGCCTTCTGAATCCCGTTTTCGGTTTGCAGAAACAGGCGGAAGTAGTGGCGGCGGTTGTAGCAGAGCAGCGGCTTGAGCGAAAAGTCATACTTCCCAGACATTCGCGCACATGCCCCGATCAGTATCCTCAGACCGACCTCCTTGGCATAGGAAGTGCGTATGGGGCGCGCATCATAGCGGCGCTGGCAGGTCTTGACAGACACCCCGCAGAGAGGGGCGGTGTCGGTGAAGGTCAGGCACAGCAGCCCCCCTTTCCTCTTCACCGCGCGCAGGGCGGAGTCCAGCGCGACTATCGAGGAGCCGAAGGGGTCTATGTCGATGACGTCGAACTTTTCGCAGCGGAAGCGGCGCAGGAAGAGGTTGACGTCCTCGCAGGAGACCTCGGCCTCGATGCCGTTCTTCATGAGGTTGCGCTTTATCAGATTTATCGCGTCGGGGCTGCTGTCGTTGAGGAAGAGCTCTTTGAAACCGGCTTCCCCGCATGCGCGCATCCCCCGTATGCCGGAGCCGGCCAGGGCATCCGCATACTTCCTGCCGCCCACTGCGCGCGCGATTGCGACGGTCAGGTCCCTGTCAAACTCCATCTCGGGGTTGTAGAAGACTGGCAGCTTCTTGGTCGCGTCGCCCTCGGGGGCGCAGAACTCGATTTTCCCTTCACTGAAGGTCTTCATGCCTTAATTTGAAGCTTCTGGTGGAAATACCTCAAGAGTAGAGCAGGGCTCCCACAAAGACTATGGAGTTCATTACAAGCCACAAGGTATAGGCTATCATTATGGGCTTCTCCTTGTGCACTATGCCGTATAGTACCCAAGGTATGTCGAATATCGCGAACAATCCCCATGATATGGGCGAGACTCCTGTGGCGTTCTGCTCCACGTATATCTTGAGTATCTGCGGTATGACGAACATCGGGCCTATGATGCCGCATATCAGGACTATGTTGTCGAGAAGCCTTATCCACCTGTCTGGGTGGGGGTAAGGGTCTCGCTTCAGGCGTATGCGCCT
>CAZINR010000052.1:0-8765 GCA_964540655.1 uncultured archaeon | reverse complement strand
ACTAAAAGAGCTTGAGACCGCGGACATCCTCAACAAAAAGAAGGGGTTGAAGATGTTCACCTACAGCCTGAACCCAGGCAAGATGAAAGAGATATATGAGATTTATGACCGTGTGTCAAAGGGGCACTGGTTCTGAGCTCCAGTGTCCGCGTAGTGTAACCACCACGTCTTGGGCTCTAGGGTGCTCATACATGAGCGAAGCGAGCTTAATATTTTTTGAAATCCTACAGCGTAACAGCATCAGACAGGTTTATAAGCACGCTTTGGATAAGTAATACGGAGATGGAAGCCGCAACGCTGGAGAAGATCAACGAGAACCTGGAGGACCTGAAGAGGGAAGTCGCCGAGATCAGGCTGAACATGATAGACATAGACTCGATACTGACTCCCGAAGAGCAGAAAGAGCTGGAGGCGAGCAGGAAGAACTACAAACAGGGCAAGACAACGGATTTCGACGAGCTGAAGAGAGAGCTCGGACCATGATATTCAAGGTCGAGGTCGACAGCCAGCCCAAGAGATTCTTGAAAAAGGCGGAAAAGGATCTTAAGAAGCGCCTGATCCTGAAGATCGAGGCACTTAGGTCCAACCCAGTCCCCAATGACGCGAAGAGGGTCATCAACCAGAAGGAGAAGACCTTCAGGGTCCGGGTCGGGGACTACAGGATTCTCTAAGAGGTGTACTTCGAGGACAGCGCGATCCTGATCTCGAAGATTGACAAGAGGTCGAGGGTATTCAATAGGAAATGAATCAGGCTTTGCTTAGAAAAATAACAATGGAATGCCCTCTTTGCGGAGGAACGGCCAAGAAGGCCTGGATAATCCATGAGATTAAAGGCGTGGCCTTTGAGTCAGAGGGTTATGTCTGCGATAAATGCGGAGAGAAATTCGAGACCTGGGAGCAGGGCCAAAAAGTGGAGGAAATGACCGCGAACTTTTTCTGCACCTGTCAGTAGCGTAACCACCACGTCTTGGGCTCCCAGGGTGCTCATACGTGAGCGAAGCGAGCTTATTATTTTTTTCTTTTGAAAACAAACCCCTTCACCTAAACCGTCAAACCCTCAAACTCCTCCCCCACCTCTTCCCCAAGAACCTTAACCTCCCCATACCTCTGGCTCACATGCGTCAAAAACAGCCTCTTCACCCGAGGACTTCCCCCCACAAAGTCCCCGACTCCCTATGCTTTATACCCCCTCCGGCCGGCTCCCAGCTCAAAGTCAGCCCGACTTCAAACCTCTCCCCAGCAGGAACTCCCTCGCACCCGTCCAGCCCCCCGTGCTCGCAGGTGAAGAGCCCGTTGGCTTCGACCTCGAAGGCGCGCATGCGCTCGTCCTCCTGATACACGCACCCGCCCACGGGCGGGGTCACCCTTATCCTGGTCCCGGCCCCGTTCACCCACTGGGCCCGAACCGTCCCGTTCGCGCACTCCCAGTACGTAGGCCTCACTACCCCGAAGCCGCTCAAGCCCGGGGCTGCCGCCCCGCTTGGGTTGAACACGCCCATCTGCCATGCGATTACCATGTAGGTTATCTCCTCTATCGATGCCGACGACTCGACAGTCACGAACCTGCCCTCATTGGCGACGGACACTCCCCGTATTATGGATATGAACTGTGACAGGTTTTCGCCGCTGTACAAATCGGCCAGCGCGCTCTCCTTCGCTTCCAGCAGTTCGGCCGCTGCCGACTCCGCCATCGATTCGGTCGCGAAGAGGATGACGGCCTTCTGAGTCTCGCCCATCCCGATTGCTACGGCATCGGCGACGCTGACAGTCTCGCCCAGCGTAAGGTCGAGCATGACATCGCCCGCGCTCCTGCCCAGTATGTAGACCGGATACTCCCCCAGTTCGGCCCTCACCTGCGCTATCTCCGGGACCTCCGTGAACGGGCTCGGGTTCGACTCCATGTTGTCTATTATCTCTCTCGCGAGCCACGGGTCTCCGGATAGCATCATCCTGCCCGGGACGACCCCAACCGCGCTTTCCGTGCCCTGGAAGTCTATGACATATAGATTCACCCCCCTGTGCGTCTCCTTCCTGGCGGCCGCCTTCGCCTGGGGCGAGAACACGCTCTCGTCGAAGTCGCCCGACATCACCAAAACGCCGGAGTCGCCGTCGGTTATGCTGAGCGCTTCCGAGGTCTTCATGTCCAGCTCTCCCCCGCCGGAGAGGCCCATGGAGGCCAGGGATTCGAGGCCCTCGCTGGAGTAGGCCCTGAGCTCGTCGAAGTCCATGAACACGACCACCGAGGCGGAGGCCGGGACGAGCTCTATGAGCTCCTGCTCCGACGGCGGCTCCGAATCGGGCTGCGTCCCGCCTTCCACGGGCGGCATCAGACCCCCTCCGAGGGTCGAGGTGCCCGGGCTCCCGGGCCCCTGCTGCTTCAGCAGGAAGGCCGCCGCGACCACCGCCACCGCGACCGCGCAAACTATGATGGGTATCCTCTTGTCCATCCCGGTTAGTCTAAGGGCTGGGAGAATAAAAAGAATCTATTCCCACGGCAGCTCGGAGTCGGGGGGCCTTTTCATCTTCTTTTTGGTCTTCTTTCTGACGGGTCCGGCATCCTTCGGCTTGGGCTTCTTCTCTTCCCCGTAGCCGGTGCCCTTGGGATGGCGGTCCTCCCGGACCTGCCTGAGGGCATCCGCCTCCGGCGAGCGCGGATGATGCCTGAGTATGAAGGCCATGGTCTCCATCAGAGGGTCGGGCAACGGCTTCGGGAGCTTCCCCGCCAGGTGCAGGCGGATCATCTCCTGCTGGTTGACCCGGTGCCTGCGGGGTATCGGCTTGTTGCTTTTCCTGCGGATTGCCATGGTCTTCTAGAAGACCAAAACTAAAAAGCCTTTAATCAGGTATTCCGCCGGTATATAATGAGTGAAGCGAACGATGACCGGCGGCTCTTGACAGCCGCCGATTCTACTTCCTGTGCCTCTGCCTTTCCCTCAGCTTCAGCCCCGTATGCGGCATCCCTTCCCGCAGCCGCGTCTCCACCTCGCCTATGTGGCCTGACTCGTCCCCCGACCTCAACCTCCTCCTTTCGTGGTCGAGGACTTCCTGCAGCCTCTTGCCCATCCTGGGAAGCGCGACGTACTTGGCCCCCGCGCCATGGGCCTCCTCGGCCATCTTCCTCAGAAGGCGAGCCCCCGCCTCCGGCTCCGCGCCCTCCCTCAGGTGGAAGCCCGTGACCGTGAAGTAGGGAGGCAGGTGGGCGCCGAAGCTGTTGGGCTTGACCTCAGCGGTCGCAAACCCCATGGCCTTCGCCCCCTTCTCGTGAACCGTGAACGTTATGGGCGACCCCTCGATGGCTGCCATCCTCCCTCTCCTGGCGGCCTGCTCATCGGCCAGCCGGGCGCTCTCCTGCGCCTGCGCGATCTGCTCTCTCATCCGCTCTTCCTGCGCGGCTCCGGTGACCGCCCTCCAGGCTCTCGACAGCAGGCCCCTTCTGGGCTCTTCAGCGACCACCCGCATAGACTCCGGCTTGCCGAGCGCTTCATCCAGCAGCTCCTTCGGGACTCTGTCTATCGCCCGCACCTCGAATTCCGCCATGCTCTATTGAGGGCTTCAAGGATAAAAGCCTTTGTTTTTTTATTTTAATACGCCAAATAATGCAATATGGACCTGGGCAAGTGCCCCGATTGCGGCACTCTTTTGGAGCCGTCGAAGAAGACGGCTTCCGTCTGCCCCAGATGCGGTTGGGCACCCCCTAAGAGGGAGCAGGAGGGAAAACCGCATCCGGGCGGGAAGAGGTAATGGAGCATTTTTAACTATCTGCCCTTCAATCTACCATGAGGCATGCGGCAGTGAGGGGAGTCCTGAAGGCCCCCGAAAAGAAAACCCTCGTCAGGAGGGGCGGGGCCAGGGTCGAGCACGTCGGCCACAAAAACGGCGTCCACACCCTCAGGCTCACGCATGCGGACCTGCCATCGCCCGCGTCGGTCAAGGTGAGGGTGCGCGAGGAGTGGGGCAAGGCAGGCCAAAGGGGTCACGGCTTCGAGGTCACGGTCCACAAGGGCGACGAGAGTGCGTGGAGGCGCGAGGAGGGCCATCGCCAGATCCCCCACGGCTTGGTCTACGATGCCCTGGAAGCCTGGGTCAGGGAGCAGCACCCCGGCCACGTGGTGGGCGGCAGCGGCCATTACCGGCTGGGCCACCCCAACGAATACATCCTCACCGAGTTCAGGAAGCGCTGAAAGACCCCATCCACCAGAGCTCCCTCATCGTGCGATTTCACCCAAACTCTATGTTCAGCCCCTGCTTCCGGAGCTGCCTGAGCCTCTTCATGATCCGCGGGTCGTCGGCCCACTCCCTGCCCACGGTGGCTATCGGCAGGTTGCGCGGATGCCCCCTTATGTTATGGATCCTCAGTGTGTGCAGCAGGGAGTCCCTGAGCATCTCGTCCCCCATGACCGCATGCGTGTCCAGGTAAAGCTGGCCGTCGCCTATGGACATCAGGCTCTCCGGGTGCTCGGCGACGAACTCCCTAAGCCCCGGGCAGAGGGTCCCCTTCTCGAGCTTGAGGTACTTCCCCCCTTCCGCAGTCTCCCCGAAGGGGAAGGTCCTGCACATCTCCGGCTTGGATTCGTGTATTGCGCACCTCCCGTCCACCAGAGCTATGCACCGGTCCCCGGCGGTCTTGAGCGCATTCCCGCTGTCGTCCAGCATCCCCTTCCTGCGGGCCACGGCCCTCACTACGTGCTCGTGCGGACCTATAATCGCTCCGCCGACCAGCCCGACGTGGCAGCACTTCGCGCCGCACTTTTCGCAGGGGTGTTTTTTGGGTAGTTTGCTTGGCATTTTTTGTTCCGAAGTTTCTCAAGGAGTCTTCCTTCTCAGTGGATGGTCAGGTCTTTTGATGCTCAAGCTCTGTTCATCTATCCTCTTTAGGGCCTCGTTCAAAGCGTCTTCCTGCTCCGCACTCAGGCCGTACCTATACGCCTCATCCAACACGGCGGCCCTCTGGAGGGCCAGGACCTCCAGCTGGTGCAGGTTCTCACTGCCCACGGGCTCCGCGAGCCTCTCTATCAGACCCTCCCGTTCTCGGAGCACCGGGAAGTCTCTGATGAACTGTTCGCGGAACCTCCTCCGGTCCACGTCGCTTTCGGTGCGCTGTAGCCGCGTCCGGCCCTTAGGATCTGTCTTCCTTCGGTGTGGCTTCATGTACCTTATTTCTAAGCCAAAATTGAAAAAGGCTTTTTAAGTTTTCGCGGTTATATACTTAATGGCAAAAGCCCCCAAAGGAAAGCCCCGATGGCTGGGCCCCAGAGAGACCAAGGCCATGGGACTCAGGCACAGGAACCTCGTCCAGAACGCCCGGCGCGCAATCAGTAGAGGGGAGACGGTCCCCTGGGTCAGAAAGCGGGTGCGCGACGACGGCAAAGAGGTCTGGCAGTTCAGGGAGGACGCGCTGCGCCCCCCCGAATCGCCCCACATACCGATAAAGGAGGCCGCGTCTTTGGCAGACGTGACTGCGCAGACGATAAACCGTTGGTACGATGCCGGAGACCTGCCGGCAGACAAGGAGGCGGAGAAAGAAGCCGGCCACAGAAGGCTCCTCCGCAAGCCCTTCATGGAGATGCTCCCACGCCTCAGGGAGCGGGGCAGGAGGCCCCATGCCCTCAGCACCCAGGATCCCGAGCACTTGGGAGCGACCGAGGCGGCGAGGATACTGGGCAGGGGCAAGGAGTGGGTCTATCAGAGGATACGAGACGGCAGCATACCGTCGGTCAGGGCCAAAGGCTCGAAAGGCCGCAGAATCAAGATACCCAGGGAGACCTTCATGGAGCTCGTTCCCTCAATGAGGCGGAAGGGCAAGCGGGCCAAACGCAACCCCGGCGAGGGTGCCATCTCGAAAAGGGAGGCCAGGGGGCTCTTAGGGTTCAAGACCAACAACCCGCTCAACCGCCTCATAGACGAGGGGCACATAGAAGTAAACGAGAGGGGCAGGATACTCAGAGAGCCCTTCATAGACGGCCTTCGCCGAATCAAAAGGCTCATCGAAGAGCCGAGCTGGAAGAAGCCCGGGATGGCCACCAGCGAGCGCGCGGCCGAGATTCTGGGATGCAACACCGACACGGTGCACCGGCTAATCGAGAACGGGGAGGTCGAAACCAGGGAGGGCCCCGACTGGGTGCCGGGCAGGCCGAGGATGATACCCGAGGCAAGACTCCGGCGCGAAGCCCCGCGGCTGAGGAAGCTAATACGCACGCATTATAGCAAGAGGGACCCAGAGCGCATAAGCATCGGCGAGATATCCGAGATCCTGCCCCTCGGGCGCATGGGGGTGCAGGAGTGGATAGACAACGGCATTATACCCTCGATAACTCAGAAAACGCGCAAGAAGGGTGAGAGGAGGGCTGTGAACAGAGCGGAGTTCATGGCGCATCTTCCCCGACTGCTTGACATGGCCCGCGAGCGGCTCTCCACCGGCAGGACCCCCGAGCAGGCCAGGGTGGCATGGGAGAGATCCCTCCGGGCCAGGAGGAGGCTGCTCGAGACGGAGAACAACGGCCACAGCCCCATACTGAAGAGGCTCATAGGCGAGGAGCGATTGAGCCCCGAAGAAGCCGGAAATTCGGGAATACAGCATAACTTGCTGCAGAGGGAACTTGAGAGGGTCGGCCGCATGAGCGAATCAGAAGTTCAGCGCAGAGCCGGGATGCCGAGGCGCCAGTACGTTGCAGAGCTCCTAAGGCAGTCCCGCCTCATCTCTGCTGGCACTCCCGTGGAGGGGTGAGTCAGACAGTCACCGAATCCAGGTCCTCCGCCATGCGCGCGGCTTTGAATATCCCCTTGGCCTCTTCCTCCAGCATCTCGGGCTTCTTGTACCTCTGGCTGATGTGAGTCAGGAACAGCCTTTTTACTCCCGCCTTCTTGGCTATCTCCGCCGCCTCCTTGGCGGTGGAATGCCTGCCCTCGATGGCCGACTCCTGCAGGTCGTGGGCGAAGGTGGCCTCGTGGATCAAGACGTCCGCCCCCTTCGCCAGCCCCACGGCAGCAGCACAAGGCCTCGAGTCCGACACATAAGCGACCTTCCTCCCCGGGTTGGGCTTGCCCAGGACGTCGTCCGGCTTGATTACCCTTCCCCCCACCTTGACGCTGTCCCCGGCCTGCAGCCTGCTGAACATCGGCCCCTCCGGGACGCCGAGCTTCAAGGCCTTCTTTTTCAGGAAGGGCCTCTTCTCCGCTTCCTCGAAACTGTATCCCAAGCAGGGCACGGTGTGGTCCAGGCGTACGCATTTTATCCGATAATCCTTGTCCGCGTATATCTGCTTGACGCCTCTCGGCTTCACTTCGTTTATCTCCAGATCGAAGCCTTCTAAAATAAAATGGCCGGTCGTTATGACCTTCTGTATCACGTCGTGAATCCCCTTGGGCCCGTATATCTCCAGCTTCTTCTGGCGCTTGAACAGATCCATGGTCTGTATGAGCCCGCCGAGCCCCAGGCAGTGGTCAGCATGGAAATGCGACAAAAAAATCTGGTCGAGCTTCATGAAGGGTATCTTGGCTATCCTCATCTGCCGCTGGGTCCCCTCCCCGCAGTCGAAGAGCATGCGGTGCCCCCTGTACTCAAGATACACGGACGGCATCCCGCGCCTCTCGGTGGGCACTGAGCCCGAGGTCCCCAGGAACTGGATTTTTATCACGGTTAGTTTAAGCCTCCGTCCTAAATAAACCTCACTTGAGCCTCATCCTGTAAAGGGGCGCGAGCTTCGGGAACTGCCTGGTGTCTATCCCGACCGCCGGCAGGTCGTTCATGAGTTTTCCCGTTGTGCTTGGCCCCAATCGCTCCCATTCATCCAACCTTTCGAGAAGTTTGTGGACTTTATCGTTCCCGGGCATGGTCAGCAGGGTTTCAAGCCTCCTCTCCCTAGCCTCTTTTATGACGCTCCTCAGAAGATGGCGCGCTGCGGGGCTTCTGCGGTGCCCCTCCTCCACAAAGAAGTCGCCTATGACGTGCCCCCTCGCCTTCCCAAGGGGCACGTGCCAGTTCTCACGCGATCCGTCTTCCACGTGATAGAGGATGCCGCGCGGCTTGGAACTGACGCCTATCATCCCCACGGGCACGCCCTCTCTTTCGACTATGAGATGCTGGTCTATGGATTTGGCCTTGCCCACTTGGCCCGTCTCACTCACCATCTGCCTTCGCCAGCGCCTTATGCGCTCCCTGTCGCCCTTCGTTGCCGCCCTGACTACCATATCAGGATGTTTTGGTTTCATTTTTCCTCGAACTTGAACACCGGATGCCCGGGTATGTCCTCCCCCTTCCCCTCGGGGTTTATGGCCCTCGTGCCCCTCCCGAGCCTCTGCCACCCTGCCCTCCGGGAGAGGAGCACCTCAACCCCGCGGTTCTCGGCCACCGCCAGCAGGGTCCTCCCGGACCCCTCCAGGTGCCTGCCCAGCGCGGCCGCCACCTCGCCCCCGCGGTGCTCCCTCGGCACGTAGAGGCTCCCCACCAGCCTGCCGGGCACCCTCCGGGTGCGCCCTTTGGACAAATACTCCACTTCAAAGGGCACTTCCGTCCTTGCCACCATCCCGACCGGCTTCCCGCCCCTGACGGCTATGGCATAGTCGCCCGGCGATATGGCTGATTTGAGCCCCTCATCCGGCGTAAGGTCCCTGGTCTCCTTCAGCATCGCCTTCTCCCACTGCCATATCAAATCCAGGTCCTTTTCCGTGGCCCTTCTCACCGTTACTCGCGGCTTCCCACCTCCCGCCTTCCTTGACTTCCTCGCCCTCACCTTTCCCATCGCTTATTTTTCAGCGTGAACTCTCAA
>CAZINR010000051.1:0-8836 GCA_964540655.1 uncultured archaeon | reverse complement strand
GGCTCGGCGACTATTATGCTCTTCAGCAGCTCCGCCGAATCCGGGCCGGCTATCTGCTTGAACCTCTGGGTCGAGAAGGAGCCTTCAGTGTCGATGAATATCGCTTTTTTTCCGGACCGGGCAGTTTCGACAGTCGCGATTAGGCAAAGGTTCGTCTTTCCGCTAGCCGGCTCGCCGTATAGCTGCGTCACAGTCTTAGGCAGAAAGCTGGTCAGGTCCTTGATTGAAAATCCCCCCATGCTTTTATTTGTTTAAGGGGAAATTAAAATCGAATACTATGGCTGTAAAGCTCAAGGTAGCCGAGGCGTTCAGGAACGACGTCGGCAGGGGGATTGTGCGCGTAGAGGGCAAGGTCATGGAGAAGCTGGGTCAGACCAGCGGCGACGTGGCCGAGATAATGGGCAAGAAGACCACTGTGGCGATGGTGTGGAGGAGCCACCCGCAGGACGAGGGCCTCGGGCTCATCCGTATGGACGGATTCACCAGGCACAACTGTGGAGTGTCGCTGGGGGACAAGGTCATTTTGAAGAAAGCACTGCCTAAAGACGCCCAGGAGATTCACTTCGCTCCGGCGGAGACTTTGAGGATATCCGGGAACTTCAACCATTATCTCAAGCATCGCCTCATGGGCAGGGTGTTCAGCAAGGGAGACAGGATAGTGGTCGGGGTTTTGGGGGCGTCCATACCTTTTGTGGTCACCAAGACGAAACCCTCCGGCATAGTGAAGATAAACGAGTTCACCAAGGTCTCCGTGGAGGGAAAGCCTGTAGAATCCGATAGGGCCATGCCCAAGATAAGCTATGAAGACATCGGCGGGTTGGGCAAAGAGATACGCAAGATTAGAGAGATGGTCGAACTGCCGATGAAACATCCCGAGCTTTTCAAGAAGCTAGGCATAGAGCCGCCCAAGGGCATTCTCCTCTATGGCCCCCCGGGCTGCGGGAAGACGCTGCTGGCCAAGGCCGTGGCCAGCGAAGTGGACGCCAACTTCATAGTCATAAACGGGCCGGAGGTCGTGAGCAAGTGGTATGGGCAATCGGAGCAGAATCTTAGGAAAGTGTTCAAAGAAGCCGAGGAGAAGGGGCCTTCCATCATATTCATAGACGAGATAGACGCCATCGCCCCCAAGCGCTCGGAGGTGCACGGAGAAGTCGAAAAGAGGATAGTCGCGCAGCTCCTGACCCTCATGGACGGCCTCGAGGCCAGGGGTAGCGTGATTGTGATAGGAGCCACCAACAGGGAAGACGGGATAGACATGGCCCTGAGGAGGCCGGGCCGGTTCGACAAGGAGATAGCAATAGGCGTCCCCGACAAAGAGGGTAAAAAGGAGATACTTCAGATACACACAAGGAACATGCCTCTTGACAAGGGCGTCGACTTGGACGAGATAGCCGGCTCGCTGCACGGTTTCGTGGGGGCGGACATAGCCGCGCTGACGAAAGAAGCTGCCTTCAGTGTTCTCAGAAGATCACTGCCGGAGATAGACCTTGAGAAGGACGAGATACCCGAAGAGGTCCTGGAAAGACTGGTAGTCAGGAAAAGCGATTTCATAGATGCCATGAGGGGTGTAGAACCCTCGGCCATGAGGGAGGTCCTGGTACAGACGCCGGACACGAAATGGTCGGATGTCGGCGGTCTGGAAGACATCAAGGAGGAGCTCTCCAAGGTCATTGAGAAACCGATAAAGGAGCCGGACAGCTTTAAGAACTTCGGCATAAAGCCCGCTAAGGGGGTCCTCCTGTACGGCCCTCCAGGATGCGGAAAGACTCTCCTAGCGAGGGCGGTGGCCGGAGAGACAGAATGCAATTTCATAAGTGTCAGAGGGCCGGAGCTTCTCAGCATGTGGGTCGGCGAGAGCGAGAAGGCCGTGAGGAACATATTCAAAAAGGCGCGGCAAGTGGCTCCGTGCATAGTCTTCTTCGACGAGGTGGATGCCATCGCGTCTGTCAGGGGCATGGGCAACTCTAGGGTGACGGACCAGGTCCTCAACCAGATGCTGACCGAGATGGACGGGATAGAGAAGTTGGAGAACGTCATGGTCATCGCGGCCACGAACCGGCCGGACTTGGTGGATTCGGCGCTCCTGAGGCCGGGAAGGTTCGACCAGATAGTGCTGGTCCCGTCTCCCGATTCCGATGCGCGCAAGGAGATATTCAAGGTCCACACCAGAGAGATGCCCCTGGAAAAGATAGATTTTGAAGAACTCGTACTTATAACGGAGGGATACAGCGGAGCGGACATAGAGGGGGTCTGCAGGGAAGCGGCGTATGTGACTATGGAATCGAATAAAAAGAAGGTTTCCCAAAGCCATTTCCTGGAGGCTCTTAAGAAGGTTAAACCGTCGGTGAGTCCGGAAGAGGCCAAAGCGTATCATGAGTACAGAGGGCAGTTGGGGGAAGTCCGGCTCGGGGGGCCCAGCTATGTCTGACGTTTTAATGCTCTAAGGCTTTAATTAGTATAAGTCTCGACTGACCCGGAACATGGAAATCGAAGGAGCCAAGACCGTAGTATTCGGCATAGGTGGGGTAGGGTGCAGGATACTGAACAGCTTGGTCGGAGAGGTGCCGAAAAACACCGGATTGATAGCCCTTGACAAAGACCAGTCGCAGTTAGAGCAGCTGAGGGGCGGTATAGATAAGGTCAGGATAGGCGAGTCCCTTAACAAATGCGAGAGCTTCGAGGAGATAAAAAAGGCCCTCAGTGAGGAGATAGGCAAAATAGAGTCATCCTTGAGCGGAGTGAACATGGCGATGGTGGTGATGGGCCTGGGGGGCAAGACCGGCGCGTGCATAGGTCAGTTCATAGTCGAGCTCTGCACGAAAAGGCAGATATTCACATTGGCCGTGCCCATCTATCCGCTTACCAAAGGAAGGCGGGGTTCCGAGGAGGTAGACTCGGGTGTTGACCTGATAAGAGAAAAGGCCGATGGAGTCATAATAGTTGACAACAACCTCAAGAGGGACGAGAAAACGCCTATGCTGAATCTATTCAAAAAAGTGAACGGCGTCGTAAAAAGCCTGATAAATTCCCTCATAATATCGATCTCAAGCATGGGTTTCATGAACCTGAATAGGGACGAGTTGCAGCATTTTTTCTATGGGGATCTCTTTTTCGTTGCGACATCGGGCGATGGCAAGGGCCTTGAGGAGGCATCCGAAAAAGCCCTCAAGGAGGTGGACAAATATGCGGAATCGTCTCACATAAAAAGGTCTCTTGTTCTGCTTACGTCACCGTCGGAACTGACCATACAGGAGATGCGGGGACTGAATTCATCCATACAGGAAAGGCTGAACCCGGACAGCACAAAATGGATAGGCGTAAATTCAGACAGGATGGAATTCCAGGTCATACTTGTTTCCGCAGTCAGCGAGCTCCCGCTGGTGCAGGGAGTGAAGATGCCCGATCATATAGAATCTGATGTCAAAAATCCGGATGAAAAGGAAAAGGGCAAAGAGAGTGTAGTAAGCATACCCCGGGATACGCGCGCCGAAGAGGTAAAGAGCGAGTTCGAAGAGTTTCTGAATATGCAGCTTGAAGCCCAAAGAAAGGATGACGAGGAGGAGTATAGAAGCCCTGCGCTAATAGGTCTCGAAAAGGGAGGTGAGGGGCAGAAATCCTCAAAAGATGCTGAAGGCGTATATGGAGGGCCAGGGGACAAAGATGCCGTGGCTGCCGAGCCGGAGGTCGACGAGGACGAGGAGATAGAAGACATAGTCAATGAGTTGGTGGGCTTCCCGAGTTTCAAGAAGAAAGGGCAGAAGAAGCTCAACGAATATCAGGATGACCTAGGCATAGATTACATATGATTTTTAAAGGAGACTCTATTTAGATATGGAAATGGTTCGGGCGGTTTTTCTGGCGGCGCTGTCGCTTCTGTTGGTCCCGGGGCTTGCCTGCGCGGGGAAGATAGAGCTGGAAATCGTCTATCCAAACGACGGAGCTTCTTTTTCAATGGACGGTTCCACGGATTTCACCGTGAGGGTCAAGAACACAAACGAGTCTTGGGGCGACATCGATGGCGTAAGCATAGGGTTGACAGGAAGCGACTCCGTCTCCGTATCCTCCGACAGCGTCAGCATAGGCGTCAATGATACCGCAGACATAGATGTGACTATAAACGGCGCAATCTGGGAAAAAACCAGGGTACGGTTAGAGACTGTCGCATCTCACCCCGAGCACAGGATATACGAAGATGGGATATCCATAATCCTGGTCCCCCCTGATTTCGATTTGAAAATCATCTATCCTCAAGGGGGCATGAACCTCGTGGATTTCGAAGAAGGCGGGGGGCTGGAGTTCAAGGTCGTCGTAGAGAATTCGGGGGAGGGCGATCTTTATGGCGTAGAGCTCACCCTGGAGCCCGATGTCTTCCTCGATTGCCAGATTTCAGGAGGCGACAAAAAGGATATCGGAGTGGGGGGGCGAGCCGAATTCAACGTGAGATGCGATAATATAAGCACAGGAAAGGAACTGGACCTCTCCGTGAGGGACGAGCATCGCGCAGCTTTCGATATGGAGACGTTGGAGTTCAGCCTAGTGCCCGGTTTCGACTATCCAGAGAATGGTTCTTCAGTTAATCAAAGCTCGCCTGGCGAAGGAAACGATTCCATAGACCAGACTGAGGACGGCCCCCCACCAGCGAATATGTCAAATGATACCGACAGCACTGGAGGTGGGGCGGTCCAGCCCGACTATGCCGAGGGGGGCGGCATTGCTCACGCCGAACCAAAGTCGGGCATATCTGGCACGGAGGGAATTATCGTCAGTCTGGTCATGATATGCGCGCCATTGGCTATATTGATAATATACGCCTGGATGGCAATGTTCCGGAAGGGGAAACCTCCAGCGAAAGAAGAGGCTATTGAGCGCGGCCAACACGAATGACGAAGAGTATTCTTTGTATGGCAGTCGCATTCGCAAGAATTGCGGTTACTGCCACCAGATAGACGAGGAATACGGGATTGAAATATCCCAGTAGCATGCCAGCGAACAAGAAGGCCAGCCGCTCTGCCCTTTCCAAGATGCCCCCCATGGCTCTATGCTGCTCAGGCTCGGTCACGAGCTTGCGGTGGTCCGCATATGCGCGCACGAACGTGGGCATAAGGGCACCGAATATCATCAATGCTATCCAGTAGGTGTGGGGGAGTAATATCTCAGGGGCATAATTCTGCGTCAGAAAAACCAGCAGCCCCATATAAAGGAGAATCTCCACATATCGATCTATTATGCCATCCAGGAATGCCCCCAGGTTGCTAACCGCTCCGGTGACTCTTGCGACCGCACCATCTATTGCGTCCACCAGCCCAGAGACCATGAATAGAAGTGCTCCCAGCAAGAGTTGATTATAGGCTAATGCCATAAACCCTGCAATCGCCGGTATGAGGGCGATCAATGTCCAGACGTTCGGGCTTATTCCGAGTTTTGAGAATAGCATGCCCATTCTGATACTCGCAGTCCCACCAGCCCCAGCAGCTTTGAGCATCTTGTTATCTTTCCCTCTCGCCCCTAATAAATTCTTCCACCATCTGCTTGGCGAGGGAATCAGGATACTGTATCGGCGGAGACTTCATGAAATAGGCAGAAGGCGATGTCAGCATTCCACCGATTTCCCTCTCCAGCCCCAGTTTCGCGCACCTTATAGCGTCCACTATGACGCCCGCTGAATTGGGCGAGTCCTCGACGGAAAGCCTCAATTCCAGATTCATTGGCACATCTCCGAACTGTTTGCCCTCCATCCGTATGAAACAGACTTTGTTGTCTTTCAACCACGGCACCCAATCCGACGGTCCCACGTAGATATCCTTATCCGGAAGACGCTGGGGCAATTGGGATTGCACCGCATTGGTCTTGGATATCTTTTTGCTTTTCAGGCGGGAGCGCACCAGCATGTTCTGGAAGTCTGTGTTCCCCCCCACATTGAGCTGGTAGGTATGCTCAAGGGGCTGGCCCCTGTCGACGAAGAGCTTGGTCAGGACCCTATGGACTATGGTCGCCCCAACCTGGGACTTGATGTCGCTTCCTATAACCGGGACATTCTTGTTCTCGAAGTTCCTTATGAGTTCAACTTCCTCCTGGATGAAAACCGGTATGGCATTGATGAAAGCCACACCAGATTCCATGCACTGCTCCGCATACCAGCGCAGGCCCTGTTCAGAACCAACGGGCAGGTAGCAGACGCACACCTCGGCACCGCTGTCCTCCAGCTCCTTTTTGACATCGACAGGCTTCTGTTTCGAGTCTATTAGAAAGGCGTCCTTGACAGTGTCCCCGACACCGTCGAGCACGGGCCCTTTCATGACCTCGACACCCCATTCAGGAACGTCGCTGAACTTCGTCGTGCAGTTCGGCGGCGAGAATATCGCTTCGCTTAGATCAGTCCCCACTTTCCTCTTATCGACGTCGAACGCTGCCACGAACTCTATGTCCCTGAGCTTGTAGCCCCCAAGTACATTGTGCATAAGGCCCGGTATGAGCTCATCTGTGGCCCCCGCGTCCTTGTAAAATTCGACGCCCTGAACAAGTGAAGAAGCGCAGTTCCCTATGCCCGCAAGGGCGACCTTTATCTTCTTGGACATTTTACTAGTATAAATTTTACAGTTGTAAAATATATTGTGTAACTATACGCCAAGGCTATAAAAATCTTAAATTGTCAGTACTTCTGTCTCCACAGCAGGTCGGAGAGTTCCCAGCGCTCTCGTATAACCCTGGACTTTCCGTCTTTGACCAGGACCTCTACGGGTTTGGGGAAAGAATTGTAAATCGAGGACATGGCATAGCCGTAAGCGCCCGCATCCATTATGGCGATTATGTCGCCCTCTTCGGCATGCTGGACGTCCCTTTCCTTGGCGAAGAAGTCGCCAGTCTCACATATGTTGCCAACGACATCCACTGTTTCCAGCTCGCCGCCCATATTCGAGGCGTTGACTATGCGATGGTAGGCGTCATACATGCAGGGCCTCACCAAGTGGGCCATGTTTGTGTCCAGGCCCAGGAACCGTTTTTTTGGGTTCTGCTTTATTGTGTTTATCCTGGAAAGCAGGAAGCCCGACTGGGCGACTAGATAACGCCCGGGTTCGATTCGATATTCGACCTCTCGCCCATAGGAGTCGCAGAAATCCTCCATCCTCTTGGTGGCAAAGTCTCCGAACTTCTTCAAATCGACCTCCTTCTGTCCCGGTTCGTAGGGTATACCTATGCCCCCGCCGAAGTCGACGAATTCCAGTCCGTCGAACTGCTTCGCCGCCTTCAATACGACCTCCATGGTCTCCTGGAACGGTGCGAGATCCATGATTGTGGTGCCTACGTGGGCATGCACGCCCTTTATGTTGAGGTTATGCTCTTCAGCCACTTCTTTGACCTGCTCCACATGGCCCATGTATATGCCGAACTTGGAATCCAGTCCGCCGGTCGCCAGATGGGGGTGGACATTGGGCTTTATGTCCGGGTTGACTCTTATGCAGACGTCCGTTTCCGGGTACTCCTTGGCGTATTTCTTCAGCCGTGAGACGCTCCCTATGTTGAGCATCACCCCTTTTCCGGCCACATATTTCATGTCTTCGTCAGTCATATTATTCCCGGTGAAGAGGATGTCCTCCGGCTTCAGGCCCGCTTCCAGGGAGAGGAACACCTCCCCCGGGCTGACCGCATCTATGCCGCATCCCTCTTCCTTCAGGACCTTGATAATCGAGATGTTTGTGTTGGCCTTGCAGGCGTAGAGTATCCTCTTTCTGGGCCAACCTATGGAATCGTAGAGTCCTCTGTAGTTTTTACGGATTGTTTCTTCTTCATAGGCGTACAGCGGGCTTCCAAAATCATCAATCAGTTTCTCGGCCGATATTCCACCCAGGTAGAGTTTATTTTCCTTGATTTCCATCTCAGACCTCCATGACTCCGTCGAACACCTCTTCCGCAGGGCCTGTCATGAACACGTGGTTGTCCTCCGCCCATTCGACCATCAGAGTGCCTCCCGGAAGTCGTATCCTGGCCTTCTTTTTCGTCTTTCCATTGAGAACAGAAGCGACCAGTGACGCGCAGGCCCCCGTTCCGCATGCAAGGGTCTCGCCGGCCCCGCGCTCCCATACCCGAATCTTAAGCTCTCTGCTGCTCAGAACCTCGACGAACTCTACGTTGGTGCGGTTGGGGAACGTGGAATGGTTCTCTATCTCCCTGCCCACCCTCTCGATAGGGTAGGTGCTCAAATCATTTACGAAGATGACGGCATGAGGATTACCCATGGAAACTGCGGTTATATGGACGTTGCGATCCTTGAGAGCTAGAATCTCGTTTATCGCGGGCTCGGAATTGCCGAGCATCGGTATGTGCGTCCTAGATAAAGACGGTTCGCCCATGTCCACTTTCACCTGCTCCTGAAGTATCTCAGGCTTTATTATGCCGGCCTTGGTCTCGACCGTAAGAAATGCCTTTTTGGTTATATTCTTGTTGCGCAGGTACTTGGCAAAGCATCTGATGCCGTTTCCGCACATCTCAGCCTCCGAGCCGTCGGGGTTGAATATGCGCATCCTGTAGTCTGCCCTCTTGGAAGGCCTTATCAGTATCAGACCGTCAGCGCCTACGGAGAAGTGCCTCCGGCAGAGCTTTTTGGCTAGCTGGCCCGGGCTCTTTATGCGCTTCCTGCGTGCGTCAACCATTATGAAATCGTTGCCGGCTCCGTGCATCTTCGTGAACTTCAATCTGGTCATTTCAGCTCCTTTATCCTCTTCGCAGCTTCTTTTATTCTGTCCGTGGAAGATGTTATCGATGCCCTGAAATATCCCTCACCATACTCGCCGAATGCGGTTCCAGGCGTCAAAACCACATGGGCCTCTTCCAACACCTT
>CAZINR010000050.1:0-9189 GCA_964540655.1 uncultured archaeon | reverse complement strand
TCGCAATTTTAAATATTGCCGGGCAAATTAACAAATTACGATGAAAGACCTTCTCAGGGAATTGACCGAGGCAAAGGGCATAAGCGGCTACGAAGAGGAGATCCGCGCCATAATGAAGAAGCGCCTCTCCAAGCACGGCGAGACGGAAGTGGACAAGTTCGGCAACGTCGTCTGCAAGAAGGGCAGCGGCAGCCCCAAGATAATGCTGGCTGCCCACATGGACGAGATAGGTCTGCTGGTCAAATACATAGACGACAACGGCTTCATAAAGTTCATACCCATGGGCGGCATAGACGACGAGACCCTTCCGGCGCGCAACGTCCTCATAATGGCCGAGGGCGGACAAATCCCCGGCGTCATAGGCTTCAAGCCGCCGCACCTCAAGAAGGACGACGAGGACAAGAAGAAAAAGCTCAAGGGTGACGACATGTACATCGATACTGGTCTAGACAAAGAAGAAGTCAAGAAGAAGGTCCAGATCGGGGACGCGGTGGTCTTCGACACCCCCTTCCGGGACCTGGGCAAGAACTTCATGGGCAAGGCCCTGGACAACCGCGTGGGCTGCGCAGCTCTGATAGAGGTAATGAAGCAGCTCGACTCGTTCAAGGGGACTGTTTATGCCGTAGCGACCGTCCAGGAGGAGCTCGGCCTCAAGGGGGCGCGCACCGCCACGTTCAAACTCAAGCCCGATTTCGCAATCGCGATAGACACGGGCATAGCCGGCGACACCCCTGACATCAACAAGAATGAGACCGCCCTGGAGCTGGGCAAGGGCCCGGCCATAACGGTGGTCGAGTCGAGCGGACACGGGCTGGTCCCGTCGCCGCAGGTGAAAAAGCATCTAATGCGCTGCGCCAAGGAGGCCAAGATACCCTACCAGCTGGAGGCGACGAAGGGCGGAATGACCGACGCGGCGATAATCTACATGAGCAACGAGGGCGTCTTGACCGGCGGTGTCTCAATACCCACGAGGTACATACACTCCCCGCTGAGCATAGCCAATTACGACGACGTCAAGAACGCGGCGAAGCTGGTGGCGGAGTTCGTGAAGAGGGTGGACGAGATACTCTAGACGAAGGAGAAGTCGGCCTTGTTGACGCCCAGCTTCCTCTTGAAGAGCTCTTTCAGGATCCTTATCTCCCGCCCGGTTATCTGGTCCCTCTGCCCGCGGGGCACGTCCACTTTAATATAATCGTCCCCGATGTCCGGACTGGCCCTGACAGGCTTGCAGGCGTTGATTATGAACTCGCGCGGGTTGTCGGAGTCCTCGTAGACGGCGACCCTCTTCCCCAGCTTCCTGCGCACCTTGGCGATTGTCTCCCCGCCCTTGCCTATGGCCTTGCCCATCTGGCCGCTCTTGATTATAAAAACAAGGGTGCCCTCGGCATCGAAGCAGTCGACGGCCCGGGCGTGGGTAAGCATCTCGAAGGCGTTCAGGAATCTTATGTCTTCGGTGTTGAGTTGCATCGTTCAAACCTTGAGGATGTCGCTTCCGCCGTCATCGACCACAGCGATGGTCGCCACCGGGAACGGCTTGGCGCAGGTGTAGCCCAGCTCTCTGGAAGAATCGGGGTACTCGTAGAATTTGATGTCGGACATCTCGGCATATCTCTTGAAGTCCTCTTTGGTCCGATCCGAGATGTTCTTCGCCGCCACCACCATCTTGACGGTGCCGTTGAGAAGGCCCTTCTTGACCTTCTTCTCGCCGATTATTATCTTGCCGTCCTTGAGGACCTTTTTCATCTCTTCTTCAAAACTCATCTCTCAGTTGGAAATTAACCACCCGTGCTCTGTAATTTGAAGGCGTTGGTATAAAAACGTTATTCCGCGGCTTCAGGGCCTGGAAATGATTTCACCCCTGCTGTTGACCACGACCGTGTGCTGCTTGGGCCCTATCCCAAGCCACCTTCTCCACCACGGCTGGTGCTGGTAGGCGAGGCTCAGTACGAACACCTGGCCGCGGTCGCCCCTCTCGAATCTCCTCCTTGACAGGAGATGGAGCCCCGGCCGTATTTCCACCCTTTCGCTTCCCACTGTCTTATCCAGGTGCGGCTCCATGAGCCAGAGCAGCTCCTCGCCGTTGGCCTTTCTCATCTCCCTTATGAGCCTCCTGCCGCGGAGGCTCCTCAGCGCCGGCAGCTTTCGCCTTTTCTCCTTGGACTGCGCGATATGCCGCCTGAGCTCGTCGATGCCCTCCCGGTCGAACTGGGGCCTCTCCTCCTCATGCGGCTCACCATGCCTTCCCGGGCTCATCTTGCTTTATTCTCCCCACGGCTCTTAAATCATCCGAACCTGTCCAGCACGGTCGAGAACCTCTTGCCGGTCTCGGCGTCGAAGTGGGCCATGTGGACTGGAATGGCCGGCTCGCCGCGCACGAACTCGGTGCGTGTTATGAAATGGTCCTTGAGGGTGTACTGGACGTCCATGGGCGCCCCCACTCCCGGCTTCCCGCCGTCGGGCAGGACGGGCCTCTTCAAGCCGTACCTCGGCCCGGCCAGCCCTCCGCCATCGATGGCGTGGATTCTGCCGAAGAACTCGGAGTAGTCACTGGCCTTGACCTTATCCACTAGCCTCTGGGGCAGGCGCTCGCTTCTCCGGTGTCTGGGCATGAGGGTTATGAGCCTATGACTCTGCCGTCGGAGCCTATCATGACCTCCATGGTCTTCCGCCGGCCGAAAAGGCTGGGGTATTCATAGGTGAGCGTGTATATCGGGTGCCTTTTGACATGGCCGTCTGCGGCCTTAAGTCCCGGTTTGAGCCTCAGGGTAAGCCCCTCCCTCAGCATTATCTGCCCCCCTCCTGCGGCGTTCAAGGTGCTCATCTCCTCCCTTATCATCCTCGGAAGCCCGTGCTTTCTCGGCTTCTTCATTACGCGCTTAATCTGCCTGTGGGACATCCCGGCTATGCCCGGCAGCTCTTTTCTCTCGGGCCTCTCCGGCTTGCCTTCGGCCCCCTCTTTGGTCCTTCTTTTGGCGGCCGCAGCCTCCTTTTCCCTCTGGGCTCTTTCATAAGCCGCAATCTTCGCGTTGACGCCGGCCCCTTTCCCTACAGCGCTCCTCCTTTTTTCCCTGGCGTCTCGCTCCTTTTGGGACCCTCTAAGCTTGGCCAGCCTTCCCATATCAAATTTTTCTCCGCGCCGATTAGGTCCCTTCTTGCGGCCTTTGCCTTTTTTCGGCGGTTCCGGGCTCATTCTGCGTAAATATGCGGGTTAAGGCTAAAAAACCACTCTGACCAGGCGGTTGCCCCTCCTCTCGAAGACCGCGCTCTCGGTCCTCTGCCTGCCTATGATGGGCTTCCAGGTGTATCTCAGGGTGAAATGGGTGGTCTTCTTGCCGCGATGCGAACCGGTCTCGGTCCGGCTCAGGGTCATGCCCTCCCCGAGCTGGATGGAGTGCTCGGCTCCCTCGCCGCCCGACTCCAGATGCTCGACAAGATGCTTGAGCAGGGCGGGATCCGGCTCGGAGACGAAGCTTTTCTTCTTCCCATGCCGCATGGCGCTTACCTTGGCTGCGGCCTCGGCCGCTCGCTTTGCGCGCCCCCGTGCCTGCTGGGCGGCTATCTGCTTCTTGGTGCGCGCCCCGGTTATCGCGCCCTTCCCTAGTGACCCTCTCGGCTTGCGCGGTTCAGGCGGTGCCATTGTGTTTTTAGTTTTAGGCTTAAACGTTAAAAAGAATCAGTCCGTCTGAAGTCTACCCTCGCCCCTGTGCAGGATAGTCCCGTCCCCCCTCAGCAGCATCATGTGCGGGACCGGGCCCCTGAGTTTGTGGGGCACGGAGCATTCCAGCCCGAATATCCTGGTCTTCCCCTCCTCCGTATCGGGGGCGTACATCTCCAGCCCCCCTCCGAGGTCCACTCTCTTCCCCCCGGGATGCTCCTCCATGTGTCGCCGGAGCTTCTCCCACAGCTCCCGCCGCTGCATGACATGGCCGCTCAGGTGTATCAGCTCCCCGGCTTCATCCCTGGTGAACTTCTCCGGCGGGGGCTTGTCGGGCTCCTCCCCCGAATGCTCCTTTCTCCAGCGCAGAGCCTGCAGAGCTCGCATCACCGGGTCCGCATCGGGCCCCTTAGTCTTGCGTCCTCTCCACCATCTGCGTATCCTCCTCCAGGGCATGTCAGACTATTTTATGCGTCAAGGCTAAAAATAAGCCATGAACGAGTTCCTCGAGAAGCTGGACGGCATAGTCAAGGAGCAGTGCGAGCCGGAAACGGGCGTGATATTCTCCGGAGGAGTCGATTCCAGCCTCCTGGCGGTCCTGGCCGCGCGCCACTGCGGCGTCACGGCGTACACCGTGGGTACCGAGGGCGCCCCCGATCTGCCTTTCGCGCGCAACCTCAAGAGCGACTTCGGCCTGGAGATAATCAAGCTCAGCGAGGGCGACATAGAGGCTGCGCTCCCGGCGATTCTCCCCATAATCAAGAAAGAGGAGGGCCGCATCAGCCCGGTCAGGGTCGGCGCAGAGCTCCCCTCTTACTTCGCTGCCAAGGCCGCGTCAGAGGACGGGTTGAAGGTCATGCTCTCCGGGCAGGGCCCCGACGAGATGTTCGGCGGCTACGCCCGCTACAAGCCGGTGCTGGTCGAGGACGGCTACGGCGCCCTTGAAGCCCTTCTGCGCAAAGACACCCTGGAGCTCAAAGACGAGATAATCAAGATAGACCGCGCGGTCTGCTCTTACCACGGCATAGAGCTGCGCAACCCCTTTTTGACGGACGAGTTCGTGGAGTACGGCCTCTCGCTGGACGTTAAGGACAAGATGTGGATGGGGGACAAGAAACCGCCCCATCCGCACGAGGAGTACGAAGGCAGGTTCATAATACGCAAATTCTGCGAGAAGCTCGCCGCAGAGGAGCTCCTGCCCAAAGAAATAGTCTGGCGCCCCAAGAAAGCCGCGCAGTACGGCAGCGGAATCCACAAGGTCCTGGACCGCCTCGCGCGCAGCAAGGGGTTCAAAGAAACGGCCAGGGAGCAGGGCAAGAGCCATTACCTGACAATGTTCCTGGAGAGCTATCTGGAAAAGTGAACCAAGAGGATAGGGAGAGCAGGAGAGAGATGAGGATGGCGGTGATATCCGCCATGGCGCTGGGAGCGCTGTCCGGGGCGGCCCTAGCTCCGTCGGCAGACCCTCAGCCGAGGTTCCTGCGGGATCTGACGAGAAGGGCGCAGGCCCTCCGGGAAAAAGTAGAGGCGGAGGAGGCCCTGCGGAAGGGTCGTTCGTTCTCGGGTGAGCGCACCTCGAAGATAGATCCGCACGACATCGACGTCAGCAAGCTCTCCGCCGGGACCAAGCGCAGCCTCCGGCAGTTCTGGAGGGACCGCCAGCGCCTGGAGCCCAAGATACGGAGTTACTGGAGCGGCAACCTCAGGAAGATGGGTCATGGGGCGGTAGTCGGAGGCGTCGCAGGCGGCACCCTGGTCACCGCGGCCTTCACGGCCCACGAGCTGGCGCAAAGGCGGAAGAGGGAGAAGAAGGGGAAAAAGAAGAGAAAAAAGTAATCTTTAATCCTGTGCACATCTAAATAACCGAAATGCCGGACGAGAAGAAAATCCTGGAAGAGGGCAAGAAGCTGATAGAGGAATTCTCGCAGGCTCTGAAAGACGTGCCGGAGACCGAGGAGACCCATTATGTGGTGGATTTGAAGAACGTCACCCGGCCCGACGGCGAGGGCAGCTGCCCGCCCGGATTCAGGGACAAGTTCGAGAAACTGGCGCCGAAATGGGACTACGGCTACGTCAAGGTGGAGAAGAAGAGATGAGCGAGCATCTGGAGAAGCTTTTGGAACAGAAGGACGAACTCAACGCGTTCATAAAGAGGTATCCCGAGGAAGCGCGCAAGCAGGCAAAGGCCGGCAAGGGGCGCCTCGCCGGCAAGGTCCTGGCAATCAAGTCATGCATATGCGTCGACGGCTATCTCACCTCCTGCGGCTCAAAAACATTGGAGAACTACATCGCCCCCTACGATGCGACGGTCATCGAGCGCATTAAATCCGAAGGGGGCGTAATCCTGGGCATGGCAAACATGGACGAGTTCGCCTGCGGGGTCAGCGGTGAGTCGTCCTACTACGGTCCCACCGACAACCCCGCCGCGCGCGGCAGGATACCAGGGGGCTCGTCTTCCGGCTCGGCGGCCGCAGTCGCGGCAGGATACGTCGACATGGCTTTGGGCTCGGACACGGGCGGCTCGGTGAGGAACCCCGCCTGCCACTGCGGCGTCGTGGGTTTCAAGCCCACTTACGGATTAGTCTCCAGATATGGACTGTGCGACATGTCCATGAGTTTAGAACAGATAGGGCCCATCGCGCGCAGCGTGAAGGACGCCGCCCTGCTCTTAGATGTAATCGCCGGCTATGACCCAAGAGATGCCACCTCTCTCAAGTCCAAGGGCGGCTACGCCGACAAGCTTGACAAGAGTTTGAAGGGCAAGAGAATCGGTTATCCCAAACAGTTCGACGAGCTCATAGCCGACGAGGGGATAAGGGGCATAGTGCGCGCATCATTGGACAAGATGAAAGACGCTGGCGCGAAGATGATAGATGTTGAGCTGCCCTCCCTCGACAAGGCCATACCCACTTACTACCTCAACGTTTATGTAGAATTCTTCTCAGCGACCAGAAAATACGACGGTCGCAGATACGGACACAGGATAGAGGAGGCCTGCGGCGAGGAGGTCCTGAGGCGGATACTGCTGGGCAGCTACATCAGCCAGAAGGAGTGGCAGGGGAAATACTACCGCAAGGCGCTGCAGGCTCGCTCCGTCATCCGGGAGGAGCTCATGCGCGCGCTCAAGGGCGTCGACGTCCTGGCTGGCCCCGTAGTCCCCAAACTGCCCCACAAGCTCAAGGAGAAGATTAGCGACCCGCGCGTGCTTTACGCCTACGACCTGTTCACGGTCCCCGCCAACCTCTCCGGAGTCCCTGCAGGCTCAGTCCCCGCGGGAGACGTCAGCGGCATACCGACAGGCCTTCAAATAATCGGGAAGCCATTAGAAGAGCAGAAGGTTTTGGACGTCATGGCCGGGTTCGAGGCTCTGGACTAGATGGGATCCATCCGTCCTATCCTTACATTCGGGTCTCGCTTTCGCATTTCCGCTTCTATCTCCCCCATAACCTCCGGGGGCACGGGCTCGCCCGAGACGCTTGTGGAATAGGGGAAGTGGCCGACGTTCTCCCCCACTCGTTGGAAGAAGCCTCGGTGCGCTATGTCGCGCGCATGTTCTGGCTCAAGATCCCTGTGGTTCCTCCCCGCATACACCACATCCCCGTTGCGCTTCACTACATACGCAAGTCTTGGATAACTTTTTCCCGGTTCGTGCTTTTGCTTTAGGAATTCCCCGATCTTGCCTGCGTCTATGTGTCTTCTTGGCATCTTAGTCACTCTTCGTTTTTCGGCTTGAATATCATTTCCCCATGAATCTCCTCTAAAAGCCCCTCGACTTCGGCGAGCTTTGTTCCCGCCTCCACGTGGCTGAGGTCCCGGCCCCTGAGCGGGCGGCTCATGCGATGCCCTATCTCTACTCTGTCGCCAGCCTGCCGCCTCGTCAGCTCGCCCTGGTGTACCATATCCGGGCTATCAAGCGCTTTCAGGACATCGCCGTGGAAGCCGTTGACGCCTGCGAACACAACATTCCCTTTGGATGTTATGTAATAAGGCCAGTGGACCCCGAGAGTCCCGGGTTTCTTCTCCATGAACGCGCGAACGTGCCTCTTCTGCAGACTGACGGGTTTGCCCCCTTCCATGACCCAAGCTCGCATTCGCGGCGGCATCTAGTCGCTCCCTATGACACTCCTCAGCCTCTGCACCCCGCCTATCTTCTTTATCACTCGCGCCACCCCCTTCGGCACCAGCTGCTCCCAGTCGTCGCCCTTTATCATCCTCTCCCTTATCTTGGTGCCGCTGTACTTGTCGCGGTCGAAGAGGGGCTGCGCCTTGACCTTGATATCGGCTTCCTCGAAGAGCCTCCTGGAGAGCGGGTTCCGCGTATAGACTACGCCAAAGGGCGGGCAGAATGCCTTGACGTGGCTGACCCAGAGCGCGTTGTTGTTGATGTCCGGTATCGGTATGAGCGTGTAGTGGTGCAGGGGTATCTTCTCGTCGGCCAGAGCCTCCTCTATCATGCTCAGCCTCTCCCCTCCGGTGAACGGGTTCTCGCGGGTGTGGCTGCACTGCGAGCTTCCTATCCCTATTATCAGCAGGTCGCACTCCTGTATCAGCTTCTTGACGACCTCCAGGTGGCCCTTGTGGAAGGGCTGGAAGCGTCCTATGAGCAGGCCAGTGGTCATTCTTTTATAATTGTTTTTACTTTTTTCAGGAACTCCTTTGCGTCGTTTACCGAGTCTTTTGCCATTTCTTTTGTTATGTCGACCACGGCTTCATAATCTGTCCTTATCCTTATTTGCAAATCTCTGGCCAATGATGCAGCATATTCCTGTTCCAGCTCTCCCGTTCTAACGTAAAGCCTCTGTACCTCGCTTATGACCCCATGGTGAGTCTTCGGCTCGACTTCCTTGAGTGCCAGTAGTGCCTTGGATGCGTGATACATGGAATAATATGCGTTACGGGCGTCATCATCAAAATAACCGTCCTGTAGTAGGCTATCCGCTATTCTGAGCTTCTTGTCCGATTCTTCTAGATATGTTGCACAAATCTCAGACTTCGATTGCTTCATTCTCTATGGTTCGATAGAACGGAGACTTGGCTCTCCTCATCTTTTCATATTCTGGAATAGTGAGATTTATCACTTCGGGGACTGCCCCGGCTTTTAGGACCTTGCCTATCGGACCCTTCAAGTCCTTGAAGACACTATCCCTCGAAATCACAAGTATGTCTATGTCGCTCCCCCTCTTATCTCTGCCTTTGGCCACACTCCCGAAGAGCCTTATAGAGACTATCCTGTCCTTTAGGTCTGCGCGCAACTGGTCCGCGAATTCTTTGGCCAGCCCTTGTTTATCCATAAGACCTATTTACTCGTTTTTAACTAAAAAACCTCAAAAACGCCGTCTCGGAAATGGAAATACCTGAATCGCATCCCCGCTGCGAGTCCCTTATGCAGCGGCACAGGATAGAGGAGGGGGTCAAAGAGGGATACGTCACCCCCACGGGCATGATAGCCCAGGGGCGCGGTGAGGCGTTCGACTATCTCATCGGCGAGAGGACCACTGAACCGGCAGAAAGGGCAGAAAAAGCCGCCGTCGCTA
>CAZINR010000049.1:2482-9632 GCA_964540655.1 uncultured archaeon | reverse complement strand
GCGAGATGCTCTTCAGGAGCATCGCGCAGCAGTACGGCTTCGAGATAATCGAGCTCCAGATAATGCCTGACCACGTCCACATGTTCGTGGCCGTGAATCCGAACGACTCGATTTCGCGCGCAGTGCGCCTGTTCAAGGGCATATCTGCGCGCCGCCTGTTCCAGCGCTTCCCCGAGCTCGCGCGCTTTTCGCGCAAGCACGTCTGGTCCGCGGGCAAGTTCTACCGCTCGGTCGGCAACGTGACTGCCGACACGATAAGGCACTACATCGCCCGCTCCCAGGGCAGCTGGAACCTAGATGAGCCAGCCATGGCCTGTGAGTGTACCGCAGCGGGCCAGACCGCCATGAGCGATTTCATGGCGTGAGCCTACTGCGGAGATACCCCGGCATTCATGCCGGGGAGTTGTCATTTTCATTTTCCCCGTCTTTTTCTTTTTCACTATTATCCTCAGTTTTTTTCTTATTAAACCTTCTCTTTAGCCAGGTCAAGAAGAGGCTTATGCCCACCGCCTCGCCGATTAGCCAAGCGATTATGAGTATGTTGGAGAGCACTTCGGGATTTATGATCAGGAATATGCCGAAACCCAACATCATCAGTCCGGATATCGACTTGAGCATTTCGCCCGTGGACTGGCTCATCCTTTCGCGATCCAGTTTCTTGACGAATAGCAGGACTATTATGAGGAGGGGCACAATGTAGACCAAACAGTAAATCGCTATGAAGCCCAGCGCAGTCATGGTCTCAAAGCCCTGCGCCAAAAGAAGCGTGTCATAGACGAAGGGGAGTGCGGCAGTGCAGACGAGCTCATAGCTGTTCGCCACGAAGGCCAGTATTATCGCTGCGACCATTAGCTCCAACAGGGTCTGGGACTTGAGCAAGCCTCTCATGCGTTTGTAGAGCTTGGGCTTTTTGTCTTCAGGGATCGTCAGGGAGATGCCCTTCTTGAAGAAGAAGAAATCCTTGACGTTTATGCTCCCTATGATTATAGCTATCACGCCCCCTATCAATGCTATTGAGCCTATCTCTATTAAAGATCCAAGCCCCTCGCCGCCCATCGAGCTCACTGAGCCGAGGGCAAAATACATGGCCGCCATCGCAAGGAAGTAGACAAAAGCGGATATCGCTATGAATGTAACCCCCACCAGCAGCATCCGCTTTCTGGACTTGGCGTACATGAGGAATGACAAGAGCATGGTCAAAACGAAGAATGCGCAGGGGTTGAACCCGTCCAGGAAGCCTATGACGACCGTAGAGAGTGGGACGCCCATGTCCCGAGTATCGACGATTCCGATTCCCGGGATTTCTATCAGGTATTTGTATCTTTCCAGATCGGAGAGGTCAGCCTCCCCCCCAGTACGGATAGATTCAATGTTCCTCTGTATGACGCTTTCCAGGAGCTCTCCCTGTATGTTGTCTGAGCCGTAGCCTATCATGTACCAGTCATCGACGACAGTGACAGGCACACCCCCCGTTGTGAAGCCGTGCTTGGCAGCCAATCTCTGGAACTCTTCTACAGCCTCTTCGCTTTTGTCGACCTCGTGTATTATGATGTTCATCTCGGGGTATTTGGGCGCTATGCGCCTGAGGAACCCCTTCACTGCCGAGCAATGGGGGCAAGTGCTGGAAGTGAACACTGTGACGTTCAATTCGCCGGCAATCCTGTTCTGGGGAAGCCTTCTGACGTTTTGGTCTATTATGAGCTCTATATTATTCTTCGTGCCCTCCCTTGAATCAAAGCCGACATAGTAATCATTCCCCGCGACCAACACGGGAACACTCCTGTTTGAGAAGCCCAGCTCCTTGGAGAGGGAATAAAAGAGTCCCCCTGACTCGTTTTCTCCGACATCATACTCAGATAGGGAAACTCGCCGATATCTATCCAGGAGCGATTCGAGAAATTCAGCCTCTTTGTCACATGCTGTACAGTTATCCCTGACAAAGAGCATAGCATCCACATAATGGATCTTCGATTCTGTTTGATTATTGCCCTGTGCACCCTCCTTCGACGCCATGCTGACCGCACCGGCTATCACTGAAACTATGAATGCGCTGACTAAAAGGAACCCTATTATGTTGTATGCGCGCTCGTCCATCATAAATCTCTAATCTCCACGTTTAATGTAGTCTCTGCGACCATATCCTCTTCTTTCTCCAGCCACACGTATATGGGGTATTCTCCGGGCTCGAAGCCCCCGCAGCCGAAGCATCTGGGGCAGAACTCCTCGAAGACTACGACGTTCTCGCCCCTCTTGAGGTGAGCCCACTTGTCCGAGTTTATGTAGTAGCCGTTCTTGCCCTTGAGGCCTAGGGCCTTGACGTAGACGCCGTTTACGTCTTGCTCGCTGCGTATGACGGCCGTTATTTCCATAGGCTCCTTCTCGTAGTAGACACCCTTGTCCGTGTGGGCGTGGAACCATATGCCGTCCTCCCACTCATCAGGGTCGCCGTATTCCAGGCCCAGCTCGCTTCTTACGCTGTTCTCTATCTGATTGCGATAGCCCACGAACGCGCGCCTCTGGCCGTTGTAGACGAAGTCGCCGTCCTGCCCCCTGAACTTGACGAAGGCGGTGTTGCCGACGACCGTCACGGGCACGCTGCCACAATCTATGCCAAGTTCATCGCAGAGGCTCATGAAATATTCCAGATTGCCCTCATGCTCGTTGACTTCGTATGAAATTATCTCCAGCCGGGGATACTTGTCCTCCATCTCCTCCAGGAACTCCTTCTCGGCCGCGCACTCCGGGCAGCCTTCCCCCCAGAAGAACTCCAGCTTGGCGGTCTTCTCTTCGGGTTCGGTCTCATTCTCTCCGACAGTCTCATTAGTCGAGTTCTCCCCGGTCTCGTTCCAGGGGCAGAAGACCTCGCACCGCCCTTCCGAGCAGCGCATCTCGTAGGGGCAGATAGAACGAACGGCATAAGAGTAAGGCAGAAGGCAGTCGGAGTCGGAAGAGCAGGGCTTGCCTATCTCGGAGTCGTTGCCGTATTGGGGCGCCTGTGAATCGTTCTCCTGAGAATCATCTGTTTGTGAGGGCTCCTGCTCCTGTGGCTCTGGAGGGGCTTCTGGGGTTTCGCTTGCAGGCATAGCTCCCCCCTCCGGCTCGCACACCTGCCCGTCCGGAGAACCAGCCATGTTCAGGCCCACATACGCCCCCAGCAGTATGACTGCCGCAAGTCCCCCAACCAATACCCTGTCATCCATTCAAAAAATCTTTTTATTGGATTAGTTTGTAATGAAACAGTACATATACTTTCGTTTCAAATATTGAAACTATAACCTCATGCGATGGAAAACAGGTTTCTGATAGGCGTGATACTCATCACGGGGTTCATAATGGCCGTCTCGGCCGCGTCGATGTACGCCCAGTCCCACATCATGGAGGGGACGGTATGCGGCTGCGATTTCCCTCTGGAGCTGCTCATACCGCTGCTGTCGTCCACCGGGCTGCTGGTGGGCACTCTGGCCTATTACTTCATGTCCTCGCAGTTCAGGGTCAAGGAGAAGAGGGACTTCGTCCCGCTGCTCTCCCTGCTGCCGGGCGACCAGCGACTGGTGCTGGAGGCAATCATCAAGGCCGGCGGAAAGATGCCGCAATCGCGGATTGTATCCAACACCGGGCTGAACAAGGTCAAGGTCTCGCGCGTGGTCTCCGACCTGGAGGCGCGGGGCGTGGTCAAAAAGACGGGCAAGGGCGTCACCAACCTCATCGAGCTGGAGGGGAAGTTCGGAGAGATACTGGGCTGACTCAGAGGTCTGCTAAGGAGTCAGTTCTTTTCTCTTATAGCCCCAGACTCTTAGCTTCTTGTAAACTCGCAGAAGCTTCAAAACCTCGCCCTTTCTGGCATCCTTGCGTTTGTTCCTCCTGGCGATATCCTGTATCTCCTCCAGACTGAAGCCGCACGCCCTTATGGCCCGGTCGATGGTCGCGTGGAACTCCTCCGGCGACTGGTCTAGGAACTTCTTGCTGTGGCCCTTATGCCATTCTCTTGGGTACAGCTCCCGGTGGGGCCGGTCCTTGATATCCGACCATTCATGATCGCACAGAAGAAAATTATATCCAAATCTTCGCCCCTCCGGAAACAAGCGAAGTCCTAAATTGTTTATGTGATTATCCACGCCCCTCACATTCAAAGGTGTCTTCTCGGCGGCATCTCTCACTTCGCGCGAGGTCGGCTGACGGAAAATCCTACGCGTTTGAAATTCGTCTTGCAGCGCAGCTTCGGCATGCTCTCTTTGGAGCTTGTCGATCTCCCGCTCTACCATCGCCTCCCTCCTCTTTCGCTTCGTCCGGTCGCTCTCTCGCCTCGTGACTTTCCTCGCCATCTTCATTCGAACCCCGTGTACCCCTTCAGACTTATCATCCGCCCGTTCCTCACGTGCTTCAGCTTCGGCTTCTCCCGCCGCTTGGCCGACAGCACCTTCTTCCGCTTGCGCGGGCGCATGTCCTGCATCTCCTTGCGCAGCCGCTTCTTCTTCTTGGACGGCCCCTTCTTGCGCGGCAGGGACTTCCTCACCTCGGCCACCCCGGCGAAGGTGTCTATCTTGATGTCGAACCTCTCTGAGTCCAAGAACTTCTCCAGGTGCGACAGCAGCTGCTTTCCCGTCTGGTTGCTGAAGCTCTTGGCGGCCATCTGATTTATTAGGCAGGAAGGGATTAAAAGAGTGCCGACTTTTATACTTGAAATTTTAAATATAAAATGTGTTTTAAGATGGCTATCAATATAACCAAGATGTCCCCGAACGGGCAGATCGTCATACCGGCGGAGGTGCGCAAGGCTGCCAACATCAAGCCTGCGACTCAGTTCATAGTGGTCACTAAGGGAAATGATTTGGTGCTTAGGCCCATAACTGAGGATGAAATATTGCATGAGCTCGAATTGATGGAGAGCATAGACAGGGCCGAAGAAGATTTCAAGGCGGGCAGATATGTGAAGGCAGATACGTCCATGTCCGTTGAAGAGATCGACGAACTTCTGATGTCCTAAGATGGAAATCCGGTTCGCTGAGGAGTTCAAGCGAGATTATAAGAAAATAAGGGATTCTGCACTGAGGAAGAGGCTACTGAAAGTCTTGAAGAAACTTAAGACAATGCCGGAATCGGGCAAGCCTCTTAAATACGGTTATAAAGGTAAAAGAAGAATAAGGATAGGTCATTTCAGACTTGTGTATTCCATCGAAGGCGATATTCTGATGATATTGTCCCTGCAGCATAGGAAGAAGGCTTATAAAAATGATTGATAACCAGCGACCACTCAAAATCCTCAGGAAACTGGAGGAGGAATACCCGCACTCGCACACGGCGCTCCACTATTCCGACCCGCTCCAGCTGATGGTGGCCACCATCCTCTCCGCCCAGTCGACCGACGCCCAGATAAACAAGATAACGCCCGCTCTCTTCAGGAAATACGAGACAGTAGAGGATTTCGCCAATGCGGACCTGGAGGAGCTGCAGAAGGACATATACTCGTCGGGATTCTACAAGAGCAAGGCCAAGAACATCAAGGCTGCCGCAAAGAAGATCGTGGAGGAATACAGCGGAGAAGTCCCGGACACCATGGAGGGGCTGACCAGCCTGCCCGGAATCGCGCGCAAGACCGCCAACATAATCCTTTCCAACGCCTTCGGCAAGGTAGTGGGCATAGCCGTGGACACGCACGTCAAGCGTCTGTCGCAGCGCCTGGGATTCACCGAAGAGAAAGACCAGGACAAGATAGAGCGCGATCTGATGGAGCTGTTCCCGAGGAAGGACTGGAAGAAGATAAACTACCTCTTAATAGACCACGGGCGCGCGATATGCCAGTCCAGGAAGCCGAAGTGCCCGGAATGCGCGGTGAAGGAGCTATGCCCCTCCGCCCCACACTTTCTTGAAGAACACTATAGCTAGGATTATGTTGATTACCACGGCCAGTATTATGGCCACCCATATGACGCTTATCTCGCCTATCAGGAATGCTCCTGTCGGAGTCTCCTCTATGGTCACCACCGGGGGCTGGCCCGGCTCCTCCGGCTCGGTCAGGCTCACGTAGAGCTGCTTCTCGCTGACCGGCTCCCCGCCGCTTGTTATGGTCGCAGTGAGGTTGTAAAGGCCGGGGGCCGTGCCCTGGGGGACAACCACGTTAATGAAGACCTGTCCGTCTCCGTTGGCAGGTATGGAGACGGTTTGCGGCTGAATGACCGCCCAGGGAGCGGCCTCTCCGGAGGCCGTGACAGAATAGTCGGCAGGATAATCCTCTCTGCTGTATATGGTAAGTATGAACGTGTCGGTTCCGACGCCCTCGAACTCTATGCACGCCTCGGCGGTCACTTCCACGTTCTCGCCTATCGGTACCGGGCATGGGTTTATGCATTGCCCACAGTCTCCGGGGCAGTTGGCGCAGGTCTCCTGGCCGGTGCAGACCCCGTCGCCGCACAAGTCGCAGACCCCGCAGTCAAGCTGGCATGTCGCACAAGTCTCTCCATTGTTGCAGAAGCCGTCGCCGCATGTCTGGCAGACTCCGCAGTCGGTTTCACAGGTCTCGCAGCTCTCTGATGGGTCGCAGACCCCGTTGCCGCATGTCTCGCACACACCGCAGTCCTGAGCGCAGTTGGCGCAGTCCTCGTTGCCGGCGCATACGCCGTCGCCGCAGCCGCTGCAGTGGCCGCAGTCTTGCGCGCAGCTTTGGCAAGTCTCCCCCGAGTCGCATATGCCGTTTCCGCAGAAGCGGCACGAGCCGCAATCCTGCGGACAATTAGAACATGATTCGCCTGCGCCGCATATGCCGTCTCCGCAGTAGCTGCAGGTTCCGCAGTCGCTGGGGCAATTAGAGCATGATTCTCCCGGATTGCACTGCCCATCTCCGCAATAAGAGCAGGGTCCGCAGTCTATGGAGCATGTGTAGCAGGTCTCCCCGCCTGTGCACCTCCCGTCCCCGCAATAATTGCACGCTCCGCAGTCGGTGGGACAGCTTGAGCATGTCTCCCCGGCGTTGCACTGGCCGTCGCCGCAGTAGTTGCATTGCCCGCAATCCTGGGGGCAGCTATAGCAGGTCTCCCCGCCATTGCACTGCCCGTCCCCGCAGTAGTTCTGCGGCGGACAGGGCGGATACGGGCACGGATTGAATACGCATCTCCCGTCACGGCAGCCGCTGGGGCAGTATTCGTAATCTCTCCAC
>CAZINR010000049.1:0-2472 GCA_964540655.1 uncultured archaeon | reverse complement strand
GTCGTCTACCCAGAGCCTCTCTCTCCAGTTTCCGCGGCAGCGGTATTCGTACTCCCAGCCTTCGTCGCAGTCGTCATCGCAATCATCGTCACAGTCATCGTCGCAGCAGTCGCCGTCGCATGACTGATAATCCCACTCCAGGCAAGGGTCGGAATCCCAGTAGTTGCAGACTCTTGTTCCGCCGTCATAGCATTCTTCCTTGCCGGCATAGGGGCACTCGTCCTCGCAGCCGTCCTCTATGCATGTGCCGTCGCGGCATTCGCCGTCGCAAGTCTTCTGCATCAGGGCCCATTCGTTGCCGTTGCAGTAGTATTCATTGATTATGTTGCCGGAGCAGTAGTCCAGCTTGGAGAAGGTCTGGAATTCGTCGTCGACGCCGTAAGTGTTGCCCTGCTCCCCCCAGACTATGCCACCGTCACTGTCCCTGCAGTAGGGGTTGGGACCGGGCTGGCAATCCCCCCCGGAACAGGTGTAAGAGCAGTACTCGTAGTTTCTCCACTCGGTGGAGCAATCGTAATTCTGATATTTTCTCTGGCGCCAGTTGTTCTCGCCGCACCTGTACTCATCCAGATATCCGGGGTCGCAGCCGGGTATGCACTCCCCGCTGTCGCAGCCGTAGCGGCAGTAGTCCACCTCGCGCCATTCCTCGGAGCAATCCTCAAAAACATATTTCCTCTCCCTGTAGTTTCCGCGGCACCGGTAGTCATCGGTGTATCCCTGCTCGCATTCCTGGCATTCGCCGTTGACGCAGCCGTACAGGCAGACCTCGTAGTCGCGCCATTCCTCAGTGCAGTCGCTCCTGACGTACTTCCTCTGAACCGTGTTGCCGTCGCAGCGGTATTCGTCCTTGTAGCCCTCCTGGCAGAGGAGGGTGCAGGTCAGTATGGCACCCTTCACGTTGATGCTGTCGCCCGGGCGCCTGGAGGTTATCCAGTTGCCCGTTCTTTTGATTGTGACAGTCCTTGTGGAGGTCTTGCTGGCGATATCGCACCTGCAGGTGCCTCCGCCCGTGCATATATCGGGGGTGCGGTCGAAGACCACGCCGTTGACCTTTGCCTCCACGACCTCGTTCTTCTGGTACTTGTAGTCGCCTGTGTTGCTGAAGGCTGTCGCTTTAAGCGTGAGGGTGCACCTTGCAGTCCCGCTGAACGGGGCGTCGAAGTAGTGTCCGGGCTCCCAGTTGTCCGCGCTGGAGCTCCAAGTCTGGACCGGGCAGTACATGCCGGGGCACGTCTCAACGCTACCCTCGTTGCAGTTGCTCTTCCAGTCCCTTCCGTTTATGGTGGGGCATGCGCAGTCATCTAAATTAAGCGTGAATGATGTGGGTGTTGACGTGTAGCAGATGCTCGTGTCATCGCACTCGCCCGGCGTGTAGCCGCAGGCATAGAGCAGAAGCCTGTTGTATTCGTTCGCCCTGATCCCCGCAGGGAAGCGGACGTATCCATCCTGGGTAATTGTGATCTCCTCTCCATGGGTCGTGAACTCATGCTCGTCGTATTTTGCCTTGCCGACGCTCAGAAGGTATACCTTTATGTCGCCCTTCCTTGAGCTGCCCCTCTCGAGTTTGAGCCGCTCGCCGTCGTATACCCTTATGTCGATGTCATAGTCCCATACGACGTAATCGTCGCTTGTTTGGCCTTCGCGATACAGGAGAGTCCCGTCGCGGTCCCATACGGCGGCTGCATCGCCGATGACGCCGCTGAAGTCCTGGGCGTATATCTGCACATATTCGCAGGTCGATGCTGCTGCAGCTTGAGCAAAGACAATGCTGGTTATGAGAAAAGCCAGCGCCGTGAGCGCGAATCTTTGGTTCACTCTTACCACCTATTATGTAACCACCAAACAGTGGTTACAGTATTTAGAGGCGAAAGGTATAAAAAGCTTTCTTTTTTTGTTTTGTGCCGTTATAGTAGCATGCCGCATAAGTTGAGAAAGCAGTTGGAGGGTCATATACCTCAATTGAGTGTCAGGAACGCTCTCAGAAAGATGGATGCACCGGCGGATAGTCACATAGTCCGGGTGACCGGGCATATGGAAGATATGCCCGGAAAATCCGATTTCATGCTGAAGCATACCGGATATGACAGAGGATTCCATGTCTCCGTAAGGTGCGATAACACAGAGCAGGGCAGGAGGACGGCTGAGAGGTTCAACGGCGCCTTCGGCTCGGGCTCGGAAAAGCCGAAACTGGTGCATATCGGTGGGGGCAAGCTGGTGTATGAATACTGGCCGGACGAGCTGCATTATGTACTGGCCCCGCTGAGGGAGTCATGGGCCAAGAGGGACGGCAGGGCAATCGCCCAAAAGAACTATTAAGATGACAGCTTTTGATATAGAGTGGCTTCGAGAGCTCTTCCTCGATTTTGACAAGCTCAGCAAGCCTGTAATGGGCATCGAGGACTGGGACGATGCGGCCTGCTTGGAAGTGGGCGACAAGAAACTCGTGCTCAGCTGCGACGGGCCCTACAAAAA
>CAZINR010000048.1:3978-10129 GCA_964540655.1 uncultured archaeon | reverse complement strand
GCCGCTCGCGTCATCCATAGTCCACCAGCTGGCGTCTACATAGACGTCAGCGCAGCAGCCGTCGTCCGTCTGGTTGTTGCAGTCATCGTCCACGCCGTTGCATATCTCCGCGGCTCCCGGATAGACGTTCTCGTCCGAGTCGTCGCAGTCGGCGGGCCCGCATTCTCCGCCCTCGGCGTAGTATCCATCGGCGTCGGCGTCGGTGCAGGTGGGACCTCCTACCCCGCTATAGGGAAGGTAATCCACATGCTTGCCGTCCTTGAGGTCGTAGGCATTGTCGCAGAAGCCGTCGTTATCGGTGTCGTTGCAAGTCTGCGAATATCCGTCGCCAGCAGGCGTCGCCCAATAATTGCCCCCTATCTCGTCACCGCCCACTATGTTCTCCCCGCTCGTCCGGGTCGTGTTGTAGTTGTTCTCGTATACCGTCACGAACGCGTGGTAGAAATTATCGGTGTTGTTGAAGAGGTTGTTGTAGAAGTGGTTAGGAGAGTTCTCTCCCACAGATTGCTGTATGTAAAGGGCGTAATATCCGCTTCCGCTATTGCTTATCTGCGAGTTCCTGAAGACGTTCCCGTTCGCATTATTCATCAGTACACCGTCCCTCTCATTGCCGTCGACGACTATGTTATCGAAGGTGTTGTCGTCTGAGAAGTAGACGTATATGCCGTACTTGCTGTCCGTGAAACTGGAATCGCTAATCTGTGTCTCGAAGGCATGATCCAGTTTCAAAGCCTGTCCGGGGCCGGCATCGTGAGAGTCGACATTCGACAAGCTATTGCGATATGAGTACTGTGTGAACCTTATGTTGTAGTCGTTGTTATTGTGGGCCTCGATGTCCTGGAGCACCGTGTCGTTGGTCTCCCAGAAGTACAGCCCGTCAAGTTCGCTTTGAGTCACTGTGACATCAGACACTGAGCTGTCAGAAACGTAATAGAACATCGATCCATATTGGTTGTCTTCGAGAACCAGGTTCTTAAGGGTGATGTTCTCGCCATCACGGAACCACACGCCAGCATAATCCCAGTTTGAGAGGGTGCAGTTTCTGACGGTGATATCAGAGTAGTGATAGCCCTGGATGCCGTAGTCACCGGCCCAGTTGCTGTCGACCGTATGACCCAGGCAGTCGAGTATCACGTCGTCGGACTTGATTTCGATGCACTTGCTCGTTGAAGAGTCAATTATGTCGCTTATCAGATGGTACTCTCCCGGGCTGTCTATCACCTTGCAGCCCGAAAAATTCGTTACGGCGGCAGCGATGCCGCTCATTGCTATGGCCATCATAAGACAGGCCAAAACACCAAATGCCTTTCTTGCATCCATTTTTTTGAGAATTGGTTTTTGAATTTTGTCCTCCGCCCAAGCATCGGCCCGGGCCAGGAAAGTTTAATCTTACAACCTTCTCCTATAAAAAGTTTAGCCCTTTTGTAGGTTTTCTGTCTCCATCAATGCATAAAAATCTTGATTAATACAAGGCAAGGGAAAATGAGGGGGGCCCTGTCGCCGGAACCCCGCACAAGTAGAACCTCGGCGCTCGAACTTGCTCTGGAATTCTATCATCCGCGAAGGCCCCCCTCATTGAAGGCCGCCCCTGCACCGTCCCCGTTGCCCGGCCCGCCCAGCACAGCCTCGAGCAGGTCGTTGATTGAATAGGAGCGAGCTGACCCGCTCACTTGTACCTGTCGTTCACGTCCCTGTAGACGTCTGACGGGTCGTACTGCTCGAACCAAGCGTCGAGCTCTTTTCTGTTCATTTCGCACCTCCATTGGGAAGTATTATCGGGGGCCAGACATATAGCTTTCCCACATAGAATATGTATATGGTATTTATATACTATCTTATATATAGTAATCCAGAGTGGAGGTCCGGAAAGTACAGAGCACGGGGGGCGCTTCTTACATAGTCACCCTTCCCAAGCAGTGGGTCAATGCGCAGGAAATAAAGAAGAACAGTCGAGTGGGCATAGTGACCCGGCCGGACGGCACGCTGCTGGTGACCCCCAAGACCGAATGGGAAGAGTCCGGGGAGAAAAAGACCATAGGACTGGACTCCATCGCCGGGCCGGAGCACCTCTTCCGCATACTTGTCAGCTGCTACATCATGGGTTACACTACAATCGAGCTAGTGAGCAAAGATAGGATAGACGCCAGGACCAGGGACGCAATAAACAGGTTCTCGCAGGATTCGATAGGCCCGGAGGTCATAGAGGAGGGGGAGAAGAGGATGGTGATAAAAGACCTGCTGAATCCGTCCGAGATGCCCTTTGAGAAGACCATAAAGAGGATGTACTTCCTTGCGAGGTCGATGCACGAGGACGCCGTGCTGGCGATGTCCGATCAGGGCCTTGCCGAAGAGGTCTTGAAGAGGGACGACGAGTTGGATCGCCTCTACTGGCTGGTGTCCAGGCAGTACAACATAGTATCCCACAAGGCCGTGTGGCTGACCAAGATGGGGCTGGAGCAGGACGATGCGACCTTCTATTTCTTAATAAGCAGGATAATCGAGCGGATAGGCGACCATGCGGTCATAATCGCCAAGAGCGCCGCGGCTATAGAGGGTGACAAGCTAAAAAGGGACATAGAGGCAGCGAGCGGGCTCGCGCTTGGTATGTTCAAGAGGTGCGTAGACTCCTGGGTCAAAAGGGACATGGCTATGGCAAACGAGAACATAGACTCGGTGGGCAGACTCGCGAGCCTCTACACCAAGGCGCTAAAGGACGCCTCCAAGAAGAGGGGCGCGGTCAGGGTGGCCGCCGCCCGGATACTTGAGAGCACCAGGAGGGCCGGCGAGTACTCTGCCGACATCTCCGAGCTGGTCCTGAACTACGGGGTCAAGGACGAATAAGAAATTCTCCTCATTCCTCCGGACACTCGCCCCGTGTCCAGTAAGCGACCTTCTCGTCCATGCAGGCGAAGCACTGGTTTGAGTATGTGTCCGCGCACGGGTAAGTCAGGCACTGAACACTCTCGTTGAACCAACCGCAGACAGGGTCGTATAGCTCGATGCAGGCGTCGACCTCTCTGTCCTCCGGCTGGCAGGGATTCTTCTCTTCCTCGCATTCCCCATCGTGCGCCTTGGAGACGCCGGAGGCCCTTCTTTGGCAGTCGTTGCTGTAGGTCTCTCCGTCGCATCCGCAGACCGGCGCGTATTCCATGGTGCATATCTCGGGCATCTCGGAGCAGATGCCCAGCCCGTCGCAATCCTCCTTGTCGCAGAACTCGCCTTCGGCGCAGTCGGCGTCGGTGCTGCACTGGCCTATATCCTCGACATAGGTGGTCCCGTTGGGGAGCCTGCACTGCCTTGGATAGCTCTCCATGACCGGGTATCCCGCAGCAACGCAGGTGCTGAAATCGCTGATGCTCACCGCCTCGCAGCCGCAGCCGGTCTCATCAGAGAAGGGCAAAGACCCGATGCCGCATACGAACCTGACTGTCTCGCACTCTTCGGGGTCCCTGGAGACATAAGTCCTCGGACTTCCCTCGACAGGCGTACAGTTCTTTCCTTCGCTCCGGAAGAAGTCCCATTCCTCGCATGAGACGTCTTCGGATAGCCTGCAGTACCCGGCCGTGCCGGAGGGGGTCTCGACCATCTCTACTATCCCACCCTGCTCCTCGCAGTAGACGGATGCGGGGTTCGGGAGACCGGTTCCCGGAGGCTCGCCCGGGGGTGTCGGCGGCCCGGTCGGGGGCTCGCCCGGCATAGTAGAGCGCAGATTGTCCAATACTATTATCGCAGCAAACGCTATCACGAGGGCCGCCACCAAGACGGCAAGGGTTTTGATGTTCATGGTTATATTATTAAAATAGGATTTAAAATAGAAGCCATGAAAACTCCGATATGGAAATCGCTTACTTCGCGGCCGGATGCTTCTGGGGGGTGGAAGAGGCCTTCCGGAAGATGGACGGGGTGACGGACACGGCAGTGGGTTACATGGGCGGGCACACCGAGAACCCGACATACAAGCAGGTCAGCTCGGGGAAGACGGGCCATGCCGAGACGACGAGGGTCGGGTACGACCCGGAGCAAGTCAGCTATGAGGAGCTGCTCGACAGGTTCTGGAGCATCCACGACCCGACACAGGTGGACCGCCAGGGGCCGGATGTCGGCAGCCAGTACAGGTCAGCCATCTTTTACACTACAGAGGAGCAGAAGAAGTCGGCTGAGCGGTCTAAAGAGGAGCTGCAGAAAAAGCTGGACAAACCCGTAGCCAGCCAGATAATCGAGGCTCCGGAGTTCTGGCGCGCGGAGGACTACCACCAGCGCTACTTCGAGAAGCGCGGGGGCGGGACCTGCCACATCTGATATTCCCCGCGATAATTTTTAAAGGGCACGGCCTTAGATTATCCGGAAATGGCCGAACCTCCCGGACCGGGTGAACCTAGCGATAAACCCCTTGATTCATCGGACACCATAAAGAACGTCATAATAGTCGTCTGCGTTATAGCCCTCTTTATAATACCCACATTGGTCGTGTACGTCACTCTCCCGTCATGCCCTGCTTCCTGCGACGACGGCAACCCCTGCACCGCCGACTCGTGCGACCAGGAGGCCAAGGACTGCCGCCACACGCCCCTGAGCGGCATGCAGGGGGCATGCTCCGGAGGGGCGGGCCTGTGCAAGGAGCGCAGCTGCGAGGCCGGGATGTGCGTCGAGAGCATAGTCGACGACTGTTGCGGAAACGGCGTCTGCGAGGGCAACGAGACCTACGGCAGCTGCATAGCCGACTGCAAGACCCCGCCGGACGAGGTATGCGATGACGGCGCGGACAACGACTTCGATGATCTTGTCGACTGCGACGACCCGGATTGCGACTGCGTGGCAGACAGCGAGGACGATGTCGATGACGAAGAGCCGGATGAGGAGGAAGTCGACTGCTGCGACCCGGATGCGGACTGCGACGAGGACTGCGGGGACGGGGAGGACAACGACTGCGACGGGCTGGCGGACTGCGACGATCCGGATTGCGAGACAGAATGTATCACAGACTGCACGGAGCTGATAATGATAAACGAGTTCAGGAGCGAGTTCGGCGACGCGGTCATGGGGGAGGAAGAGGACGACTGCGAGGCGATTCCCGGCGACTGGAGAGGCAAGGTCAACGAGGTCGGCTGCTACGCCGGAGACTTGGAGGAGTTCGACTGCGAGGACATAGAGGAAGACGTCAGATACTTCCAGTTCATGCAGTTCTGCGAGGAGACTCTCAACGCCGAATGGGAATGCCAGAACAACTACTGGGGATGCCTCTGCGACGAGGAGCCGCCTGACGAGGCATACAACGGACCCTATTGCGATGATGTGGATTCCATGAGCCAGGACCTGACCTGTCCGGACTACCCCTGCCAGGATGCGGACGATAGCTGCAGGCCAGTCTACGGGCTGGCAGGCCTGACCTGCGCCTGCGTCGAGGAGACGGACGAGGGAAGCAACTGCGGCGACGACATAGACAACGACAACGACGGCGCCATAGACTGCATGGACCCGGACTGCTGCCCCGGCAGCGAGCCGTGCTGCTGCGAGGATTTCTTCAACTCGCCCGACTGGACAGCGACCCAGTGCTATCCCGAATGTGAGGACTGCTTCTGCTACGAGGGCGACTGCGTCAACGTCGGCGGGGAATGCGAGTGCGTGGAGACGCTTCCATGCGAATCTATAGACCCGAAGGGGCCTGAGGACTGCGAGCTCGGAGTCTGCCGCGATTCGGGCAGGGAATGCGTTTACACAGGTTACAATGGCGACGCCGAATGCTCCTGCATGTACGACTGCTCCGGCGGAGACAACCCCGACGCCAACGCCGACTCAGGGACCTGCTCCAAGGAGTCGTGGTGCATGGATTTCGGCATGCCGTGCCAGTGGTATGAGAACGGGCGGCCATTCTGCGGCTGCCCCATGCCGCAGCTGATAACATGAATTGAGAAACACTCCTTATTTATATCCTTGCGCGCATTATAGTACCATGAAGAAAGAGAGCATTCTGAAGCTGGTCGCCTCCCTGCTGATATGCCAAGCGGCCGCGGCGGCCGGCTCGGTGTTCAACATAGCCTCGATACCCACGTGGTATGCGACCATAAACAAGCCCTTCTTCAACCCCCCCAACTGGGTGTTCGCGCCGGTCTGGACCACGCTGTTCGTATTGATGGGCATCTCGCTCTACCTG
>CAZINR010000048.1:0-3968 GCA_964540655.1 uncultured archaeon | reverse complement strand
CAGAAGGGCCATGTCGCTCTTCGGAATCCAGCTCGGTCTTAACGTCCTTTGGTCGGCCATGTTCTTCGGGCTTCGCAGCCCAGCGCTCGGGTTCATCGAGATAATAGCCCTTTGGGTCGCTATTGCGCTCACGATTAAGGCTTTCCTCCCCATATCCAAGCGCGCGGCATGGCTGCTTGTCCCATACATCGCATGGGTGAGCTTCGCCGCCTTTTTGAACCTTTCGATCTGGCTGCTCAACCCCTAATCTGCTTCATCGCTTCCAGGGCGGGCAGGGCGCTCATCTCCTTGTCCTTTATCTCCAGCATTATGTCGAAGTCCAGGCCCTTGGTATCCTGCAAGTAGCGCTTGAAGGCGTCTATGTTTATGTGGCCTATGTGGACCCCCCTGCGCGCATTGAGCTCCTGGGAGCTGTAGTCGGTCATGAGCTGGCCGTCTTTTTCAGACCACGTGTCCTGCGCGCCCCTTATGGCCGCGCGGAAGGGCTCGCCGCTGTTCAAGCATTCGTGGTGGAAGCTGTCGAAAAGGACAGGCACGCCGCATCTATGGCTGACGTCGAGACAATCCTCGAGCGAGAACAGACGGTCGTCGTTCTCGATGACAATGCGTTTTTTGAGGCGGGGCTCGAGGAAGGAGTATCGCTCCAGAAAGCGCTCCTTGGCTTTCTCTTTGTCTCCATATGCGCCGCCCACATGAATCTGCATCTTGGCCGTGCCGTCCAGCCCCATAGAATCCAGCACATCGCAATGATATTCGAGTTCCGCGATGCTCCTCTCGGTGACGCCCTCCTTCGGCGAGTTCAGGAGGGTGAACTGGTCGGGGTGCATGGAGATGCGCATGCCGTTTTCTTTGATGAAATCGCCGATTCTTTTGAAGTCGGCTTTGAAGTGCCCCTGCCAGTCGAATTCGCAGACCGGGTGGGAGGCGAACGGCACAAGGTCCGAGCTTATGCGGAAGAACATGAGGCCTTTGTCTAGGTTGTAGCGGAGTATCCTTCCAAGGCACTTTAAATTATTGCCGAGCTTGTCCTTCAGCAGCTCCTCGGAGTAGGAGGCCAGCCTGAAGGTGGAGTTGGCGGTGCAGCCTATGCCGCGATTGATGCAGGGATACCCTATCTTCATCTTAAAAGGTTATTTTTCACAAGAGAGCTTATAAGGTGTAAGGGGTTAATCGACAGTCGTACAATACATCTTACAATACAAAATGGCCGAAGAAGAGAAATCCATGGAAGAGAAAGAGGCGATGGTGAAGGGCATGTGCATATGCGCGGACTGCCCCAGTTACGTGGACTGCGGCGAGAAGGGCGGCTCCAAGGAGCTGGGCTTCTGCTTCCCGACGGTGGGGAAGAGCGAGTGCATAGAGGAGGAGAAGGGCTGCATCTGCGGCAGCTGCCCGGTGACGGAGAAGCTGGGGCTGAAGAACGGCTACTACTGCACGCGAGGCTCGGAGAAAGAACAGAACGCGGGCTGATTCTGTTAGTAGGGTAAGAAGATGCCGGTCATAAAGTGCTCGAACGGGAAGTACAGGATAGGCGACGGCAAGTGCATGTACAAGACCAAGGAGGCGGCCGAGAGGGCATACAAGGCCTATCTGGCGAAGAAGCATAGCAAAGGCTCCGATGGATAAATCCCTGTCAGAGATCACGAGGAGGATAAGATCGTGCAAAAAGTGCCGGCTCCACAAGTGCGGCAGAAACGCCGTTCCGGGCGAGGGGCCCCCTGATGCCGGAGTCATGCTGGTGGGCCAGAATCCGGGGAGAAAAGAAGACGAGACAGGCAGGCCGTTCGTCGGCATGGCCGGGGCCTATCTTGACAAGGTCCTGAAAAGAAACGGCATAGACAGAGAGCGTCTGTTCATAACCAGCGTGGTCAAGCACAAGACCCCGGGCAACAGAAAGCCAGGAGAGGACGAGATAAGGGCCTGCGTGCCCTGGCTGAAGGAGCAGATCGACGCACTCGGCCCGGACATCATCGTGCTGATGGGGAAGGTGGCCAAAGAGACTGCAAGAAGAGAGGGTATAGACTATATAGAAACCTGCCACCCGGCAGCCGCCATGCGATTTCCGAAGATGAGGGCAGTGTTCGAACAAGGCATTTCAAGGTTGAAAGATGAGCTGGAAAGACGGCCTCTCTGACGAGGAAGGGGGGAAACTGAAGAAGAGATGGCAGCCCGGCTGGATAGGTCCCATGCTCGCGACGCTCACCGACGACCGCTTCTCCAGGGAGGACTGGATATTCGAGCGGAAGCTGGACGGAGAGCGATGCCTGGCTTTCAAGAAGGGGAAAGGGGTCAGACTCATGTCGCGCAACAAGAAGGAGATAAGCCGCAGCTATCCCGAGCTGGCCGAGGCGCTGGAGAAGGAGGATGGCGATTTCGTCGTGGACGGGGAGATAGTCACGTTCGACGGGAAGAAGACCAGCTTCGCCAAGCTCCAGCCGCGCATGCATGCCGAAGAGCCGGACATGAGCATACCCGTCTATTACTACGTCTTCGACATCATGCACTACGACGGCTACGACCTGCAGAGCCTCCCGCTGGAGAGCAGGAAGTCCGTGCTCAACAAAGCGCTGGACTTCAAGGGGAGGGTGAGGTACATGAAGCATCGCCGTGAAGAGGGGGAGAGGTATTATAAAGAGGCCTGCAGGAAGGGCTGGGAAGGCATCATCGCCAAGGACGCCACCTACAAGTACGTCAATTCCCGCTCCAGGAAGTGGCTGAAGTTCAAGTGCGTGAAAGAGCAGGAGTTCGTCATCGTCGGCTTCACCGACCCCCAGGGGAGCCGCAAGGGGTTCGGAGCCCTGCTGGTGGGCTACTATGACGGGGGGGAGCTGAAATACGCCGGCAAGGTGGGGACCGGCTACTCTGACCAATTGCTGGAGAAGCTGGGCAGGGAGCTCAAGGGCCTGGAGCAGGAAAAGAAGCCGGTCGAAGGGGAGGTCAAAGAGAAAGGCGCCCACTGGGTGAAACCCAAGCTGGTGGGAGAGGTCAAGTTCACCGAATGGACGGACGACGGTAAGCTGAGGCATCCGGCATTCAAGGGACTGAGAAGGGATAAGGAGGCGAAGAAGGTGGTGAGGGAGGACAAATAAGATGAAGGTCGGAAGGCATTCAATCGATGTCTCGAACAGGGACAAAGTGCTGTTCCCCAAGGACGGCATAACCAAGGGAGACCTTATAGATTATTATATGGAGATAGCCGACACCATGCTCCCCCATATGGAAGACCGCCCCATAAGCATGAAGCGCTATCCGGACGGCATCGATGAAGAGGGCTTCTACCAGAAGGAAGTGCCCGACTACTTCCCCGGCTGGATAGACAGGGTCAAGATAGAGAAGGAGGGCGGAAAGCAGGAGCAGGTCATGGTCAACAAGGCGGCCACCCTGGCTTATCTCGCCAACCAGGCATGCATCACCCCCCACACCTGGCTGAGCAAGAAGGGCAGGCTGGACAAGCCGGACAAACTGGTCTTCGACCTGGACCCGCCGGACGGGGAGTTCGAGAGGGTCAGACAGGCGGCGCTGAAGCTCAAAGGCGCGCTGGAGGAGCTGGAGCTGGTCCCGTTCGTCATGACTACCGGCTCCAAGGGCCTGCACGTGGTCCTGCCGCTGGACGGCAAGAAGGATTTCGACTACGTGCGGGATTTCGCCCGCGAGCTCGCCATGGCGGCTGCGGGGAGAGAGGAGGACTTCACCGTCGAGCACCGAAAGAGCAAGAGGGGAGAGAGGATATTCCTAGACTACCTTCGGAACGCCTACGCCCAGACCTCGGTCCCGCCATACGCGGTGAGGGCGAGGGACGGCGCGCCGGTGGCGACGCCGCTGGAGTGGGGCGAGCTACAGGACAAGAGCTTGGACTCCCGGAGCTACAGCATCGGCAACGTGTTCAAGCGGCTGGGGCAGCGGGAAGACCCCTGGAAGGGCATGTCGAAGAGGGCCCGCTCGCTGGAGAAGGCAAAGAAGAGGATTGA
>CAZINR010000047.1:0-11103 GCA_964540655.1 uncultured archaeon | reverse complement strand
TGGGCGCCGGTGTGCGCCAGGTCCTCGCGCTTGAGGTATATCTTCGTCCCGTACTCTTCAGTCAGCCGGTCACAGAAGGTGAGGGCAGTGGGCCGGCCGGCGTACTGTGTGAGCAGGTAATGCAGCTCTTTCTTGAATTCGGGATCATCCTTGTATTTCTCATAGGCGTCCGCTAGCTCTCGCACCGCGCCCATCAGGACCTCGGGCACGAACTGGCCGCCGTACTCCTCGAACTTGCCGAAAGAATCAGGGTACTCCATCGGTTAATTTAGAAAAAGATTGGATATAAAGGCTATTTACTGCGTCTGCGCCTCCCGGACCTCCAACTCCTGAGGAGGGCCTCCTTCCTCCCGGCCTCGCGTAGCCAATCTCTGGCCTCGCGGCGGTTCCGTCTCCGTTCCCTAACAGTAGTATTGTCAATCTCCTTCCGCATGTTCTCTATGGCATCGATGAGTTTATGCGGCCTTTGCTCCATATGCCTGTGGACCCGGGCGGCAAGGGTCATCATCCGCCTGAGCTCGCCTCCCTCAATGTCCTCCCTTGCTTCGTCCAGGAGTTTTGCTGCAGACAGTGCGTGTTTCTTTACCCGGCCGGGTTTGCCCAAATGCGCAGCCGAGAGCATATCACGGCTTCTCTTGCACCACTCCTCAAGCCCCTCTTGTGATGAAGCCGGGGGCTCACTGCCCCCGAGCCATAAGTCGTCCATGGCCAAGTACCTCAGCGCGTATGCGCCATGGCGCTTAGCAAGCACGACAGCCCTATCGGGGGATTCCGAACATCCACATCAAGTGCTAGGGGTACTGCAGAGGGCTTCGGTCTGGTCATTCTAAAAAATCACTTCTTCCCCATGTCCTTCGCCACAGTCTCCTTGTAGGCCTTCATTATGTCCTCTAGGAACTTATCCTTGTCAGCCCCGAAGTTCTTCGACACGCTCTCGGCCAGCCGGGTCAGCTCCATGGGGAATATCAGCTTGGTCGCCTTGCCGTCGGCCACCTTCTTCATGGCCTCAAGATACATGTAGGAAAGCGCCGGGTTGTCCAGCTTGCTGGCGGCGCGCTGTATGGCGTTGATGAGCGCCTCACGGGCGAACGCCCTCTGCTCGATGACCTGCCGCTGGTACTCGGCCGACCTCAAATCGTGCATGCTCTCCTGGACGCGTCCGGGCAACGTAATCTCCTGTATCTCGACTGAGATTAAATCTACGCCCCACTCTTCCTTGAGCCGCTCCCTCTCGCCGGTCAGCAGCTCGTTAACCTTGGCGATGTTGGATATCACCTCTTCTGCAGTGAGGTTTCCGACAGTCTCTCTTGTTATGGATTTCAAGAACGTCAGTATGGCCGTGTTAACGTCCTTCACCTCTAAGACGGCCTTGAACGGGTCGATTATCCGGGCATAGACCACTATGTCCAGGTATAGCCTGATGTTGTCTTTTGTGATGGCCTCGTAGCCTAGAAGATCCAGCGTCTTGATACGCATGTCGACTATGTTATAGCTCTCCAAGACCGGCAGTATCACGGTCCAGCCGGGGCCCGCGACGCGGTTGAAGCGGCCGTATCTCTGGACAACGGCACGCTCGTAGGTCTCAAGGAAGACTATGGAGCCGAACAGGAACACGCTCAGGGCAAAGAACAAAACAGACACCAGAGCGGACACCATGGGGGTGAAGCCGAGTTCCTGGAAGAAAAGGAATATTATGACGGATATGAGGAACGCTACCAATATCTGGCCCATGGTCAGGGGCTTTCTCTGGCCCTCGATTATGATTCTGCTCTCCCTCTTGTTTGTTGGGGCTGCCTCCTCGGGAGGCCTCATCTTGACATAACCGGTCTTGCGCTCGGCCATGCTAAATTAAGGCCTAAAGCCTTAAAAACAAAATCCGGGATTTTTTATTCAGCGCGCGCTAAAATTAACACCGAAACAACATGCCACGGAAAAGCCGGTCGAGAAGCGTGGAAGCCCTAGTCCTGTGTATCGATAGAGATGACGATTTGGGCAAGAAGGCCGGCGTGAAGGGGCCGATAGTCGGCGAAGCGGAGAACCTCAAGGCCGCAAACGCACTGGCCATGGCCGACCCGGAGGACTCCGACGTAAACGCCATATTCGCGGCCATTAAGGCCAAAAAGGAGAGCGAGCACCTCTACAATGGTGTGGAGGTAGTCACACTGACAGGGGACAAGGAAGTGGGCATAAAGAGCGACCAGAAGATAGGCAACCAGCTGGTCAGGGTCCTGGAGAGATTCAAGCCGGAGGGCGTCATACTGGTCACAGATGGCGCGGAGGACGACGAGGTCCTGCCCATAATACAGAGCGAGACCAAGGTGCTGTCGGTCAAGACGGTCAACATCAAGCTTGCCCGGCCGCTCGAGAGCGCATACTTCAAGATACAGGACTTCTTCCGCAAGATAGGTGAGAACCCGGCCCAGGCCAGGACGCTGTTCGGGCTGCCCGGCCTGCTAATAGTGCTCATAGTCCTGCTCTCCTACTTCGGAATACCCATAGTGGAGGTCATACTGGCCCTGGTCGGCGTTTGGCTGATAGCCAAGGGCTTCGGCTACGACGAGCAGCTTTTCTCCGGGCTGAGCGAGGTGAAGGGATCTTTGCTCCGGGGCAACATATACAGGGTCTTCAACCTTGTGGCGGTGCTTGTGATAATACTCGCTGTGATAACCGGTTACCTGCAGGTCCAGAGGAACCTGGACGCCATCTACCGGCCCGGGACCATAGCGAACCCTGACAGCGTCGGCGACGCATTCGGAAGTCAACCCATGCTTGCTCTGAACTTCTTTTTGTTCTCAAGCTCCGGCACGGACTTCGCGGCGATAGACCTCATAGTCGTGGCCGCATCGATAATGGCCATAGGCTTCATAATCCACAACTTCCTGCTGAAGAACTACCTAAAGATAAAGCGGTATGTCCACATAATCATAATCGGCGTGCTTCTCAAGTACATGGCGGCCAGCGTCTACTGGTCGGTCATCGCCCTTCACCAAGACTCCACGACCATATCCTTCGAGGGCTTCGACCCGATGCAGAACCTGCTGATAAACCTGCTCATCTCGTTCGTCGTCGTTCTGGTGGTCCACTATCTTCTCAAGATAGTGTTCTTCGACTATGTCGAGCGCAAGAAGCAGCTGGAGGACCGTTACATCGGCAGGGAGGTCGTCTCCAGCAAGGGCAAGAAGCTGGGCAAAGTGAGCAAGATAATCATGCGGGGCGACGAACTGAAGGGCATCAACATCAAGAGGAAATACTACCCAGCCGAGGACATGCACCTGAAGGGCAAGGTGCTCGTGGTGAAGGAGTAAAGCCGCTTTTGGCCGGTTATAGGATCAGGGAGCCAGCATGTAGCTCGCCAGCTCGCTCAGGACTTTTTTCGGGTCGTCGGCCTTGATCACGCCCGATGCGATTAAAACGCCCTTCGCACCCAGCTCGACCGCCTTCTTGACGTCGGCGCCCTTGGTTATGCCTGCCCCGCACAATACGGGAACGCCCTTCTGAGCTGCGTCCACCGCGCCGGTGATTACCTCCGGCTGCGCCTCCGAGACGGGTATGCCGCTTCCTATGAGCTCCGGCGGCTCGATGGCGACGAAGTCCGGCTTGAGCTGCGAGAGCTCCCCGGTCTCTTCGACGTCTTTAGTGCAGACGATGCTGGTCATATTGGCCTTTTTGAGTCGCTTTAGCGCGCCGGCTATCTTCTCATGCTCTATCCTGTGCTCGGAGTGGTTGACCAGCGAGCCGTCCAGTCCGGCGTCGATCAGAGAATCTATCAGAACCCATCCCGTGTGGCTGCCGGGGTCGATGTCGTCGATGTGCTGTGCGAACACGGGTATGTCCACCGCCTGCGCTATCATCCGGCAGTCGGCCAGCTGCGGGCAGACCACTATCTCGGCGCCCTTCTCCTTCGCCACCTCCTGGCATATCTTGGCCAGTTTGAGCGCCCTTTTTCCGGTCGCCTGCGAATACGTCTTGAAGTTCAGCACTATGGCCGGAGTTTTCATTTTGGCTTTAATTGAAGAGTAGTCAAATAAAAGCCGTGGAGGTTTCGGAGCTGGGGGTCGGGAGCAAGGCGGAGGAGGTCTTCAAGGGCGAGGGCGTAGAGACGCTCTTTCCGCCGCAGGAGCAGGCGGTGAAGGCCGGTGTGATGGAGGGCCAGTCGCTCGTCATTTCAACACCCACAGCCTCAGGCAAGACAGTCATCGCCGAGCTGGCCGCGCTCAGCGCCATGAGGCAGGGCGGGCAGGTAGTCTACATAGTCCCTCTGCGCGCGCTGGCCAGCGAGAAGTTCGCCGACTTCCAGAAGTGGGGGAAGCTGGGGTTCCGCGTGGACCTGCAGATGGGTGACCTTGACTCCAAGTTCCTGCCGCAGAGGAACACAGCCGACATCGTCATCGCCACCGCCGAGAAGTGCGACTCGATTCTCCGCTCGAAGCCCGGCTGGTTCCGCGACGTCAAGCTGCTGGTCATAGACGAGATTCATTTGATAACCACAAACCGGGGACCGACCTATGAAGTCCTCATCGCCAAGTTCAAGAAGACCTTCCCCAACATACAGCTTCTGGGCCTGTCCGCGACCATCGGCAACGCCGACGAGCTGGGGGCATGGCTGGATGCCGAGGTCATAAAGTCCGACTGGAGGCCGGTGAAGCTGACCCAGCGGATAAAGCAGGGCAAGGCTAAGGTCATGCTCTCCGAGGCGAGGAAGACTCTGGGCGAGGGCGCGCAGTCGCTGGTGTTCGTCAACTCCCGGCGCTCTGCCGAAGCGGTGGCCGACCGATTCTCGGAGAAGTTCGAGAAGCTGCTGGACGAGGAGACCTCGAAATCGCTGGAGCAGGCCTCTGAGGAGATTCTGAACGCCCTCTCTACCCCGACGGCCCAGTGCAAGAGGCTGGCCAATGCGGTCAGGGGGGGAGCGGCGTTCCACCACGCCGGGCTCGTCAACAAGCAGCGCGCGCTGGTCGAGCAGGCGTTCAAACAAGGCCTGATAAAGGTCATAAGCGCGACGCCCACGCTTTGTTTAGACGCAGATACCAAAGTATGGAGCGGTATGAAAGAGGTTTCAGTTAAAAATCTCAAGACGAACAACCAGGTTCTGACCCTTGAGGGCGCCAATCTAAAGCCGTTGACACCCGAGAGCCTAAGTGACATGGAAGCGCCCGAAAGCCTGGTGGAGATAAGCAGTTGTTGCTATGGGCCGGTAAAGGTCACTAGGAATCATAAGTTACTTATCAAAAGGGATGGGAGGCGGCATCTCATTGCCGCAGGCGACTGCAAAAAGAGAGATTTGGTGGCTACGGTCGGAAAAATTCCGTCGCCGTCCAAGTCATGCCCCCGCTGGTCCGATTTTGTGAAGGAGAACAAGCTCCCCTTTGAGAACTGTGAACTGGACGAAGATGTCTACTACCTCATAGGAGCGTTTTTGGGCGACGGACACTCTGGGGCAGAAATTCGAAAAGGTGTATTGGTGTACAAGGGTCCTGCGTCAATAGTCAACGAGGACAAAGAAGTGCTTGCTAGGGTGAAAAAAGCCTGTCGAAGATATGGCATATTCTTCAAAATCACAAGGAATAGTCTCGGCATCAAGCAGGCTGTGCTTACCAAGGCTAAATGGTTTCGAGAGTTTCTAGTCAGATGCGGGGTGGGTTTGGGGAGCGATAAGCACATAGACCGTCTTTTGTTGGAGGGACCCCAGGACAGACTTACTCATCTGATAAGGGGGCTTTTTGATACCGATGGCTGTATGGAAAAAGGAGGAAGGGTGAGCTTTTCTAACACATCCAAGCAACTCATAAAAGATTTGCGCAGGGCATTGCTCAGAAATGGGATAATCACATGGGTCAGGACTAGGGGGGGAGAACCAATGCGACTACATGAGAAGACCTATTATTCTAAGCCGAGTCAAGAGCTGTTCATACAAAATTCCTTGTGCATACGTAGATTTTATGAGGATATAGGCTTTGGAGTAAGTAGGAAACAAAGGTTATTAAAGGAAATTGCGAGAGAATATGAGATAAAATCCATTCGCTGCGAGGGATGCGATTACATTTTTCATCCCAATGTATTTGGGGGGAGGACGCGCGCTCAAAAAGTATGGGGAAAACAGAAGGCTGCCATAATAAAGCAGTTGGGCGATAAGGGCGAGGTGGGTTCTAGGGAATTGAAGAGGTCGTTGGGGTATGAGCCCAAGAAAAACGAGGCGAGAGTAAATCTCCACTATGCTTTCATAAAAAAGCGAAAGAAAGGTGCGCATGAATGGTTGTGGAGTCTCAATAGTCTAGGTGTGTGGGCGTATGAGGAATTTATAAAGAAGGGTGGGAGAATTGCTGAATATTTCAAGGAAAATGATGAATGCCCCATATGTGGGGGCCCAGTGAAGAAGACTTATAGAGGGGGGTGGAAGAGCAATTCCTTTGAGGGGGATGTATATTGGGACATCATTAACAGCAAGCGCACTGTAAAAAGCAGTGGGCATAAGGTCTATGACGTGGTGCTGAGGAACGACGGCTTGAATGATCATCTTTTTGTGGCTAATGGCATATTAGTTCATAATTCAGCCGGCCTGAACATGCCCGCGCGCAAGGTGATAATCCGCGACATAAAGCGCTATACGGGCTTCGGGCTGGACTACATCCCGGTTTTGGAATACCTCCAGATGTGCCTTCCGTATGAAGAGAAGATACCTACGGATAAGGGAATTCTGCCCATCGGGAAAGTCGTCGAAGAGAGGATCTCATGCAGCGTTCTATCCTTTAATGAGCATAAGGAGGTATTTGAGTTCAAGCCCATCCGGGAATATTATGAGCGGGCTGCTGATGAAGTGATGGAATTGACGACTGATAAAGGTTACAAACTAAGGCTGACCAAAGAGCACCCCATAAGAATCGGCAAGGAGTGGAAGGCAGCCGAAGAGGTAAAAATCGGGGATGGGGTGGGCTTCAATCCATATGAATCCAGCTATTCATACGTTCCCAATTTCTTCGATTTGCTTCCCAAGGGAAGGTTGTTCGTCAGCGGGTTCGGACATCTGCTGGAGAGGGCAAAGAAAGAAACTGGAAAACTGGATAAGGAATTGGGAGAGGAGCTGGGGATTGGCCCGAAGTCAATCTACCACTACAAAAAGGATGTTAAGAACATGCCGCTCTCCTGTGCGATCAAGCTATTGGATATGCTGAAGCTTGAAAGAAAGGCCCACATTAAGAGTGTGAAGACGGGCTATGGTTCGTTCTTGAACATCCCAGACAGGATTGACGAGGATCTCCTGTGGCTGGCCGGAATAATCGCCACTGATGGCAACATCCAGAGAACAGTTGACAAAAGGACAAGAAGCGAGTACATAAAGATACGAGTCTTCAATAACAATAAGAAAATTATTGAAAAGAGCAAGCGGGTGATGGAGAGATTGGTCTCGGGGAAGGTTTATGTATCGTATAAAGAGGGCAGAGGCAGGTGCGAAATGGGCGCTACACTTCTGAGCAAAGTGTTGAGCGAACACTTTGGAATCCCATTCGGGAACAAAACTGAAAAGGTCAGGGTGCCGCCCTTTCTTCTGAATGCCCCAATGGAGTTGGTGGGGGCATACCTGGGCGGAGTATTCGACGGTGACGGCTCATACACTGTGACCAAGAACAAGCGTTTTCCGACTACAGACAATCAGAGGATACTGTTTGTTTCTTCCAGTAAGAAATTTGCCGTGGGCATACAGGAGTTGCTCCTAAAACTAGGGATTGTTGCTAAGTTAGAAAGCAAAAGCAGGCGCCTTAGGGTTGAGATCCGAGGAAAGAGCGTAGAGTTCAAGAAACCCCATTACTTGGTTTCTTTCAACAGAAAGGATTACATCAAGACTTTCGCGAGATATGCAAAGCCTGTCAAATGCAAGATTGAGGCGCAATACAAAAGCTACCACAATCTTGATAATTATTATCGTAATAGGGAAAAACATGCTAAAATGAGAATTGTTGGGAAGAGGGATATCGCTTTCTCGAAGGGCATCAAGGTGTATAACATTGGCGTAGAGGGGAATGAGAACTATATTGCATCCGGTTTTTTAGTCCATAACTGCGGCCGAGCCGGCCGCCCAAGGTACGACAAGGAGGGCGAGTCCGTGCTTCTGGCGTCCAACGAGTACGAGAAGGAGTTCCTGGAGGAGAACTACGTCAACGGCCTGCCGGAGAACATCCACTCCCAGCTGGGCGTGGAGCCGGTCCTGCGCATGCACGTGCTAGCCTCGGTGGCATCGGGCTTCACCCGCGACAAAAAGAGCCTCATGGATTTTTTCGGGGCGACCTTCTTCGCCCACGAGTACGGGACGGAGGGCGAGTTCAAACAGAAGGTGGACAGGGTCCTGAGGCAGCTGGAGAAGTGGGACTTCATCAAGTCCAAGGGCGGGAAGAAGAGCGACGATTTGTTTGTGTCGGCGTCGGACATCGGAGGACAGAAAACTGAAGACACAAGACTGATACCGACTCCCTTGGGCAGCCGCGTCTCCGAGCTCTACATCGACCCGGAGACAGCGCACGAGTTCGTTGAGGTGTTCGAGGACCCGGATAAAATCGCGCGCATCGGCACGTTCAGCCTGCTGGAGTTCTCCTGCTCCACCACCGAGATGCGCCCGCTGCTGAGGGTGAGGAAGAAAGAGGAGGACGACATCTGGGGGCTATACTACGAGCGGGAGCACAAGCTGCTGACCGGGCAGTCTGATTCAGATTATCTCAACAGATTCAAGACGGCGCTGATGCTCAACGACTGGGTGGAGGAGAGAACAGAGGACTGGATACTCAAGAACTACGGCATGGCCCCGGGTCTGCTGCGCATAAAGCTGGACACCGCCCGCTGGCTGGCCTACTCCTACTCCGAGCTCATACCCTACATCAAGACGGACAAGGCGACACGAAGGGAGCTGCAGAAGCTGGAGATGCGGCTCAAGCACGGAATAAGGGAGGAGCTCCTGCCGCTGGCGTCCATCAAGGGCATCGGGCGGGTCAGGGCGAGGAAGCTGTTCGACGCGGGGATAAAGAGCAAGCCGGGAATAAAGAAGACACCAACAAAGAAGCTCAAAGAGCTGCTGGGCGAGAAGACGGCGGAGAAGGTGCTGAGGGGGATTGCTTAATCCCCAATGCCCAAGAACCTGTAAGCTGCTTTTCTGAATACCTGGATGGGGCCCTCCCTTTCCTTCAGATTTTTATGCAACCTATCTTTTAAATCGTATCTCGACCCCTCTATAAGGACGTATCGGCGAGTGTCCACCTCCAGCCGGCCGTCGGGCCTTATTCGCAGCGGGTGGGCCTCAGTGTAGGTCCTTCCGTGCATCTTCCGGTCCCTGCCCAACACAAATCGCCCTTCGTGGCTCTCGGGCATGGTGCCGGCCCTGGAGAGGTGGAGATGGTGCAGGATAGTCCCTGCGCCCCAGGGCTTGACGAACTGCGCGTGAACGCGGACCGGTCTTGCCGTGCGCACATGACTTTGCACTGACTGACCCTCATCCTTCGCAAACACGTGCCCCATCGAATCCCACATGTTGCCGGGAAGGGCTTCGACGCCGTCTATGACGGAGGTGAGCTCATCCGCCTTGTCCAGCACTCTTTTGGCGGGTCTCGGCACTATGTCACCCCTGTGGTTTATCACGGCCGTTTCCGGCCTGACCTCGACCTTCGGTCGCTTGCCCACAGGAGCCATGACCAGCTTGTTCTTGGCTGCCCTTATGGTCCGGGGGTCTGCTATGTGACTGGCCGAGTCCCGCAGCGATTTACTGCTTTTGCCCATCAGTCTTATTTAAAACTCCAGACACAAAAACATAAGCGATGAAGATAATCAAGCGGGACCTGAAGACGGGGCTTCTCGTGGCGCAGGCCGAGAACCTGGACGATCTGTGGTACCTGAGCCAGGTCATAGGCGAGGGCGACCTAATCAAGGCCAGGACCAGCAGGTTGGTCAAGGGCAAGGACGACAAGCTGCGCGCGGACAAAGGCCAGAAGCAGGCCATGACACTCTCCGTCAAAGTTGAAAAAGTCGAGTTCGACCAGAACGCCAACCGCCTCCGCATCCTCGGCATCATAGAAGCCGGGCCGGAAGATCTGATAAGCCTCGGCTCGCACCACACCCTCGAGCTGGACGAGCACGGACGGCTGGACATCTTCAAGGGGCGGTGGGCGCCCCACGAGCTGAAGTACCTCAAGGACGCCGAGAAGGGGGCCAAGCGCGCGCAGGTGATGGTTTGCGTGGTTGGAGACGGCGAAGCCACCGTGGCGCTGGTCCGCGACAGGGGGCTGCACTACATCGACACCAAGCAGAATCTGGGCGGTAAATACGCCGATGGACGGGAGGACCGCAAGAGCGAGTTCTACTCGAAGCTGCTGAAGCTGCTTGAGGACGAAGCGGAGAGGGAAGGCGTCAAGACAGTCATTCTGGGCGGACCCGGGTTCGAAAAACGGAACTTCCTGGACTATGCGCGCGACAACAAGAGCAAGCTCAACTTCCAGACCGTCGACACCGGCAACGAGGGCAAGCCGGGGGTCAACGAGATACTCAAAGGCGGGAAGCTGGACAAGGTGCTGGGCGACGCCCGCATCGCGCGCGAAGCAAGATTCATGGACCGCCTGCTGGAGGAGATAAGCAAGGATAAGCTGGCCGCCTACGGGCCGGGGGAGGTCAGAAAGGCGGCGGAGATGGGCGCGGTCGAGGTGCTGCTGGTGCTGGACAAGGAGCTGAGAGGAGACTCAAGACCGAATACCGAGGACCTGATATCGAAAGTCAAGCAGACCGGCGCGGAGTTCCACGTACTCAATTCAAACCACGAGCCGGGCCAGAAGCTGGAGGGCCTGGGCGGGATAGCTGCCCTGCTGCGCTACAAGATTTAATCCTTTAACCTCAAAATAAGCGAAGAAAATGGAAAAAGAGCTCTGCTTTCTGACTGTGGTGGGAAAGGACCGCAAGGGCATAATCGCGCGCATATCCACCGCCCTGAGCGAGGACGGAATCAACATCGAGGACGTGGACATGAAGGTCATGGAGGGCTATTTCGTCATGAGCATGTTCGTGGACGTGGCCCAGTCCGATGTCAGCATGGACGAGCTGCGCGGCGGCACCTTCACCATCAGCAACGGCGGCGTC
>CAZINR010000046.1:0-11400 GCA_964540655.1 uncultured archaeon | reverse complement strand
ATAGACGGCTCAGAGATAATCAACTGTACGCTCCATGTAAATGGAACGGACTATCCGATTCCCAACAACGGAACCTATGTTACGTACAATCTGACTCTGGATGACGGCAACTGGACGATAAACGCCACCTGCGAGGACAGGGCTGGAAGTGAAACGAACCTCAGCGATGTGTGGTGGTTCATAAACACGACTCTCCCGGGGGTGGACTGGAACTGGACTGAGAGGAACACCGCTACGGTCTACAACAGCTCCGTCGCGGGTATAAATGCCTCGCAGAATGTGAATTGCACTTTGTACATAAACGGGACTCCCTATACAAACAACAGCAACTCGGAGTTCCTGAGCTGGAGTACAGAGCTTGGCGACGGAAACTGGAGCTTCCGGGCCTCTTGCACAGATAGACTCGGACATACGGCCTGGCTCCCCGACTCCTGGTGGAAGATAGACGCAAACCCGCCGATGCTCTGGTGGAACTGGACAAATGCTAATTCATCGACCCTATTCGGCCACTCTTATGTGGCCATAAACGCATCTGAGAGGGTCAACTGTACCTTGAACATAAACGGGACTGTGTATGTGAACACTTCCAGCGGAAGACGCATAACCTGGGAGGTCTTCCAGCCCAACGGCAACTGGTCTCTTTACGCCACCTGCCAAGACCTAGCCGGGCACGAGGCCAATTCCTCAACCGTCTGGTGGAACATATACGGGGTCGTCCCAACGGCAACGTGGACTTGGGAATACATAAACCATACAGGATATCCGGGCGCGGACGTCAATGTGACTATCGAGATGAACCAGGATGGCACATGCATAGTTTCAATCAATGATAGCGGTGGCAGTACGTATAGCATGAACAAGAACACCATAAGCCCGGTAGAGTATGATTTCTGGTACGAAGTTCCTCTTGATGACGGCAACTGGAGCATAACTGCTAATTGCACCAACACGCAGGGCATACAGATAAACCTGACCCCAACATGGCTAGATGTGCTTCAGGACCTGAAGACCATAACTCAGAGCCGCAGAAGCGTGCAAATTGAAACGGAAGAGATTGAAACGGTCATAAACCAGACCAGAGACGTGATAAAGCATCTTTCGCTCAGGATAGACGCCCCCGGACAGATACAGATAGAAGAGCCGGGAGTCAGGCTGCTCGATGTTAGCGTAACCAACGACGGAGAGGTGGATTTGGAGGGTGTCGAGATGGATTATGACACGGATGCGACGATATCCGAAGTCAGCATCTCGGAGACCCAGCTGGGCGATATGGCGGTGGGAGAAAGCCGGTCTTTCGATGTGGTTCTGGACAATCCCCCCTTGGTATCCGACAGTCCATCGCATTATTCGGTCACTTTGATCGCAACTTCCGGGGAGCCGGCACTTTCAAGAGAGGCGACAATAGAGATCGTCCTGTATCCATATCTGGAGGGGAACCAGACTGAGATGCAAGCCAAGATGAGATTCGCAAGCGAACTGATGGAGGAGAACCCGCCCTGCATGGAGTATGAGGAGAATCTGGAATACATAAGGCAGAAGCTCGAAGAGGGGGACTTCGCTGCGGCCGACCGCATGCTTAACGAGATAATAGACGCCTGCAAGTCCCTCATCTCCGAAACCCAGGCCGTGAGTGTGGTCGCGCCCGCCGCCGTGGCCCCGACCGCGGACCCGTCCGCCTATTTCCTGTTGGGAACGGCCGCAGTCGCTATAGCGATGCTAGTCTTCCTTAAAGCCAACAGCATAATAAGGCGGGGCAAAGGAAAGAAATAGGTGAGTCTCCCAGACTAGACCTGCTTAACAAGCTCCCTGAAAGACTTGATGAATTTCTTTATGTCGCGCTTGAATGTCTTGTAGCCGCTGTACTCCATAACCGAAAGGGCCTCCAGGAGCTTGTTCATGCTCTCTTTCACCTTGGGGTCTATATGGGCGTTTTTCATCCTGTCGGATATCTCCTCGAGGGTCATCGGCTTCGTGTAGTAGAATATCTCGCAGAAATAGTCTCGAACTATCCCGGAAAGGCGTGCCATGAGAACGTCCTCGCTGTCGTATTTGACCGCATTGTCCAGGTTCTCAAGCTCCAGAAGGTATCTCTTACGGATATCGTCCCTGGGGGAGGAATCGCTCCTACCTTCCTTTTTAGACCTGAATAGGCCGAGGATCTTTTCTTTGATGCCCATTTCCCGCATTACATCAAGCTGATGGTGTATGGATTTTAAAGGCAGGTTAAATAAAAAGTTCGAAGGTCCTGTCTTTAAAATTTTTTCATTTTTATTGATATAAACATTATTGACCCAAAAAAATATCCGCAGCGTTAGTTAAGAAAATGGAACGCAAGAAGCTTACCCAAAAAGAGCTTGACGATTACGTTTCCGACATCCAGAAGGTGCGGGAGGAAGTCCAAAAGCTTGTAATCGGCCAGGAGAAGACCATAGACGCCCTCATCAGAGGGCTGATTTGCGACGGCCACGTTCTGGTAGAGGGTATCCCGGGCATCGCTAAGACAGTCACGATCCGTTCTCTCGCCATGGCCTCCGGGTGCCAGTTCAGCAGGATACAGTTCACCGTCGACCTTCTGCCGACGGACATAGTGGGCGTAACGACGTACGATCCCCACAAGGGCTTCTATGTGGTCAAGGGTCCGATATTCGCCAACTTCGTGCTGGCCGACGAGATAAACCGTTCGCCGCCGAAGACCCAGTCGGCTATGCTTGAGGGGATGCAGGAGAAGATAGTCACCATAGGCAAGCAGGAATTCCCCCTCATGAAGCCGTTCTTCGTCATGGCGACCCAGAATCCCATAGAAAGAGGAGGCGTCTTCCCGCTGCCAGAAGCCCAGCTCGACCGTTTTCTGTTCAAGCTGTTCATGGGATATCCCGAACTCGACAACGAGCTGGAGATACTGGACAGAAACATAACGATCCACAAGATGGAGGATTATGACATACAGCCGGCCACCAATCCCCAGAAGCTCATGGGGATGCAGGAGGCAACCCACAGAGTATACTTCGATGACGACATAAAGAAGTACCTGGTCAAAATCGTCGACGCGACCAGGAATCCCAAGACCTACGGCGTGAGGAAAGGCAAATACATCGGATGGGGAGGCAGCCCCAGAGCGTCCATAGGCCTCTTCATAGGCGCCAAGGCGGCTGCCTTCATGGACGGGCGCAGCTTCGCCACCCCGCAGGACGTCAAGGACGTGGCCTATGACGTCCTGAACCACAGGGTGATGGTGAACTACGACGGGCGCGCAGAGGGCATAACCTCACGGGAGATAATAGAAGAGATATTGAAGAGAGTCCCGGTCCCGTAATACCATGGCTGAAGAGAGTAAAAAGAGAAGCCTGACTGTAAGTCGCAAGAAGCATAGGGAGCTCCACGTCGAATCACCAAGACTAGTGGACTTCGGTCTGATAGACGCCTTCCGGAGGATGGTCAGGGGGAGGGGTCTGGAATTCGACGGGTTCAAGGAGTTCGTCCCCGGAGACAATGCCAAGTTCATAGACTGGAAGGCCACCCTGCGCTCGGATAAGACCCTCGCCAGGGTTTTCAAGCAGGAGAAGGACATCAAGCTCATGTTTCTCATAGACGGAGGCTCAACGATGGTATTCTCATCGCATGAGAAGCTCAAGCTGGAATATTCGCTCGAAGTGGCCGCCTCCCTGGCCTACAGCGCCGCACTTGCGGGAGAGAGCGTCGGAGCCATGGTGTTCACGGAGAACATACGGTACTTCACCAAACCCATGCCGGGGCAGCTCCAGTACCAGAAAGTGGTCAAGAACATACTGGACCCATACCTCTATGGAGGCGGCAGCGATATCATAAAGGCGCTGAAATACGCTACCGAGCATCTGCAGGAGAACTCGGTGGTTATGATAATGAGTGATTTCCTCGAGCTCCCGGACTTCTGGGACGGGGCACTGGGCATGGCCACGGAACACATGGACGTCATGGGGCTGATGATAAGGGACCCCAGGGACGTGGAGATGCCCTCCGGCAGGATAGGCGACGTGGTGATAGAAGACCCGCAGACTGGAGACACCCTCATCTTCAGGCCGGAGGAGATAAGAGAGGAGTACAGCAGGATGGCAGAGCAGCAGTATGAAGAGGTGGGCAAGCTGTTTAGAAGCAGAATGGCAAATCTTATAGAGCTCAGGACCGACGAGCCGTATGTCGGCAAGCTCATAAACTTCTTTGCAAGCAGGATAGACTTGATGATGTAAAAATGGAAATAGGATTCGCCGAGCCGCAATATCTGTGGTTTTTGTTGAGCGTGCCAGTGCTAGTCATAGTGCACATGGTGAGCCTGAGGTACCTCAGAAGGCGCGCGCTCCTGTTCGCAAATTTCAAGGCCGTAGCCAGAGTCCTCGGCTCCAGCCGGGACCTATCAAAGAACACCCTGCCCTTCATGCTCAAGACGCTCGCGCTCAGCTGCCTTACACTGGCGGTCGCGGGTCTGGTCGTCCAGGAAGAGGTGCTAAGGACCGACTTCGATTTTGTGATGGCGCTGGATGCCTCCTCAAGCATGCTCATAGACGATTATGAGCCTACCCGCCTCGAGGCGGCGAAAGAAGCGAGCTTAAGCTTCATAGATTCCCTGGGTGAAACAAAGACCAAGGTGGGGGTGGTGGAGTTCGGGGCCGTAGCCCTTACAAGGGTTTCTCCGACCGATGACATGCAGAGGGTCAGGCAGGGCATACAGAGCATTAAATTCCAGGCAGGAGGCACGGCCATAGGGGACGCATTGATCACCTCCGTGAACCGTCTGCTGTCCACAGACCAAGCCAAGGCAGTCATACTGCTGACCGACGGCCAGAACAACGTGGGAACGTCCCCGCTGGAAGCCCTCGAACTGGCGGTCGAGGAAGACGTGGTAATCTACACCATAGGCGTTGGGGCACCCGAAGGCGCGACCTTCGGGAACCTCACTCTGGTCAGCAAATTGGATGAAGAAACCCTCAAGGCTATGGCCCAAAGCACCGGAGGCAAATATTTCAGGGTCGACTCCGAAACCGAACTCTATGAAACCTTCAGTCAGCTGGCGACAAAATCCCCGTCTCTGGAGGTGATAGAGCTCAGGCCCCATCTCCTGCTTGCAGGGCTGGCGATATTGATACTCGAGTGGGTTATAATAAACTTAAGATACAGGACAATACCTTAATCGGAATCCTAAGAGTTTTATCGAGACAGTATGTGCACTATGCAGGTGGCCCCGCTGCCGCCTACGTTGTGAGTCAGTCCGATTTCGCAGTCCACCTGCCTTTTATCGGCCTCTCCCCGGAGCTGCCATGTTAGCTCTACGGCCTGTTTTATGCCAGTCGCCCCGACCGGATGGCCGCATGCCTTCAGCCCGCCGGAGGTGTTTATCGGTATCTGTCCGCCTCTTCGGGTCATGCCCTCCTCAGTGGCCTTGCCACCCTCGCCCTTCTTGAAGAAGCCCAAATCCTCGATTGCCAGTATCTCTGCTATCGTGAAGCAGTCATGGACCTCGGCCACGTCTATGTCCTTGGGTTTTAACTTAGCCCGTTCAAAGGCCTTCTTAGCGGCGAACTTGGTGGCCTTCAGCTCCGAAAGCGAAGCCCTGTCGTGGAGCGAGAGGGCATCCGAGGCCTGAGCCGTGGAGCGTATCCTTATGGGTGTGTCGGTGTATCTCTTGGCAACCTCGTCTCTGGCCAGTATGACTGCGGCGGCGCCATCGGTTACGGGAGAGCAGTCGAAGAGCTTGAGCGGCTCGGCGATGGGCGACGAATCCATCACCTGCTCTTTCGTTATCTTGTATTGATATTGCGCATAGGGGTTTAGAGAGCCGTTCTCGTGGTTCTTGACGGCCACGGCGGCCATCTGCTCCTCGGTGGTGCCGTATTCGTGCATATGCCTCCTTGCTATGAGAGCATAAAGGGCCGGGAAGGTGGCCCCAAAGGCGGCCTCCCATTCCGTGTCCGCCGCTCCGCCGAGGGTGGTGGTGACTTGTGAGATCGCAACGTCGGACATCTTCTCAACCCCGCCCGCTATGACGACGTCATGCTCTCCCGACAGTATGCTGAGTATAGACTGCCTAAGGGCCAGGCCGCCGGATGAGCATGCGGCCTCCACACGCGTAGCGGGGATGGGATTCAACCCCGCCTGATCGGCTATGAGGGCTCCTATATGCTCCTGGCCGGTCAGCCGGCCTGCGCTCATGCAGCCACCATACACTGCGCCGATGTCTGGGCCTTCCACGCCTGCGTCCAATATTGCTTTGACCCCTGCCTCGGCCATGAGGTCTCTTAATCCCATGTCCCAGCGCTCCCCGAACTTCGTCATTCCGACACCGATTATAGAGACTCCCGTCATGTTTAGATGCCTTTTATCTTCCTTCTGAACTTGGCGTAAACGCCGTATTTGATGTACTCCTTCTTGCCCAGATACATACTCAGAGGCACGGAATTCTTCCGCGCCTTCTCAATGCCCTTGTTGACCGTTATATCGAATGCGTCGCTCCCGGACCCACTGCCGTATGAGACCATGAGGATTCTGTCGCCAGCCTTGGCCCTGTCCAATATGGATACCAGGCCCAAGGGGCTGGAACCCGAGTAGGTGTTGCCTATCTGAGTGACTACGAGGCTTGGCATTATCCTCTCTTTGTCTATTCCCAGCTTCTTCGCAAGCTTGAGCGGGAACTTGCCGTTGGGCTGGTGGGGGACGAGATAGTCATAGTCCCCCAGTTTTGTGCCCAAGTCCTCTGTCAGCTTCATCACCGCACCCATTATGTGACGGAAGTATGCGGGCTCGCCGGTGAACCTGCCGGCGTGCTTGGGGAACTCCTCGCCCTCCCTGCGCCAGAAGTCAGGGGTGTCGGTGGTGAAAGTGCAAGTGTGGTTTATATCGGCAATCGTGCCCTTCTCACCTATGATGAATGCAGCCCCCCCGGCCGCGGCCGTGTATTCTAGGGCGTCGTTAGGCCTTCCCTGGGCGGTGTCGGCGCCTATCGCCATGCCGTAGTCTATCATCCCGCTCTTGACCAAACCCATGCACATCTGCACGCCCGCAGTTCCGGCCTTGCAGGCGAACTCGAGGTCGGCCGCCATGACATAGGGGATTGTCCCCAGAGTCTCTGACACTATGGCGGCGCTGGATTTGACCGCGTAAGGGTGCGACTCTGATCCTATGTAGACGGCTCCTATCTTCTCTGGATCAATCTTGGACATGCGGAGGGCATTGCGCCCGGCTTCCACCGATATTGTAATGGTGTCTTCGTCCAGGCCGGGGACCGACTTCTCTTTGACCATCAGACCTTCCGCTATCCTGTCGCCGTCCTCGTTCCACACAGAGGCTATCTCCTCGGTGGTTATCCTGTATTTGGGCACGTACCCCCCGTAGCCCACTATTCCGACCATGTCCGTTTAGTTAGAGAAATCGGGTTAAAAAAGGGGGTTTGAGACGTGAATCAGGCGAGTTCGACTATTTCGCCCCGCTTAGGGCGTTCCTTTACGGGCAAATCCCCCCACTCGAGGGTTTTATGGCCGGGCAGGTCAACCGTCACCGGGTGAGTCCTGCTGCTGTCGGGTTCCCCGATCACATCCAGCCCCAACCGTTCGGCGTGGGATTCGGCCAGGGCCAATCGCGCTTCGTATCCGGGTTCCCGAGGACCATGGGGATTCGGGTCTGCGACCCCGACATGATACCTGCCGTTTATTAAATGTCCCGCCTCGTCCAAAGCTGGCTTATACTGGACTGTCACAAAATCGCCTTCTCTGTGGCCGGGTCTTTTGACTTGGAAAACCAAGGTCGGATGCCTTATTTGCTTTCTCGTCGCAGGATGCCTTCCCTGTTCCAGGGCGAACATTCTGGCGGTCGGTTTGGCCCCGCCGTGCAACACACCCTTCCCAAGGTGTCTCCTAAGCTTCAGTGCGACGTTCTTCGGCAGTAAGGGATGGCCCGGCAAAGGCTTTCTGGCTGATTTCGGCATTCTGTCTCCACTATTAAAGGATTAAAGGTTTAAAAAAGAGGTGCAATATAATCAGAACCATGGGGGATTCGTAGTGTCAAAGACTATCGAATGGGCATATTGTAAAACTTTTTATGCCTTAAGTAAGAAAATAAGACTGAATTCTTAATTTCTTACTAATCTGGGCCTTGACAGGGCCGAATTCCACTAAACACGAAAATGGACAAAGAACTGACTACGCTCTCCTCGAAAGGGCAGCTCGTCATACCCAAGGAGTTCCGCCGGAAGCTGAAGCTGAAGGCTGGAGACTTCCTGGGCCTGGCGCTGATAGACGACATGATTGCCATCAAGAAGGTCGAGATGCCCGAGGAGAAGATGGAGAAGAGGGTAAAGAGAGCGCAGAAGGAGAGGGAGTTTACATTCGAGGAACTTCTATATCCCAAGAGATGAAACCGAAGAGTGTACTGGCCGACACGTCGGTGATAATCGACGGGAGGGTGTCGGAGAACTATGCGGACGGCAAGACCGAAGTGCTGATACCCAAGGTAGTGGTTCAGGAGCTGGAGCACCAGGCCAACGTGGGGAAGAGCGTAGGGAACGAGGGGCTGGACGAATTGGCTAGGCTGCAGGAGCTCCACAAGAATAAGAAAATCTTACTTAGATTTGTGGGGGAGAACATCGGCGAGTCCGACATCAAGAAATCATATCTCGGCAAAGTCGACGAGATAATACGTGAGCTGGCCAAAGAGAACGGGGCCGCACTTGTAACGTCGGACAAGACCCAAGCGAACGTGGCCAAGGTCTATGACATACCCTGTATATACTACGAGCCTGTTGTTCCGAAAGAGAAGGAGAGGCTCATGCTCGAGAAGTACTTCGACGACAAAACAATGTCCGTCCACCTCAAGGAGGGCGTGGAGGTATACGCCAAGAAGGGCAAGCCAGGTGACTGGAAGATGGTCAAGATAGGGCGGAAGCCCATGGATCGGGAGACTGTAGATGAAATCGTCGATGAACTCATAGAGGAGTCACAGAGGAAACGCGGGCTGATTGAGATAGACCGCAAGGGCTGCACAGTCATACAGCTGGGGCCGTATAGGATAGTTGTAACCCGCTTCCCGTTCTCGGAGAGAACTGAGATAACCGCTGTCAGGCCGATAACCAGTTTGAAGCTGAAGGATTATGAGATGTCGGACAAGCTGAAGCGCCGGCTGGAGGGAAAGGCCGAAGGCATACTGGTGGTAGGGCCGCCCGGAGCAGGGAAGTCGACCTTCGCGCAGGCGCTGGCCGAGTTCTATGCGGGTTTGGGCAAAACGGTCAAGACCATGGAGCATCCGCGAGACCTGCAGGTGCCCAAGGAGATAACCCAGTACGGCCCCCTGGACGGCTCGATGAAGAACACCGGCGACATACTCCTGCTAGTCAGGCCCGACTACACCATCTACGACGAGGTTAGGAAGGCCCCGGATTTCATAATCTTTGAGGATTTGAGGCTAGCTGGCGTGGGGATGGTCGGCGTCGCGCACGCGGCCGCCCCCATAGACGCCATACAGCGCTTTGTCGGCAAGGTCGAGCTGGGCGTCATACCGCAGGTGGTGGACACGCTGCTATTCATAAAGGGCGGTAGGATAAGCACGGTCTACACCCTGAACATGAACGTCAGGACTCCTACCGGGATGACCGAGCAGGATCTTGCACGGCCCATAGTAGAGGTCAAGAACTTTGACACTGGTGATCTGGAATACGAAATTTACACCTACGGCGAGGAGGTCGTGGTCATACCGGTCAAGGACGTGAAGACCAAGCAGAAAAAGGAGTTCGACAGGATAAGCGACGATTTATTTGACCGTGTTAAGCAATACGCGCCAGGCGCCGAGATAGAGAACGTCGGCAAGAACGTCAACGTCTTCGTCCCCCAGAGGGAAATGAAAAGGATAATCGGCAAGGGGGGGCAGACGGTAACAGGCATAGAACGGGAGTTCGGGGTCAGCATAAACGTCCTGCCGGCGGGAGGCAAGGGCAGCGGCATAACCGCCCACGGCCTGGGCAAGAACATAACGCTGGACGTCGGGAAGCAGAATTCTGGGCAGTATCTGAAGATATACGCAGACGATGATTACCTTTTCACGGCGGTGGTCAACAAGCGCGGTAACATAACCGTAAAGCGCAAGACCAAGAACGGCCGGAAACTGGCGAAGGCTATGGAGTCTGAAAGGAACCTCAGATATGAGCCGGTGATTTAGACCAATGTGACGCCTGTGACCTCGACGCTCTCAACGCCCTCTATCGCGCGCATCTTTTCCTCGAGGTCGTCTGTGCCACCCTCGGAATCCGGCCTGAGGAACTGAACCTCCAGAGCGTTGAGCCCGAATGCTACGGGCTTCTTCTCGACTGAGCGCGGCTCAAGCTTCTCTATCTCGGACTTTAGCTTGTCCAAGTCGACTTCAGTACCCGAAGGCATCACCCTTATGGTTGATAGAACGTCGCCCATCTTATGGCCCCTCGAACCCGCATTTGGGGCACACGTATTTGTTGTTCAAAGCCCTGCAGTGCTTGCACCTGGTTATGGTCTCCCCGCAGTTGGGGCAGGGGAACTCCACCACCACTGTGGACTTGGCTCCGCAGGTCATGCAAGTCTTTTCAGCCATCTTATGCGTGGTTGTTTTATTTTTGTTACATAAAAATCAAATAAGCTGCCTCTGTCAACTCAAGACAGAAGACCGAGGACAGTTTGCCCGAGTAGGGTAGCCAGGACATCCTTACAGGTTGCGGAGAGCCCCTTTCTTCAAAAGAAAGGTACTTCACCCCAAAGAACGGGGTGCTAGGCTTTATGGAAGGGCGCTTTGCAATGACCTGTCGACCCGGGTTCGAATCCCGGCTCGGGCACTCTCAATCTTAAGGTTTCCAGTCCTCAGTTTTCTGTTTCGTAAGGGAGCTTTAGTGAGAGCCGGTCTCTAGGGCGGGTTATCTGACTTCCTCTAGAATCTTGAGGAACTCCTTCTTCGGAACCCCCGCCTGTTTGATTATCTTGTTCAGGGTCCCAAGGGGCATCTCGTCTGTGACATAGACGGTCACATGCGACGGGTGGCCCCCCTTCCTGAAAGTCATGTGCGAGCCCTTTCCATGCACAAAAGAAAATCCGAGCCTCTCCAAGACTTTCACTATGTCCTTGCCCTTTGGGCGAGGCGTCTTCATGCCGGCACCTCTATCTGCTCGTAGGTCTTGTCGCTGGTCCTAAGGGCTTCTAGATGGCACTGGATTGCTTCCTTGGCGTTCTTAAGCGCTTCTTCCTTGGTCTTGCCGAAGGTTATTATCTCCGGGAAGTCCTTTATATCCACCTGGTAGAAGCCTTCGTCGTCCTTCCCGATTATCACGTCGAATTTCATGTTCGGCAAGTTATCCGTTTGGAGTAGAAAAATGGTGTCAAAAACCACCGGTCGGAGACCGGTGGCATGTTCCTTGGTTTTTGACAG
>CAZINR010000045.1:8868-11513 GCA_964540655.1 uncultured archaeon | reverse complement strand
GAATATCCCCGATGAAATACGTCATCCTCATCGGGGACGGCATGGCGGACTACCCGCTCGAGGAGCTCGGAGGGAAGACGCCGCTGCAGGCCGCCGGCAAGCCCAACATGGACAGGATAGCCCGTGAGGGGCGGAGCGGGCTGCTGGAGACCGTTCCAAAGGGCTTCGAGCCGGGGAGCGACGTGGCCAACCTCTCCATCATGGGCTACGACCCGGAGAAGTACTACCCGGGCGGCAGGGGCCTGGTGGAGGCTGCGGCCATGGGTGTGGAGCTGCATCCCGGCGACCTGGCCATGCGCGCGAACATCATAACCGTAAAGGACGGCAAGATAATAGATTACAGCGCCGGCAAGATAACCAACGGGGAGGCGAGAGAGCTCATAGGGCTGGCGAATGAGGAGTTCGGCGGCGACGGCATCGAGTTCTATCCGGGCGTCAGCTACAGGAACCTCGTCATGCTCAGAGAAGCCAACATCCATCCCTACGACTTGAAGTGCAACGCCCCCCACGACCACCCCGGCAGGGAGTTCAAGGGCCTGCTCATAGAAGGCAGGGGCGAGGCCGGGGGCATGGCCGAGAGGCTTAACGAGATAATGCTCAGGTCGCAGGAGATATTCGAGAACAGCGAGGTCAACAAGAAGAGGCGCGAGCAGGGCAAGCCCCTCGCCAACATGCTCTGGTTCTGGGGGCCGGGCAGGAAGAAGAGGGAGATGCCCACGATGAAAGAGAAGTTCGGCTTGGGTGGGGTCGTTGTCACGGCCATAGACTTGATAAAGGGCCTGGGGACGCTGGCAGGGCTGAAGCCGGTAAAAGTGGAGGGCGCCAATGCCTATTTCGACACCAACTTCGAGGGCAAGGCCGACGCCGCCATAGAGGCCCTCAACTCGGGGGGCGACATCGCGATAGTGCATGTGGAAGCGCCGGACGAGGCGGGGCACGAGGGCCTGGTCGGAGAGAAGGTGCGCGCCATAGAGAACATAGACAATCGACTGCTGAAAAGACTGCTGGAGGGTGTGGAGGGCGACTTCAGGATAGGGCTCCTGCCGGACCACTACACCCCGATAAAGGAGAGGACGCACGTCCACGGGGCGGTGCCGTTCTCCATCATGGGGCCGGGGATAGAGAGGGACTCGGTAAACAGGTTCGACGAGGACTCCGCCAAGGAGGGCGGGTATGGGCGGAAGAGGGGCCACGAGTTCATAGAGCTCCTTATAGAGGAATGAATCTGACAGACTGGGTGGAAGAGCCGGAGGAAGAGAAGGGGGATGCGGCAAGCAAGTCTGAAAAGGCGGGCAGCGCCGCTAGGGTGTTCGAGCTGCCCTGGTCGGAGAAGTACCGCCCGGAGAGCTTGGGCGATGTGGTCGGCAACCCCTCGGCGATCCAGGCCGCCAGGAAGTGGTCCGACGCGTGGGCCGGGGCCAAAAAGCCCGGGAAGAAGGCCCTGCTCATCTACGGCGAGGCCGGGACCGGGAAGACCACCCTGTCCTATGCGCTGGCGAAAGAGCACGACTGGGAGGTCCTGGAGATGAACGCCTCCGACAAGAGGAGCAAGGCCCTTGTGGAGGAGATAGCGGGGGTCGGCTCGCAGACGATGAGCTTCAGCGGGAAGCGCAAGGTCCTGGTCGTCGAGGAGATAGACGGGCTTTCCGGCATGGCCGACCGCGGGGCGACCCAGGCCCTCATAAAGGTGATAAAGGAGACGGGGGTCCCGATAATACTGACCTGCAACGACATAAAGAACAAGAAGCTGAGGGGGCTGACGAGGTACTGCGAGAAGGCACAGCTCAGGAAGATATCGCCCGGCTCGACGGTCAAGCGGCTGGGGCAGATACTGGAGGGGGAGGGCGTCAAGATAGAGGGCATCGAGGTCCTGCAGCGGATAGCGGACAACTCCGACGGCGACCTCCGCTCGGCCATAAACGATTTGCAGGCCCTGGCGCAGGGAGAGGATGTGGTCAAAAGGGAGAGCGTCTTCCTGGAGAAGAGGGACCGGGCCATAGACGTCTACAAGGCCATGCAGAAGATATTCCGATGCTCCGACTATTCCAAGTGTAGGAGGGTGATGTGGGACCTTGACGAGGAGCCGCGCAACTTCATCGCCTGGCTGGACGAGAACATACCGGTGGAGTACGCGTCGAGGGCGGCCAGGTCCAGGGCGTACAACCAGCTGTCCAGGGCCGACATGTTCCTGGGGAGGATAACCAACCGTCAGTACTGGGGTTTTTTAAGGTATGTGAACGACCTGATGACCGTGGGGGTGGGGTTCTCCAAGGACAAGCCCAACTTCGGGTTCAGCAAGTACAAGTTCCCTTCCCTGATAAGGATGATGGGCGCCACCAGGTCCAAGAGGTCCAAAGAGGACAAGATAGCCGGCAAGATGTCGCCGGTGGTGCACGAGTCTAAGACCAGGCTCATAACCGAGTACCTGCCCATGCTGGAGAGGGTGTTCGACAAGAGCCCGGAGGCCGGGGGGAAGATGGTCGAGGCGTTCGAGCTGGACGAGGACGAGCTCGACTTCCTAGAATAGGGCCATGATTTTTATACTTGACGGCATTATTAAACAAAGATACGAAAATGGTCTTCGATCCGAACTTTCTCATGGAGAGCACGGGCCAGCTGCTCATAAATGTCGGTATTTTCGTGGC
>CAZINR010000045.1:0-8858 GCA_964540655.1 uncultured archaeon | reverse complement strand
CATCCTCATCGGCATACTGCTTGGCTACCTCATAGGCGCGTTCATCGCAATCGTGGTGAAGCGCATACTGGGCATACGCGAGCTCAAGGAGCAGATAGCCGGCAGCGAGATAATATCGCTGGCCTTCTGGGGGAAGGTCATAACGGGGATAGGCGTCTACATCAAGTGGCTGTTCGTGGCTGTTGTTTTGAACTACGTGGTCGAGGCGTCCATCGAGAGGGGGATATGGTACATCAAGCTGTCCCAGTATACTGGCATGTTCCAGAGCTTCATGGGGGGTTTGGGCATATTCACGCTGTTCGCGGTCGTGGGCATAGTCATAGGCGCGATAGTCTACAAGATAATCAAGGCGGCCCTTGACAGCGTCCGGGTCGAGGAGCGCATGGCCAAGCACGGGCTGCACGACGCCCTCGGCGGGCTGCAGCTTACGCGCGTGATAGCGGGCATATTCATGATATACATAGTTATCGTGTTCCTGGCCACGGGCATAGACGCGGTGGCGACCCCGCTCGGGCAGGAGAAGAACGCGCTGGTGCTCATGTTCAACAACCCGGACGAGGTTTCCAACTCCCTGGTGGAGCTGTACCCGCAGTTCGTGCTCGGCGGCTTCATAATAATAGCCGGGGCGCTGGTAGGGGACTTCATACAGGACCGGATAAAGGAGAGCAACACCTCCCTGGCGAGCGACAGCGTCGCCTGGGTAGTCCAGGCCATGGTGATATTCTTCGCCATCGTGCTGGCGCTGCCCCACTTCCAGATAAGGGAGAACGTGGATGTGCTGACGGACTCTTTCAAGATAGTGGTGGCGGGCGTGAGCATAGGGCTGGCCATAGCCATGGGTCTGGGCCTCAAGGACGTCTTCGGCCACTGGGGCAAGAAGGTGGAGAAGAAGCTCTAGTCTTTTCCGCCGCTTTTTTATCTTACCATGATATTCCACCGCATCAGCCTAGAGGCTTTCTCGCATGCGACCGAGGACGTGGGGAGGGTCAAGAGGGCGATGCTGAACCTGGTGCCGTTCGAGGTCGAGGACGGGGATTTCAAGGTGGAGAGGCTCGAGGGCTCCTTCGGCAACGAGATAGTGTCCCTCAAGCTGGAGTTCGAGAGGCAGGCGGAGATAAAGAGGGCATTGGATTTTGTTAAGGAGAGCCTGGAGGCCTCCGACCTCGACATAAAGAGCCACGTCACCGACGAGTGCGAGTTCTGGGTCAGGTTCGACAAGCAGAGGGCGTACGAGGGGAAGGTCGAGAGGGGCGAGCACGACACGGTCCAGCTGAAGGGCAAGGTGGCCGCTTTCCCGGCGAGGAGGGAGAAGGCGATAGAGGTCATGACAAAGGCGTTTTCCAAGGGAAAGGCCGGCGCATGAACGTTGAATCTGGGTATCAGCTCTCGTCAATGAATACAATAGCCCCTAGCTTTGACATTTTGCTTTCAGAACTAGGCGGACTAGTGTAAAAGGAATCCCGGCATTCCCCTCCGAAGAGGTCCATACCGGGGAGTTAATGTGCAGTATTTCAACTTAAAGCTTAAAAACGTTTTCGAGCGGTTTCTGCTCAAAAGTCCCTCCCTAAAGCCATGCTGCGGGCAAGGCTCATCACGGATAAGTGTTTTTAACCCAAAGGTTCTAAATAAACCCTGATACCATGATAAAGAGCGCTCTTATTCTGGCCGCGGGGGAGGGCACGCGCATGCGCCCGCTAACCGCCACAAGGCCGAAGCCTCTGCTGCCGGTCGGCGGCAGGCCCATGATAAGGTGGACCATAGAGCTGCTGAGAGAGGCGGGGGTCGAGGACATCCACGTCCTGGTCGGCAGCAACGAGGAGAAGGTCAAGGAGGCCCTGGGGGACGAGGTCTGCTACGTCAGGCAGGGCAAGCGCGAGGGGACCGCCCACGCGGTGGGTTGCGCGGAGGGGGCCATAGACGGGCCCTTCATCTGCGTCAACGGCGACGTGGTAGTGGAGAGGAGCCTGTTCGACGACCTCATGCATTTCTACTCCAAGAAGAAGGGCAACGTCATAACCGTCACGCAGTCCAGGAAGCCGGAGGACTTCGGCGTCATCGAGCTGGACGCTGAGGGCGGCGTGCTGGGCATAAGCGAGAAGCCCAAGAAGCCGAAGAGCAACTACATCAACGCGGGGGTCTACGTCTTCGAGCCCGGGATATTCGAGGCGGTGAAGAAGACGAAGAAGTCGTCGAGGGGGGAGTACGAGATAACCGACACGCTCAAGATGGCGGCCAGCTACGGGTTCGTCTACGACGGCTTCTGGCTGGACGTGGGGAAGCCCTGGGACATGCTGGACGCCAACGAGTTCTACGTCAAGAAGACGAAGAGAGAGCTCGGCGGCGAGGTCCACCCGAACGCCACCATCGAGGGCGAGGTGAGGGTGGGGAAGAACAGCGTGATAAGGGGCGGGTCCTGCGTCATCGGGCCGGTGACGATAGGGGAGGACTGCGTCATAGGCCCCAACTGCTTCATACGCCCGTTCACCTCGCTGGGGGACAACGTGCACATCGGGAACGCGGTTGAGGTCAAGAACAGCATAATCATGAGCAACACCAACGTGCCGCACCTGTCCTACGTCGGAGACTCGATAATCGGCGAGAACTGTAATTTTGGCGCGGGGACCAATGTGGCGAATCTGAGGTTCGACGACGCCGAGGTCAAGCTGAACATCAAGGGCGAGAAGGAGAGCAGCGGGAGGCGGAAGTTCGGGTGCGTGGTCGGCGACAACGTGAAAACCGGCATAAACGTGTCCATAATGCCGGGGAAGAAGATAGGGCCGAACAAGCTCATAGCGCCGCTGGTGGTCGTGGAGAAGGACATAGAGTAGTAGGGGATTTTCTGAAAAAATGATAAGCTCACTTCGTTTAGTTTAGAACTAGCTTAAGCTTGGTCGGGCCTCGCCTATCTTGGCGGGGGCCGCGAAGCCTCGGCCCGGGGGGGTCAGAAGGCCACGGACAGCCGCCTGCTCACGACCTTCGGGGTCCTGTAGATGCCGTGAGACTCTATGCTCACTATCCCCGCCTTGCTGAGTATTCCCACGTCGCGGGACACAGACTCTTTAGGCCTCTTGAGCTCCCTGATCAGGTCGCCCATGGTCCTGGGGTTCGTCTCGCCTATCTTCTTCAGGGTCTCCACCCTGCTCTTGGTGAACACCCTGGAGAACTGCGCCGGGGTCAGGAACAGAACGTCCTCCGGCTCCTTGTCGACCAACGAGGGGTCCTCGAAGAACCTGTCCATGTCCCTGTCCAGCTCCTCCCTGCTGCCTATCAATATCCTAAGGCTTTTCTCGTCCATCTTTGATGTGGTTTTTAACGTATTCCCTCTTGTACCGCCTCCACCCGGACCTCAGCTCTGCCTTCGCATCGTTGAAGGCCTCCCGCAGGGGGCGGTCGATGTCCTCCCTGCCCTGCTTCCTCTCGTAGAGGCGGTGCTTGTGGAAGCCGCCATGGCAGCTGTCCCAGCGGACGAACTCGTGCCGCCCTCCGAACTCGTCGGTGAAGTAGCCGACTACCCTTGCACCAACGACCTCGCCCTTTTCTATGTCCAGCTCGTATCTGGCCTCGGTCTCCGGCCCCTCGAGGTACTCGGTCCAGGACTTTGTCTTCATTTAACAAAAAATGTTAACGTTTAATTTTTAATGTTAATCTATAAAAACGCTTAAGAAGGCGGGCCAAAAGGGAGGTTAATCTAGAGGGTGCGGGAAGAAAAAGCCCCTTTTTATCCTCCCCCCCGTTAGAGACGGGATGAGCAAGAAGCGAAAAAGCGCGCCGGAGAACAAGTGGGCCGGGAACCGGCTGGGGGTCGCGGGCGTCATCTGCGCGGTAGCCGGTCTGATAGCGTTCCCCCTCCCGCTGGGCATAGTAGCCGTCGTCTTCGGGCGGCTTAATATGCTTAGGGAAGAGGTAAGCCTCTGGAAGATCGCTTTGCCTGTGGGGATTGTCAATATCCTGTTTGGCATCTTTGTTCTGGCTGGGGGGATGTGAGAGTTTGCGGAGATGGGGTTGAAGTTATTGATGCATATGGGTTTTCAAATCAAAAAATATTAAACTCGCTTCGCTTGGTTTAGAAAACGCTTAGGCTTGGTCGGGCCGCTTTTGGCAAGGATGCCAGGGGTCAACCGGAGCGGCCCCGGGGAAGGGAAGCCAGTCCAGCCTATCTCTCGACCGATTTCAGGAAGGAGCTGTCTATCTGAATCCTGTCATCGCATACTTTGAAGAGCTCATGGTGGATGCCCGTCTTTCTGGTCTTCGCATATAAGACATATGTCTGGGCACCCAACGTCTTGGCCCTTTCGATGGCCGGGACAAAGTCGCTGTCACCGCTTATCAGGGCCACTTTGGAGATGTTGCCCCGTGAAACCAGTTCGATGAGATCTATGGAGAGGAGCACGTCAATGCCCTTCTGCTCAAACCGCTTGGACGGTTTGTGGGACTTCACCAGCTTGCCCAGCCTGACCTCGAAATGGGGGAAGAGATTTAGTGAGTAGAAGAACCTCTGCTTCTTTGAAACCATTTCGCGCTCTTTCTTAGTCGGCGGGCTACCTTGATAAGGCAAGCAGTCGTAATAGTACGTCCGATAAATCTCAGAGTTTAATAGTGAGCCTATCTTGTCCGAGAGTTTCCCGAAATCGGCGTTGAAGCCCAGCTCCAGGCAAACTTTGTCGAAGTAGCCGGCATCTATGAATATGCCTACCTTTCCATCCATCCTTTTTTCTCCAGACTGGGCGGACCAAGAGGAATAGATGACTACCGTCGCTCATCGCAACGGCAGCGCGAATAGCGTTTATCTTTACCGGATTAACTATAAAAATAGCCCTAATTCTGATTACGCCGCGCGCTTGCAGTACCCAAATCCGCGCCGTACCGCGCGCAGTTGCGCTATTGGCTACCCGAAAACCCTCACAATCTCCCTCCCCTCCTCACTAATCTCCAGCCTCGACCTCTTGCCGCTCCCGTCCTTCTTCACCCACCCCTTCCCCAGCAGAGGCTCCAGGAAGCGCCTCCGGAACTCCATCTGCGCGCGTTTTGAGAGCATCTCCCCGGGCTTCTCGTCCCTCAGCAGGCCGGCCCTCTCCAGCTTCTGCATCAGGCTCTTCTGCGTCTGCACGCCCTCGACCAGCTTCAGGCACTCGACCAGGTCGTCCTCCGGCCTCTCTATCGGGTAGGTGCGTATCTCGAACATGCTTTTCATCCCCGAGGTCATGCCCTCCGGCTTGTTGCGGTCGATGTTGTACCTCTTGGGCTCCACGTAGTAGGGCGTCCACCCGAACATCGACGCGGCCAGCGTCCCGGCGATGGAGACTATGTGCCCGCCGCTGGAGAGGTTGATTAAGACGTCGTTGCCGCTCTCCTTCCTCCCTATGGCCACCAGCCGGGAGAAGATGTTGGCGTAGTCGTAGAAGCCGTAGTTGATCGTCTCGACCTCCGCTTCCTTCTCCAGCGCGCGCCTCACCTCCTCGGCGTAGAGCGAGGAGCGGGGGCCCTCCCCCTCCTGCGCGCCGGTGAGGATGTAGACCCTGTCGGCGCCGTTCTCGATAACGGGCTTCACCGCCCGGTCTATCTCGAACGCCACCGGGACTATGTGGACCTTTGTGTGGCCTTTGATCATGTGATAGTTACGCTGCAGGGGATAAAAATAGTAACGGTAGTAACGTTATAATATTGATAAGGGACCAAGGGCTAAATAAGCATGGCAACTGACGGCGAAATCGGCGCTATGGTCGAGAGGAAGACGGAGGAGGTCCTGGAATGCCTGGCCGGGGCCCTCTCCGACAGCTACCGGGAGCTCTACTGCGCGCTGAGGCTGAAGGCTCTTCTCAAGCTGGGCGAGGGGGAGGCCAGGGAGAGGGCGCTGGAGGAGATGAGCGAGGACGAATACTCGCTTGCGCGCGGTTGGCTTATAGAGAACGGCTTCCACGATGACCGCTAAGAAAGAGTGGGAGGAAATCCTGGAAAAGCAGATAAAGTCGCAGCTGAGGGAGTGCCACAGGTTAGTTAAAAGGGCTCTCAAGAAGCCGGACCCGTCGCTCTCGAAGCTGGCGTCGATGCAGCTGGACGAGGTCACGCACCTGATTTTGATGAGGAAGTCGGTGAGGCACGTGAGCGAGAAGGACTACGAGTTCGACATAGCCGAGGACGGGGAGCCTGTGTTCCACCTTCGCGCGCAGGGCATCGGCGGGGGAGCGGCCGACCCGAGGGGATATGCGTGAGAAGGTTTTTCAAGATTTAGGGATAAGAGTAACTGATGGTTTTCATCTTCTGCGAAAGAGGGCGTTTTCACAGGTGTTAGCAAAAAGTTTACAAAATAAGGTGGCAAACAAGAGGGAGAGGTTAGAGGGATTAAAGGAGCAAATAGTTTAAGATGACAAAACTCACCTTCTACGGCGGCGCAGGCGAGATAGGCGGGAACAAGTTCCTGCTTGAGGAGGGGGGCGCGAAGGTCTATCTCGACTTCGGCGAGCCCTTTGATTTCGGTTCAGAATATCTCTATCCTGAGAAGTATCTGGATTTGCGGGATGCTGACGGGCTGGCGCCTCACTTTGAATTGGGATTGATGCCCAAAACGAAAAGATTATACTCCGAGGAGATGCTCAAGCATACGGATCTTCCATATGAGAAGCCTGACGTTGATGCCGTTTTCATTTCACATCATCATTCCGACCACGTTGGCGAGTTGAAATATCTTGACCCTTCTATTGCCGTGCATATGGGGCATGGCACTAAGGCGATAATGGATGCTTATGCGTATCTCTATCCTTCTTTCGGCAAGTACGGCGAACACGACTGCCGAACCTTCGGTTCGGGGGACAGAATAGACGTCAAGGGGCTGTGTTTTCGGCCCATCCACGTAGAGCACTCTACTCCAGGGGCATACGGCTATGTGATTGAAAGGGACGGCGGGAACATTGTGTTCACAGGCGACCTTAGAATGCACGGCCAGGCGTCTGAGATGACTGAGGAGTTTGTAAAAGAAGCTGAGAAAGCGAATCCTGCGGTGATGTTATGCGAGGGGACCAGGATGCCCGTTCCGGGCGAGGAGAAAGAGGAGAAGAACTACACTGAAGAGCAGGTGAGGAAGAAGGTCTGCAGCGTAATCGAGGACTCCAAAGGCCTTGTGTTCGCCCACTTTGCGATGTCCAATGTTGACCGTTTCAGGAGCATCTGGGATGCTTGTTGTGATTGTGGGAGGAAATTGGTTATTGATCCCCGTTATGCGTATATCCTGGACATCATGAAAAGAGAGGGCATAGACTGGGTGCCGGATACGCGAGACGATCTCTGCATGTACTACAAGCTGAACTCGAAGGGGGACTGGGACGAGCAGGCGTATCAGGGAGTGTTCAGGGATTACTACGGGCCTGAGCTGGACGATTCATGGTTCAATGTCACCAAGACAGGAAACCGAAGACGGAAGACCGGCATGTGGCGCTGTGAATCGGATATGGGCGCGAACAATGTCACCTTCAAGGAGCTAAGGGAGAATCCTAAGGATTATGTGCTGTTCATCAATTTCAATAAGCTAATGGAGATGGTTCATCTGCAGCCTGAGAAGGCTGATTATATCTATAGCTCTTCAGAGCACTTCTTGGAGGGGGAGGAGAATCTGAAGATGAAGAGGATAATGATGAACTGGCTTGGGCACTTTGGGGTTAAGTTGTGGAAGGCCCACTGCTCGGGGCATGCTGCCCCATCTGATATTAAGAGGATGGTTAAGAGGGTTAAGCCGGATACTGTTGTTCCGATACATACTTTGAATCCTGAGATCTTTAAGGATTTTCATGGGGATGTTAGGGTTGTGGAGAAAAATCAAGCTATTAAATTCTAAGGTTGGTGGGAAAAATGAATGCAAAACAATCGATCTGGGACGATTTTACGAATGTCTATAACATCACGAAGACGCTAAGGTTTGAGTTGAAGCCTGTCGGGAGGACATTAGAACACATACGTAATAAGGGCCTTATCGAAGAGGACGAACAGCGAGAGAAGGACTTCAATGAAGTTAAGGACATAATGGATGAGTACTACAGGGATTTTATTGAATACTCATTGGCTGATGTAAGCATAAGCCAAACCCATCTGAAAGCATTTCAAAAATCTTACAACTCCCTAAGAAAGGACAGATATAACAAAAAACTACAAAAAGAGTATGCAAAAGCCAAAAGGGACCTAAGAAAAGAGATACATGAGAGAATCAAACAAAAGCCGGAGTTTGCTAAGTTGTTCGGGGGAGAATTACTAAAAGAAGTATTGCCATCTTGGCTGGATCAAAGAGATAGAACGGAAGATTGTGAAAAAGTTAAGAAATTCGATAAATGGGCGACATACTTCGTGGGTTTCTTTGATAACAGGAAGAATGTTTTTTCTGAAAAAGAAATCTCGACATCGATTATATATCGGATAGTAAACGACAATCTACCGAAGTTCCTAGATGATATTGCAAGATTCGAGAGACTGAAGGATCTGAAGCAATTTGATTATAGTGAGGTAGAAAGTAATTTTAAGACGGAGTTGGGGGGGCAGAGCTTGTGCAAGTTTTTTTCGCTGGAGAATTTCGACAATTGCTTAAACCAGAACGGGATTAATACCTTTAATCTAGTTATCAGCGGCAAGACTGAAGAGGCTGGAAAAAAGATTAAGGGTATAAACGAGTTGATAAATGAGTTCTCCCAAAGACAAGAAAACGGCAAAAACATCCGGAAACTGAAACTAATGCCCCTTTTCAAGCAGATATTAAGCGACAGGGAGACGTTTTCTTTTGTCTCTGAGAAGTTCAAGGATGACATAGAAGTTATCGGTGCAATAAAGGATTTCTACAACAATCTAAATTTTAAGACATTCAGAGAAACTCTGGAAAAGGA
>CAZINR010000044.1:0-11729 GCA_964540655.1 uncultured archaeon | reverse complement strand
ACCAGCCGGTCCAGCACCAACCACCAAGACGTCACACTCTATGGCCATATCTACTTTTTAGTCCTTAGCGATAAAAATCTAGCAATGTCAAACAAGGATCTTTTCATTACAGAGGAGGAGTTCAGTGAATTCCTAGGCAAAACAGAACATTATAGGAGTCTTCAGGAGAAGATAGTCAGACTTGCCGATCCTCAGCCAGGTAATCTGGTTTTGGAACTGGGGGCAGGGGTGGGGCACACGGCACTCGCCTTGGCCAAAAAATGTGAAGATGCCATTGTAATCGCAATTGAGAACAGGCCAGAAGTAATCAAGATAGGAAAGAGCATCGCCAAAAGAGAGGGCGTTTCAAATATTGAGTTTAAATATTGTGATATGGAAGGTATCGGGGACCTATTGAAGAAAGAAAAACTAAGCCCTGATATTATAGTTTTTCTTTACTCCTTTCATCACATCCCCCATCCCATCGATCGCAAGAAAAAAGTGGCGGAAGAGCTGTTTGCGCTTTCCAATCCGGGCGCCAAAGTCATCATAGGCGATGGCGTGGTCCCGATGCCCTCAAGCCATAAGGGCTACAAGAACGGAGTTTTGGAGCAGGAGAAGTTAAGGCCTCGAATCGCCTATCTTACGGTTTTCTGGGAGGAATACCTCAATGCGATAGAAAACGACAAGAGTCACGAGGATGCTCTTAGATTGGCAAAAAAACGAGCTAACAAATCCAAGGTCTTGGAAGAGCGAGCAGGTAGACAACTGGCAGAGCAGGATGGCGAATATCCTGTAACCTTGAAGGAATTGAAAGACATCTGGCAGGGAGCGGATTTCAAAATCTTGCTGTGCGAAGAGATTAACGTAATCGGTGAGGCTATAGTCTTTTGTGTCAAGGAATGATTTTCTCCCTTCCCCCTCAAATTAGCACATGTCTTCGTCCTCTGACTTCTTGAAGTCCTACGACCTCGCGGAGCGGACAAGCTCCTCTACTCCACCGACCCCCGCGCCGTCAAGTGGGGCCTCGACCTCTTCGAGCACTACAAGGCCCGCTCCAAGCCCGTGAGGCTGTCAGATTATCTCTAGCAGGCTGCCAAAGCCCTTTTCTTGTTTTGTCGTGTCGAGATTATCAAAAATGATAATCATAGACAAACCAAATAAGATTTTTATAGCCTGCCGAGCAAACAATGCGTGAAGAAAATAGAGCTGATGCGGAGCCTGGAAGAGCTTCCCCTGTTCACCCTGAACGAGTTTGTCAGGATAACGGGCGAGTCTCCCGCCTACTGCAGGGTGAGGCTGTCCAGGCTGAAGCGGGAGGGCCTTGTCTTCCCGGTGGAGCGCGGGAAGTACACGGCCTTCGACGACCCGATGGTGTTCGCGTCGCACATAGTGGTCCCATCATACATAAGCTTCTGGAGCGCCCTCAGATTCCACAACCTCACCGAGCAGCTGCCGTCGGACATAATGCTGGCTTCTCCCCGACCCAAGAAGGACCTTGAGTTTCGCGGGACCAGGATCCGGTTCTTCAAGATGAGGGAGATGTGGGGCTACGGCAAGCAGAGGTACAGGGGCTTCGACATCTTCGTCGCCGAGCCGGAGAAGGCCATAGTGGACTCCATGCTCCTGAAGAACACTCCCTTTGGCGAGACGGCGAAGGCAGTGCTGTCGGGGGAGCTCGACGCGGCCAAGCTCGTCCGATACGCCATCAGGACCGGCAGCGGCGCGCTGGCCAAACGGCTCGGCTTCCTCATGGAATCGGCGGGCCTGGACGCCCGGGCGCTTCAGGAGAGGCTGGATAGCAATTACGCGCCTCTGGACTGGGCCGGTGCCAAGAAGGGGAAAAGAGTAGCCGGATGGAGGATTATAAAGAACAGGGAGCTGGATGATATCGGTTGAAGAGCTGAAGGGGATAAGGAGGCTCAAGGGCCTGAAAAGCCTCGGACAAGCAGAGAAGGACTACCTGATCGAGCTGGGCCTGCTCTCCCTGTCGAGGAGCACAAAGGACGAGCTGGTTTTCAAGGGAGGGACATGCCTCTACAAGTTCTACGGCCTCGACCGGTTCAGCGAGGACTTGGACTTCACGGTGAGGAGGAAGCTGGACTGCGAAGGGGCCATCAGGCGGATGGCGCCGGACATGTCCGCCTTCGGCGTAGAAGCGGAGATCAGAGGTCTGAAAAAGACCCGCGGCACGGTCTCGGCGGCGATAAAGGCCAAGGGCCCCCTCTACGAAGGGACTCCGCGCTCGGTCTGCGGCATAAGGGTGGAGATGAACATCGAATCGGTCGCTCGGCTCAAGCCCGAGAGGAAGACTCTTGACTCGATGTACTCCAACATCCCGAGGTTCTCAATACTCTGCATGCCGGAGAGGGAGGTACTGGCGGAGAAGGTGCGCGCGATTATGACGCGCGCCAAGGCCAGGGACGTCTACGATCTGGGATTCCTGCTCGGAAAGGGCGTTCCGTTCAAAGAAGGCCTTGTGAAGGGGAAGCTTGAGTATTACGGAAGGGAGTGGAGTCTGGAGAAGTTTGAGGATGCTCTGCGCCTGAAGGAGGGTCTTTGGAAACCCGAACTCGGACCGCTCCTCGGAAGGGTTCCGGACTTCGGCAAGACCAAAAGGATTATATTGAAAGAGCTGGGTGGATAGCGAATCTGTAAAAATCAGAATTTTCCACCGGTCTATGTGACGTGAGCTTCACCCTTAGTGAAGCTACGCGCAGGTTCAGTTCATCTGAACCTCGCGCCGGTGGCTAACTTAGCTGTCGACTCCCATGCCGCCAACCTGAGTGAGCGAAGCGAGCGGAGACTGGTGGTCGTTGACACTGGCTGCATAGACTAGCCATTCTCTTGCGCAAGGCCCGCTCCAGGCCCGTGAGGCTGTCAGATTATCTCTAGGCGATAATATTTCCCCGCTCAAACTATTAGTCTTAGTTATGTTTAATATACGCATGAGTTTGTCAGATTTCAAGGAGCTCATGCTGCCCTGGAAGGCCAAGGATTTCTTCAGGAAAGTCCATCCGAGACCCGTTTTGGACAATATCCGATACGTTTTAATATTGGGGCTGTTCACCTTCGTAGGATATTTCCTTCTCTACAGCGTCTTCGGAGCGCAGGTCAGTGTTGATGAGGGGCCCATGTCCATGACAATAGAGCTGGAATATTCATTAGAGGACGGCGCATTGCTGGCCTTGGACCATTACATATATGCGGTCTCCACGCCGATAGTCCTGGGTCTTCTGATGACTCTCTTTGGCAAGACCATATCCGGGCGGAGAGTGCCGCTTGAGGAGTCTATGACCATATCATGCTATGCTTACACCCCCGCGTTAATCTTCGGCATATTGGCCGCCTTTTTCGGCGGAGTGGGAGAGCTCGTGGGGCCCCTGTTCCTGCCCAGCGGAATAATAATCCTCTCTTTGGGCCAGCTATACGCGGCAATTCTTTTGTATTACGCCGCAAAGGCTTCTTTCGAGAAGAATAGAGCATATCTCTACATCATCGGAGCCAGTTTTGTGAACATGGCGGTACTGAGTTTCATCCTGCCGATTCTGACCGGCTGGATAAGCCGGGGAGCAGAGCCGCTTAGCATGAAGGAGACGCTTTCCTATGGCGGAGATTCAATGATATTCGGTTGAATATGGACTATATAAAACCCCTTCAGAAAGTCAGGAACAACCCCGGGATACTCGCCCCCCTGGCTATCTTGTTCATAACCTCTGCGGTGCTGGGAGTGCCCCTGGCAATCATAGACTCCGCCGAAATCGGATATGAGCCCGGCCCCTGCGCAGTCCTTTTTGAAATGGAACAGCTGCAGACCAGCGGCCTGATTCCCCCGTTCGGCGAGAGGTATGGCATGTGGTATGTCCCCGACATAATAGTCTTCGGCTTAGAGGACTACGCTGTTGAGGAAGGCCCCGACTATGAGCCCAGCTTGTACTGGCAGATTCTGTCCCTTGCGGAATTGATATGGGTGACCGCAGGCATTCTTATGGTGATGGGGCTCACTAGGCTGATGTACTTCGGCAGATTCGAATTCAGCCAATTCAAAAAGGCGTTCACATTCACGAACTTTTCCTTTTCCCTGGCCATCGGGATTTTGTTCCTCTATGGCTTGGCGTCCCTCCAAACCCCCCTGAATCTTGTCGCGTCCGTATTGTTGGGCTTTCCGGCCTTTGTCTTCCTCGGTTTTTTGGCTGCCGACAGCGACGTTAGGTCATCTGCCCTCCTGACCGTAAGGAGGTTTCGCGAACCTGAGACATTCATAATCCTGGGGGTCAGTTACATCATCATCCTGGTTTTGACCACCATCTGGAGCGTCCTTGAAGCCGATATCATCCCAACCTTCGCTGTGAGCTCGTTTGTGTTGGTTCTTAGCGCCATAATACAATCCTCGGCCGCATTCCAGCTTCTGGAACTGGCATCAGAAGACCCCGGAAGCCGGGCAGTAATGGCTGCCCAGAGGTCCAGAGAAGAGCTGTTCGCACAAGGTCTTCAGGCTGCGGAGGGTGTTGTTAAGAAGATGAGATCGGAGGGCCTTCCGAGATCTGACATAATATCCGAGCTGAGGGCTATGAGGCTGAGTATGGAGGAGGTAGATTCAATCATCAACGAATGATGGACAAGAAAAGACTCGTTTACTGCATGGGGAGACCATGCGTCATAGGGAAGTAGTTTATATAAACCTTACGTATAATTTACGTATGAGTGTGCGCGTGAACCTCATGATGCCCTCGGAGTTGTACAGGGAATCCAAGGAGCTCGTGGAGAAGGGCCACTATTCCAACTACTCCGAACTAGTCCGCCAGGCCGTTCGAACAGAGGTAGCCAACCGCAGGGAGATAGAATTCAATGAGAACGATCTTAGACTCCTTGCGCTTATAAAGAAGGCTGAAAAGGACGGCAGACTCTTGACAGAGGAGGATATGGCGAAGCGTGGACTCAGACTTTAAGCTGCGATTTAGTCAGTATTTTGAAAGGCAGTGGGACGCTTACGATGAGAAAACCCGGGGGGTTGCTCAAAGATAAGCTACGGCTGCTTGTAAAGAATCCCTTCAGATTCAGAAAACACAAGAGCTATCGGGGCGTGTTCAAGGTCAAGGTAAGCATAGAGAGCAGGTCTTCAAGGTTGATGTATGCCGTGTTTATGCCCGACAATAACAGCATCACTGTGCTGGGCATATTCCCTAGAAGCGCCGGCTACAAGGACTTCGAGCGAATCTTCGGTCACTTGAGAAGTTAACCTTTTTCAACCTGTTGGATATAATATCCACCTATGCGAGAATTCTTCTACAGGTACAAGGACACCCGATTCCATAACCTGGGCCCTGGAGTCAAGTCTCTGGCAGTGGCAACAGTGGCGGTTCTGGCTTTGGTGCTGGAGGAGCCCGCGCCCCTGCTGGCGCTGTTCGCCCTGACCGTCTTAATAGTCCTGGAGGCCCGCATCGCGCGCGGATGGCTGTTCTACATGAAGGTGGCCGCCTGGATAGGCGTCACTATATTCCTGCTGAACCTCCTGCTGAACCAGGGCGGGGAGACTGTCCTGTTCCGCGCGCACCTGGGGCTGCCGCTGTTCCGGACCCTGCAGATAACCCTGGAGTCGGTCTTCTTCGGGCTGCTCATGGCCCTGCGCATGGCGGTGGTGATATCCGCGTTCGCGGTGTTCTCGCTCACCGTCTCCCCCGGCCAGCTCATGCGGCTCATGAGAAGGCTCAGGGTGCCCGAGAAATCGGTTTTCCTGACATCCCTCACGACCCGCTTCGTCCCCTCGCTGCTGGACGACGTGGACACGCTGACGCAGGTGCAGAAGGCTCGGGGAGCGAAGCTCAGGGGCATAAGGGGCAAGGGGCCGATAATCGTCCCCCTGCTGTCCAACTCCCTTGAGCGCAGCGTGACCGTGGCCGAGGCCATGGAGGCGCGCGGGTTCGGCTCGGGAAAAAATATCAAAAGTATAGAGGAGGGTCTAGAACGATAAAGATAAAAGACCTGAGCTTCAGATATGCGGGTGGAGGGAAGGCGCTGGACGGCATAGACCTGGAGATAAGGAAGGGGGAATTCGTCCTGCTGACGGGCCCCTCGGGCTCCGGCAAGAGCACCCTTGTGCGCTGCTTGAACGGATTGGTCCCCCACTTCCACGGCGGAAGGCTTGAGGGCTCTGTCACCGTGGCGGGAAAAGATGCCAGCGAAACTCCCACAAAGGAGATGGCGCGCGCAGTGGGCATGCTCTTCCAGAATCCCGACGACATGCTCGTGATGGAAGACGTGGAGAGCGAGATAGCTTTTACCCCCTTAAGTCTCGGATATGCGAGGGTTGGTGAAAGGGTCAAAGAGGCCATGCGCAAGCTGGAGATGGAGCATCTCGCCGGCAGGAGCCTGCGGGAGCTGTCCGGCGGGGAGAAGCAGAGGGTGGCCCTGGCCTCGGTGCTGGCGGCCAAACCGGAGGTTTTAGTCCTGGACGAGCCGCTGTCCGAGCTGGACCATGAATCGGCTGAAAGGCTGATGAAAACTTTGAAAAAACTGAACGGGAAAGGCACGACCATAATCCTCATAGAGCAGAGGACCGAGAGGGTGTGGGGCCATGCGACGCGCGAGATTGTCTTGGAAGGGGGCCGGATAGCCTACGATGGCCCGCCCAAAAGGAACGGAGAGCTCCCGGAATGTAGTGTAACTAGGCCCGGAGATATGCTTGTGAGGCTGGACGATGTCGGCTTCTCTTATGGGGACAAAGGGGTCTTCGAGCATCTTTCTCACTCCTTCCGAGAGGGCGAGCTTGTGGTCCTTGAGGGCCCCAACGGCTCCGGCAAGAGCACGCTGCTGAAGCTCATAATGGGCCTGCTGCGCGCGGATTCCGGCAAAGTCAATGTGGGCGGGCTTGAGAACCCGGCCGTGGAGCAGACGGCAGGTTCCGTCGGCTACGTCTTCCAGAACCCGGACAGCCACCTTTTTGCGGAGACAGTGGGCGAGGAGGTCTCATTCATCCTGCGGAACACGGGCAGGAAGGGAGATGTGGATAAAATCCTGAAAGACTTTGAGATTTTACACTACAAGGATGCCTATCCCCGCCACCTCTCCGGCGGGGAGAAGCAGAGGGTGGCCCTGGCTTCGGTGCTGGCGGCCGAGCCCAAAGTCCTACTACTCGACGAGCCCACGCGGGGGATGGACCACGAGCTCAAGAAGAGGTTGGCAGAACACCTTTTACACTACATCGGAGAGGGGAACCTCGTCATAATGGCGACGCACGACGACTACATGGCTAGATGCGCCACGAGGAGGATAAGGCTATGAGATGGGGGGTTTTGATCATCGGGCTTTTAGTCCTCTCCATGCCGCTGATAGCCGCAGCCCCGTGGCTGATGCCGCGTTGGGGCCTCCTCTCGCTCGCGTTCGTGGGTCTGGTGGTCCTGGCGATGTTCCTGGAGTTCGGGCAGAGGGCAGGCTCCTCCAAAGATATCTCGCTCACCGCCATGCTGGGAGCGATGTCGGCAGTGATACGAATCCCCTTCGGGGCCTTCCCCAGCCTGCAGCCGGCCACGTTCATAGTCGCCGTCAGCGGCTACGTCTTCGGCCCCGTCTCCGGCTTCATGGTCGGGGCGCTGACCGCGCTGGTCTCGAACCTCTTTTTGGGCATGGGGCCCTGGACCATCTACCAGATGTTCGCATGGGGCCTGGTCGGCGTCTTTTTCGCAGGCCTGGGATGGCTCAGACGCCGGGTCCTCGGTCTTCAGTCCCCGGCCGCCCCGCAGAGGACCGGAGACCGAAGACACAAGACAGGAAGACTCACCATAGCCGTCCTGGCCCTCTTCAGCTTCCTGTGGGGCTATGTGTTCGGCTTCATAATGAACCTGTGGTATCTGACTGCTTTCGGCTTCCCGCTGACGCTGCAGTCGGTGATAGCGCTGCAGGCGGTGAGCTTCTGGATGGACACGCTACACGGGCTGGGCAACGCGGCCTTCTTTTTGATATTCGGCGGGCGGGTGATTCGGATTCTGGAGAGGTTCAGGCGTAGATTCATGCGCTTTTAGTTGCTTTATCGTCAAGATAACCGATGGCAAAGAGAAGGAAAAGGACTCCAAGACACCCGACCTCCGCCATGGAGAGGAAGACCGCCAGCGCCCTGGGCAGGGGAGGGAAGCCGCCCCCTCTTGTCAAGAAGGGGGTGCGCCCCAGATACAAGCGCATGCGAAACATGCAACTTAGGGGCGAAATACCCGATGAAAGAGCAAGGAACAGGGCTATAACACGAGAGATAGACCTACTTATGAAGAAGAGAAAGGAGCAGAGGGCCCTGGGAGAGGCGCGCGCCATAGACCCGCTGACAGGGCTGCACACCCGCTCTCATTTCATGAACGAGCTGAGGACCCATAAAAGAATCGCCCTGGAGGCCAGCAAGATTCGCGACCGTAGAGAGCGGCATCCGGCCAGGCCATTTGGGGTGATATATGTGGATTTGAATGAATTCAAAGAGATGAACGACCGGGAGGGCCACGCTGCCGGAGACCGGGCCCTCCAGGACGCCGCCGAGGCCATAAGGGACAATGTCAGGGCCGACGACCTGGCGGGGAGGCTGGGAGGAGACGAGTTCGCCGTGCTGGTCCCCGGAGATATTGATGAGATGAGCACGGTAGCTCAAAGGATACATAATGCTCTGGCCTCCAGGGGAATCAGCGCCAGCATGGGGATAGCGCAGTTCGATTCCAGGAAATGCAGAGACCCGCTCAAGGCGGCCGACAGGGCGATGTACAAGGCCAAGGCATGGTACAAGGATGGAGCTGACCGGCCCACCGCAATCCACGGCAGAAAATAGCCTTTTTTCCCGCGAGCCTCAAAATAACCCCATGGACACTGCCAAGAAAGCGGCCGCAGAAAAGGCCTGCGAGCTGGTCGAGGACAACATGCTGGTCGGGCTGGGCACCGGCTCCACCGCCGAATACGCCATCAAGAGGCTGGGCGAGAGGCTCAAGAAGGGTCTGCACATAAGGGCGGTCCCCTCGTCCAAGAGGACCGAGAAGCTGGCCGAGCTGGTCGGCATACCGCTGATACCCTACGGAGAGTTCCTGCAGGAGGACATGTCCCCGGACATCTGCATAGACGGCGCGGACCGCGTCGACCCGGACTTCCGCCTGATAAAGGGCGGCGGCGGAGCGCACACAAGGGAGAAGAAGGTGGCGACGGCGTCCAAGCTATTCTGCTGCGTAGTGGACGGGAGCAAGATGGTCCCGAAGCTGGTGGGCAGCTTCCCACTGCCGGTCGAGGTCAAGCCGGATTATTTCCGCGAGGCAATGGCTCGGCTCAAAGAATTGGGGGAAGCCCGTTTGAGAGAGGAAAAAGGGGGAAAGGTTTTTATAACTGACAATTCTAACTACGTGGTTGACGTTTCTCTGACCGTCGGCGAGCCGGACAGGCTTGAAGTCGACATCAACGAGGTACCCGGCGTCGTGGACAACGGGTTCTTCACCAGGCGCCTGCCTGAATTGGTGTTTGTCGGCTACCCAGACGGTTCGGTGAAGGTCTTGAAGCACACTGAATAATGGCCAAAGACAAAGGGGGCGGCAAAGAGCCCGAGAAGGACGAGAAGAAAGAGAAGTCCATCCAGAAGGTTAGAGTGCTGGCTACGGACATAGACGGCTCGAGGACCCTCCTGGTCGGCATAGCGCGCATCAAGGGTGTGGGCCACAACCTGGCCAAGGCGATTCTGTCGAAGATGGACCTCGACGCCGGCAAAAAACTAGTGGATCTGTCCGACGAAGAAATCGACAAGATAGAAAAGGCCATAGAGGACCCGAGCTCACTGGGCGTTCCCGCCTGGATGCTCAACCGCAGGAAAGACCTGGACACGGGCAAGGACATCCACATAAGCACATCAGATTTGACATTCAAGGTAAAGGAGGACCTTGACCTCATGGGCGAGATAAAGTCTTACAAGGGGCTTCGCCATGCCAAGGGGTTGAAGGTCAGGGGGCAGAGGACCGCCTCGACCGGGCGGGGCACGACCGCCATGGGAGTGAAGAGGAAGAAGACTTAAGATGGGCCATCCGAAAAAGCAGCGAAGGAGATACAGCACCCCGAAGCACATGTACAAGGGAAGGGAGGGCGAGAAGGCGCTGATAGCGTCCTACGGCCTCAAGAACGCCAAGGAGCTCTGGAAGGCCAAGAGCGAGGTGGCCAGGATAAGGGCCCTCGCCAGGAAGCTGCTGGCCAGGCCCGACGAAAAGATGGCCGAAGACATACTCAACCGCCTCAAAAAGACGGGCATGCTAAAGAAGGACTCCAAACTGGAGGACGTGCTGGGCCTGACGGTCGAGAGCGCACTGGACCGGAGGCTGCAGACACAGGTCTACAAGAAGGGGCTGACCCACACCATAAAGCAGGCCAGGCAGGCAATAGTGCACGGCCATGTCTCCGTCAACGGCGGGCGCATGACGGCCCCCGGGCATTTGACAACGCTCCAGGAGAGCGAGAGCATAGAGTATTACGCCGGCTCGCCTATGAAGGATCCGGAGCATCCGGTCAGGAAGGTGGAGAAGAAGGCCTCATCCGAGGATAGGGTGAAGGCAGAGGACGTGAAGCCCCCGTCGGAGAGGGAAGCGCGGAAGAAGGAAGCAGAAGAGAAGAAGTCTGAGAACAAGGAATCCGAAGAGAAGGGGTCCTCCGAGAAGGAAGGGGAGAAACCCGAGAAGGACGAGTCAAAAAAGCCTGAAAAGAAGGACGAGAAGGGTTCCGAGAAGGAAGGCGACGAATCGTCTGAAGGGGAAAATAAGGATAAATAATGGCTGCCAAGAAAGAGGGCAAGGACAAAAAGGAGAAGAAGGCCGAGAAGAAAGAGAACAAGAAGAAAGCGGCCAAGGACTCCACGGAAGACAAGGCGGAGAAGAAATCGGCCAAGGCAAAGGTCGAAAAGGCCAAAAAGGTCGCGACCGAGAAGGAGGAGAAAGAGAAGGGCAGCATAAGCAAGAAGCTCCTGGAGCAGGTCAAGGAGGGCATAGTCGAGGACAAGGAGGAGACGGAGGGTGAGGAAAAGCCGTCCATGCAGGCCACGCCCAAGAAATCGGAGTTCGTGGCAGTCGTTCATGTTCACGCATCCAAGAACAACACCATAGTCACTGTCACAGACCTCTCCGGCGCCGAGACGCTGGGAAGGGCCAGCGGGGGCATGGTCGCCAAGACGGGAAGAGAGGAGAAGTCCCCCTTTGCAGGTGGCCAGATAGCCAAGAGGCTGGCGACAGTGCTCAAGGAGAACGGCGTCAGCAAGGTGGATGTCATGCTGAGGGGCAAGGGAGGCCACCGGGGCCAGAACAGCCCGGGAAGAGCGGCGTCTGCGGTAATCAAGATACTGGCGCGCTCGGGAATCAGGATAAGGAGGATAGAGGACGTGACTCCCATACCGCACGGGGGAAGCAAGCCTCCTGGGGGCAAGAGGGGAAGGAGAGTCTAAGATGAAAGCCAAATACGTCAAGAAGGGGGATGAGAAAGCCAAGTTCGTAGTCAGCGGCATAGATTTCATAAAGGCGAACGCCATCAGGAGGGCGATAATGACATACGTCCCCGCTATGGCGGTCGACAGGATAACCGTCTATGAGAACACTTCTCCGCTCTACGAGGAGATGCTGGCCCACCGGATAGGACTGATACCGCTTACCACAGACTTGGACACCTACGTCATGCGCGATGAGTGCAAGTGCGGCGGAAAGGGATGCGCCAGGTGCGAGAGAGACCGACATCCTGACCCTGCAGTACGACGCCGCCGGAATGGCCGA
>CAZINR010000043.1:0-11832 GCA_964540655.1 uncultured archaeon | reverse complement strand
TCACATCTTCTTTGACCGTTGATGGATCCTCTTTGTCTATAAGCACCCGTTTGTACCCCCGGATATCTTCTGCCGCACAAAGTGCTCGACCCGGCTCTCGCTTATCTTGGGTTCGATAATCTTGGCGTCACCACCCACTTGGCCCATCTCGTCGGCAAGGTCCACGACCTCTATAGGCTCATGATCGAGTAGGTCCTGCAGATAGTCGGCAAGCTCGCCATTTATCGCGTCTACCGCCACCCGGCCCCCGATCTCCTCAGAATCCGCTATGTTGCCGTTCTCGTCCCTGAGAATTAGCTCCGTGGTGTATGTGAAGAACCAATAGGGTTTGAAGAGGAGTTCCACACCCATCAAATCATACTTTCTCTGGTTCTTCTCTTTCTTCATGAAGTCTTTTAGTATGTCGTTGGCCGTGTCTCTGTCGACCAGAGTCGGCAGGGTGCTGCGCCTGCCGGGTTTCTTGGGCTCGTCCGGTTCTTTTTCCTCTTCGCCAGCCCCAATGTCTTCGTCAAGGCCGAATATATTGTCTTCTAAATCCCTCATGAGGTCGTCGAAGTCGGCGCCTCGGTCTCCCTCCGGCATAAGCTAATTTAAGAGGAAGAAGTTAAAAAGACGAGCGAGTGTGCGTTCAGGGTCCCGGCCCCTTCTTCCTTCTTTTGGCACGCGCTTTCAACATGTCGCGGGCTTCCTCGGGTGTGGTGGATTTGCCCGATGCCTTGCCCCGTACAGGGGCCTTGCCCGCGCCCATCCCCTGGCGCCGATGCCTTTGGCTCTTCCGACCCGCACGCTTCTCCGTGGCGTTTTCTGTTGTGATTATCTCCTTCTGGGCTTTCTCCTTCTCAAGCCCCCTCTGGGCACCGCCCCGGGTTTGTGTTCCTGCCTTTTGGCAGCCCGGCGGAGCCTGGGTTTCTCGGCCGCTGAGGGCTCTTTGGGCCCTCCTTCCCCTTTGGTTCTCTACCTGCTGACTACGATTTCCCGTAGGGTTGTTTTTGCCATTTTTGGTTGGGGCCCATGCTAGTTTACGCTAAATGAAGATTAAAAAAGAATTACTCGAACTTCCTCTTCAATATTCTGAAGCCGCCCGGGACTATGAGGATTTTGGTCTCCGAGACTCGCCCCATATCGCCGTTTATGTCGGACTCCACATCCTTCAGACTGCCTATCAGCTTCTTGAGTGCCAGCCTGTTGGTCTGGGAGAGAGATTCGGTGTCAAGAATCACTATATTCCCTTTCTTCAGTTCCCTTTCGACGTCCGCCATTATCTCAGGCGAGCCGGCGTTAAGGCTCTTCACATACGTGTATTTCTCCTCGTCCAGGAGCTCACCCTCATGGAGACCTATACCCTCCAGATACTCATCTAAGTCCACCGCCTCGTCATCAGCAACAGCGCCCTCTTCGAATCCAAGCCAACCTTTTATGCCCATTTTGATTCCAGATTTAGTGTGTTAGTCGGGGTTTGGTAGAGGAACAGAAATTACTTTTTTATTCCAGTCCACCCAAACTATAATGATTTGTATGATTTATCACTAAAACTATAAAAACGTTTTCTCATCCTAAACATGACAAAGGAAAATCTCTTTTCCGGCTACACCACAGACTACCGGATATTCAAGAACAAGGAGGCCCTCTCACCCCACTTCACACCCCCTAAACTGCCTTACCGGGAGAGCGAGATAAAGGTGGTCGTGGAGATGATGGCCCCTGCCCTCAAAAAGGAGAAACCCAACAACCTCTTCATATACGGGAAGACGGGGGTAGGGAAGACCATAGTCACTCGCTTCGTCTCCTCCCAGCTCCTGGACATGTGCGAGAAGAAAGGCATACCACTCTACATCAGCTACATAAACAACAAGATACACGACAGCAAATACCGGGCGCTGGTCAAGCTGCAGAAGGATTTGTGGGAGCAAAACAAACAATACTTCGAGGAGAAAGACATCAAGGTTCACACCTCCGGCGCCCCCCCCACCACCATCTATGAGACCATAATCAACTTTATCAGGGATCTGGGGGCCGAGGTCATCGTGGTTCTGGACGAGGTGGACGCGGTCAAGGACCTAGATAGCCTTCTCTACACTCTGACGCGTGCGAACGATGACGTCAAGAAGGGGTTCATAACGGTTGTGGGCATCTCTAACAACCTCTTCTTCAAGAAGAACATAGACCCTCGAAGCAAATCCACTCTTTGCGAGGAGGAGCTGGTCTTTCCCCCATACAACGCCAAACAGCTGACCACCATATTGACGGAAAGGGTCAAGATGGGTTTCAAGAAGAAGAAGGTCGACATGTCGGCCGTCAGGCTGATAGCCGCCATAGCCTCCAAGGAAGGCGGCGACGCGCGCTATGCGCTCCGTCTTCTGAGAAAAGCGGGTGAGATAACTGAGAACAGCAGCGCCCGCCTGGTCAAGGTAAAGGAGGTGGAAGAGGCGAAGAAGGGGGTGGAAGAGGACATAGTCTTAGAGAGTCTCAACACCCTTCCCGACCACCAGCAGGTGGTTCTGTTGGCTATTTCAAACCTGGCTATGAACGCGCAGAAGGATCTTCGCGGCGACAAGAGGAAGCAGTTCATCTCCGGGGAGGTCTACGACGAGTATAAGAAAGTGGCCAAGCAGGTGGGTGAGAGCCCGAGGAGCATGCGGTGGGTGAGAGAGTATCTCAACGACTTGGAGATGTTGGGCTTCATATCCATGCAGTTCACAGGCAAGGGGAGCAGGGGGCAGACCCGACTCATCGAACTGGGCGAGGACCCGAAGAGGATTAAAGAATTCGTAATCAAATCGTTGAAACTTAGTTAAACGGTTTTGGCGTCTATCCTCTGCGCGCGCAATATGGCTGCCATCCCGGACACGTGCCCGGCGCCCACGACCACCACCAGCACATCTTTCTTCTTCAGAATGTTGAGTATGTTGTTGCACATGTACTTGTTCCTCTCCTCCACTAGGACCCTATACACAGTCGGGAACTCTTCTCTCAAACGCGCTATCAACCGGTCGATCCCCTCCCCCCTCTCGAGTTTCTTGATGTCTAATTCCTCACTTTCCCCGAAGAGCGAGGCGAAGCTGAAAATCCTCCAGCCGAAAAGAGGCTTGAGAGCGAACAGCCCGGCAGCCGCTACGATGTAAGACGCCATCCGCACCTTCTCCCCGAACGGCATACACTCCGTCATTCTTTGTATTGTGGTTCTCACCGGCCGGTCTATGAGCGCAAGGTCCACCTTATGCCTGCGCGCGCTGTTGTACGCGGATAGCATCTCCACCCCCGGCATGACGCCGAACTCCTTACCGACCTCCTGCTGGAGCCACCTTAAGATGCCTGGCAGCGTGAGCAGCTCGGCCGGACTTGGCGAATACCGGAAGTGACCCCCCTCCCTCATGCCTTTTAAAGCCCTGAACCTCTCCAAATCAAGCTCAACACACACCACATCCGGCCCCACCTCAGCGACAGTCTTTTCGACCTTCTGCGCGCTTTTTTTGGAGACGTGGACGGTGCCCACCAGATAGACCGTCTTGTTTTTAGGTACTACATTTTCTGTCGCTCTCTCCTCGGGGGGTGTGCCAGTGCCTCTGTGTTTCATGGTTGCTTACATCTAGGAAGCAGAAAAATCGCGCATTTGACCTTATTAGTCCGCACTAAACAAAAGGCAGGCCCCAACCAACTCTCGCATATGCGAGTCTTATCTCAGAAAGCATGCGTTGAGCAGCAAGCAAACCGCCCGCCCAACCAAAGCTTTTTATACCTTTCTTCATAAACATTAACGCATTATAAAGTTTTGGGTGGAAAAATGAGCGTCAAGATATCAGAGATGTACGGGACCGAGATATACACGAGCAAGGCCAAACACATAGGCAAGGTCGAAGACATAATCCTCAACCTGCAGAAGGGCGAGATAATGCGCATAACCCTCGCGCCCCTGAAGAGCGGATTCCTCTCCAAGAGCAAGGTCGAAGAGATCCTCAAGGAGAACAGCATCAGCTACCAGGACGTCGAGGAGGTCGGCGACATCGTGCTGGTCAAGCCCACCGTGCGCATCGCGGCCGGCCCCAAGGCCGGCGGACACAAGCACTAGCACCTGCCAAATCCCGGTTTTAAAACCCTCTACTGCTAAGTAGAACCAACCATGGTTCTTGACAAACTATCATCAGGCCTACAGGGGGTGCTGGGCAAGATACGCGGCTCCGGGGTGGTTGACAAGGCCACCGTCAGGGAGATAGTCAAGGAGATACAAAAGACCCTGATATCGGCCGACGTCAAGGTAGAGCAGGTCTTCGAGATATCCAAGAGGATAGAGGAGAATGCCCTGAAAGAGCGCCTTCCAACTGGCATATCCCGCAAAGAGCACCTTGTGAAGGTAGTCTACCAAGAGATAGCCGAACTCATGGGCGGCGAAGAGGCGCGCTTCGAGCTGGACCCGAAAAAGCAGAACAAGATAATACTCGTGGGCGTCCAAGGCTCCGGAAAGACCACACAGGCGGCCAAGCTGGCTAAATACCTATCCAAAAAGGGCTTCAAGCCCGGCTTGATATGCGCGGACAAGTTCAGGCCTGGCGCGCTGGACCAGCTGCAGCAGCTTGGAACAGAAATCAACGTCCCAGTCTACGGCGAGCGCGACGAGAAGAAGCCCTGGAACATCGCCAGGCGGGGCCTAGAGGAGTTCAAGGACAAGAACGCGGTGATAATCGACTCAGAGGGGCGTCACTCCCTAGACAAGGGCCTCATGGACGAGATAGAGCACCTCCATAAAGACGTCAAGCCCGATTACACAATCCTGGTCTTGGACTCGACCATCGGCCAGCAGGCGGAGACCCAGGCGCGCGCATTCAAGGAGCGGGCGGGGGTCAACGGCATCATATTAACCAAACTGGATGGGTCGGCCAAGGGCGGCGGCGGCATATCGGCCTGCGCAGCTGCGGAGGCTCCCGTCTTCTTCATAGGTGTGGGCGAGAGGATAAGCGACTTGGAGCGCTTCGACCCCAAGGCATTCGTGGGTCGGCTGATGGGGTTCGGCGATGTCAAGGGCCTGCTCCGGAAGTTCGAGGAGCACGTTGAAAAAGACGAGGCCGAGGACATGGCGAAAAGGATGATGTCCGGGAAGTTCAATCTGCTGGACGTCTACCAGCAGCTGGAGCAGGTCAAGAAGATGGGCCCGCTCAGCAAGGTGGCTGAGATGCTGCCTGGATTGGGAGGCGCAAAGCTGCCGAAGGACATGCTCAACGTCCAGGAGGGGAAGCTGGAGAAGTTCAAGCCCATTTTGCAGTCTATGACGCCTTACGAGCTGGAGAATCCGAAACTGAGCCGCGCGCGGGTGGAGCGCATCGCGAAGGGTTCCGGCACGAAGCCCGAAGACGTGCGCGCATTGATACAGCAATACAACCAAATGCGCGCAGGCTTCAAAAGGCTTCGGAAAGACCGCAGATTCGCGCGCATGTTCAAGGGAATGGCCGAGGAAGCAGCCTGAATCCGAAAAACCCGTATTTTTGTCCGATTCCCGCCTTTTTATGCCTTTTTCTTCTAAATATCCAGGTGGTAAAACCAACTAGAAGACCTGAATTTTGCCTCCCAGAAACGGGCTCGATTCACGTGTGAAATTTTGGGCGGGTTAGCCGTAACGATGGCTGAAGAATATAAGGCTGAGAGCATCAAGCTCTTGGAGGGGCTGGAGGCGGTCAGGAAGAGGCCGGCCATGTACATAGGGGACACCACGTCCCGCGGCCTGCACCACTTAGTCGAGGAGGTCGTGGACAACTCAATAGACGAGGCCCTGGCCGGCTACTGCGACTCGATAGACGTTAAGATGCTGCCCGACAACATAATAGAAGTGACGGACAACGGGCGCGGCATCCCCACAGACATACACCCTAAATACAAGGTAAGCGGCGTTGAGCTTGCCATGACCAAGCTCCACGCGGGCGGCAAGTTCGAGGGCAAGGCCTATCAGGTCAGCGGGGGCCTCCACGGCGTCGGCGTGTCGGTAGTAAACGCCCTTTCCGAGTGGTGCGAGGTCAGTGTCCACAGAGACGGGCGCATATACCGCCAGTCATACGCGCGCGGCAAGCCCAAAACCAAACTAGAGGAAGCGGGCAAGACCGACCGCACCGGCACCACGGTCAAGTTCAAGCCCGACTCCGAGATATTCCAGACGACAGAATACTCTTTCGACACACTCTCCAAACGGCTCAGGGAGCTGGCTTTTTTGAACAAGGGAGTCAAGATACACATCACCGACGAGCGGGTCGAGGAAGGGGGGCTCCCGGCAGACGAGCACGTCTTCCAGTACGAAGGCGGGATAAAGGAGTTCGTCGAGTACATGAACAAGAACAAGAACCCCATACACGAGCCCATCTACTTCGAAACCGAGAGGGACGACGTCCAAGTGGAAGTCGCCCTCCAGTGGAACGAGGGCTTCATAGAGGGGGTTTTCTCATTCGCCAACAACATCAACACAATCGAGGGGGGGACGCACCTATCCGGCTTCAAGACGGCCCTGACGCGCGCGACTAACGATTACATAGACCGGAAAAAACTGGCCAAAACTAAGGAGTTGAAGCTGTCCGGAGATGATGCCAGAGAGGGCCTCACGGCTGTCATATCGGTGAAAATAAAGGACCCCCAGTTCGAGGGCCAGACCAAGACAAAACTGGGCAACAGCGAGGTCAGGGGGCTCGTGGATTCGATAGTCTACGAGAAACTCTCCGAGTTCATGGAGGAGAACCCGAGAGAGGCTGAGAAGATATTGCTGAAGACCATAACAGCGGCGCAGGCGAGAGAGGCTGCCAGAAAGGCCCGGGACCTCACCAGACGGAAAGGGGCCCTCGAATTCACTGCGCTGCCCGGGAAGCTGGCCGACTGCTCCAACCGCGACCCTGCCAAATGCGAGCTTTTCATAGTAGAGGGGGACAGCGCCGGCGGTTCGGCGAAGAGTGGAAGAGATAGGGAATTCCAAGCCATCCTCCCGCTCAGAGGAAAGATACTCAACGTGGAGAAGGCGCGCATCAACAGGATACTGGAGAACAACGAGGTCGCCACCTTCATAACCGCGGTCGGCACGGGCATAGGCGAGGAGTTCGACATCAACAAACTCCGCTACCACAAGATAATATTGATGGCGGATGCCGACGTGGACGGCTCCCATATACGCACCTTGCTTTTGACTTTCCTCTACCGTTACTTGGCCCCTCTGGTCGAGAAGGGCCATGTGTACATAGCGCAGCCTCCACTCTATAAAATATGGAGGGGGAAGACTGTTAGATACGCATACACCGAGGAAGAGAAGAAGAAGTTCGTCCAGGAAGTGGGGCCGAACCCCAGCGTCCAGAGGTATAAGGGCCTGGGTGAGATGAACCCCGACCAACTCTGGGAGACCACCATGGACCCGGAGGGCCGGATAGTGAAGCAGGTGATGCTCGAAGACGCTGTGGAAGCCGATCGCATATTCACCATACTTATGGGAGACGACGTCGAGCCCCGCAGGGAATTCATAATCAAATACGCCAAAGAAGTCAAGAACCTGGACATCTAATGGACGAGGAAGACTTGCCCGGGGAAAAGGAAGAAGCAAAAGGCCCGTCAGAGTCAGAGCCGCCGACGCCGGACCAGACTCAGGTAGCCAGGCGGGTGATTCCCCGCAACATAGAAGATGAGATGAAGGAGTCTTACATAGACTACTCAATGTCGGTGATAATCGGCAGGGCTCTTCCTGATGCCAGGGATGGCCTCAAACCGGTCCACAGGCGCATACTATACGCCATGAACCAATTGGGGCTGCACTATAACAAATCCTACGCCAAATCCGCGACCGTGGTGGGCCGGGTACTGGGGGACTACCACCCTCACGGGGATTCAGCGGTCTATGACTCTATGGTGCGCATGGCGCAGGATTTCTCACTAAGGTATCCGCTTGTCGACGGGCAGGGCAACTTCGGTTCGGTCGACGGCGATTCGGCCGCAGCTTATCGATACACCGAAGCCAGGATGTCCAGGATCGCCGAGGAGCTTTTGACCGACATAGACAAAGACACGGTGGACTTCACGCCGAACTACAACGACACTCTGGAAGAACCGACGGTCCTGCCTGCGCGCATACCCAACCTCCTGATAAACGGCTCTTCCGGGATAGCTGTGGGCATGGCCACCAACATGCCGCCCCATAACCTTTCCGAGGTCATAGACGGGACTGTCGCCGCCATCGACAACCCGGACATAACTATCCAAGAGCTCATGCAGCACATCAAAGGGCCGGACTTCCCCACGGGCGCGCAGATATGCGGCCAAGGCGGGATAATCCAGGCTTACACGACCGGCCGGGGCAGCATAAGGCTCAGGGCCAAGGCAGATATAATTGAGCACAAGAACCATGAGCGGATAATAATCAACGAGATCCCCTATCAGATAAACAAGGCCAACCTGGTTAGCTCTATCGCGGATTTGGTAAAGAACAAGAAGATAGAGGGGATATCCGATTTGCGAGACGAGTCGGATCGCAGAGGAATGCGCATAGTCATCGATTTGAAATCGGGTGTCCAGGGCGATATAGCGCTCAACCAGCTCTACAAGCACACCGCCCTGGAGGCCACCTTCGGGGTGATAAACCTGGCGTTGGTAGACAACAAGCCCGTAGTGCTTACGCTTAAGGGCCTCATAAACAATTTCATAAACCACAGAGTCGATGTCATAACTAGGAGGTCACAGTACGAGCTTGATAAGTCCGAGGCCCGCCTGCACATACTCGAGGGCTTCAGAATAGCTCTCAGCAACATTGACGAAGTGGTCAAGCTCATACGCGGCTCGAAAGACGCGGATGAGGCCAAGAACGGCTTGATAGGCAAGTTCAACCTGTCGGAAGAGCAGGCCAAGGCCATCCTCGACATGCGTCTGCAGAGGCTCACCGGGCTGGAGAGGGACAAGATAGACCAGGAGCATGGCGAGCTGGTCAAATACATAAACTGGCTGAAGGGCGTCCTGGCCGACAAGGCCAAGATCCTACAGATAGTAAAAGACGAGCTCTTGGAGATAAAGGAGAAGCACGGCGACGAGCGAAAGAGCGAGATAACCGAGGCGGTCGAGGACATCGAACTGGAGGACCTGATACCCGAAGAGAGGATGGTGGTTTCCATAACCAACCAGGGGTACATAAAGAGGCTGGCTGCAAAGACCTATCGCGCGCAGAAGAGGGGCGGGCGCGGGATCAAGGGGATGGATACCAAAGACGATGACTTCGTGGAGAGCCTGTTCGTAGCCTCAACGCATGACTACATGCTCTTCTTCACCGACCGGGGCAAGGTCTACTGGCTCAAGGTCTATCAGCTGCCGGTGGCTGGAAGATACTCCAAAGGCTCTGCGATAGTGAATCTCCTCAGGCTGGAGAAAGACGAGAGGATAAATGCCGCCATCAAAATAAGCGAGTTCACTGAAGGGTATTATCTGGCCATGATAACCAAGAAAGGCCTAATCAAGAAGACCGACCTCAAGGCCTACAGCAGGCCCCGGAAGGGCGGCATAATAGCGATAAACCTCAGGGAGGGAGACGACTTGGTCAGGGTGCTCCTGACCGACGGCGAAGATGAGATTCTAGTCTCAACGAAGAACGGCAAGGCCATACGATTCAGCGAGAAGGACGCCCGCCCACTCGGCAGGAATTCAATGGGCGTCAAGGCGATAAAGCTCAAGAAAGGCGACGAGGTGGTCGGCGCGGTAGTCGTCGACGAGGACACCTCCCTACTGACTGTCACAGAGAACGGCTACGGCAAGAGGACAATCTTCGACAAGTACTCCACCCAGAGGAGGGGCGGCCAAGGCGTAATAGACATCAAGACCACTAAGAGGAACGGCCCGGTCGTGGCGATAAGAGCCGTTCACGAGGAGGATGAGATAATGTCCATAACCTCCAAGGGGATAATCATACGCACTCCAGTCTCTGGAATCTCTGAGATAGGCAGGAACACCCAGGGCGTAAGAATCATGAAGCTGGACGAGGGCAACAAGGTGGTCTCAATCGCGCGCATAGTCGGCGAGGAGGAAGAGAAAAGGATAAACGGGGAGATGGAGGCCGAGGAGAAGAAGGCCGAAGAAGGCAAAGAGCGCGAGGAGCTGTATGATGGTGAAAAAACTGTAGAAGGGCCGATGGAAGAAATCGAGGAGATAACGGCCCAAAAGGCCGTGGATGAAGAGGAAGTGGACGTCGAAGAGGCGCTAAAGGACGTGCAGCCCATGAAGAAGGAGCCGGTTTCCGAGAGACCCGAGCAGCCGCACGAAGACAAGACGATTTTCCCGAAGGAGGAAATATCGGAGAAGACCCACCCGAACGTCCCCGACTATCTTTTGCGATACATAAAGGCCAACCCCAATTCGCCGAAGGCGCTGAAAGTAGCCAAGGAGTACGGCATAGACTTGTAGTGCGGCAATGGGTTGTTGAGTGGGCCTGGCCAGATTTGAACTGGCGACCTCTCGATTATCAGTCGAGCGCTATAACCTGGCTAAGCCACAGGCCCAAGATTACCGCTTACCTAAGCGTCTATTTTGAAGCAGACGGCTCAAAAAGGTTTTTTTCGATGGGTGCCATAACTTCTACATGCCCACATTGATTGAGATGGCCGTCTTACTGGCCGTGCTGTATGTGTTCCACAAATCTTTCCACAAGGTCACTATGGTCGGCTTCCTGGCCACAGCCGCCATAGCCATGTCAGCCAACTACTACCTGACAGCCTATCTGAACGTCAATTTCCTCATAGCCCTAGCCGTAACTCTGGTCATTTTCCCTGTGCTCCAGATACTCTTCAGGGCTTCGGTGATGGGCAAGACGGGGAAGGCTCTTATGAAGGACCCAGTGGTGGAGAAACTCAATGTCATGAAGCCTGAGGACAACCCAGACCAGCAGCGCCTCAACGAGGCTTTTCCAGAGTTCCTTGACAGCGAGATGATGCGGGAGGTGCCCTTCTCTCCAGTCGGGATGATGGATGAGCCCGAATAATCGGCTCTCACAGCGATAACAACCTGCGCAGAGCTAGGAACCTCGGCGGCTGATAATCTATCCCCATCATGTTCGCTGCCAGAATCCGATAACTGACCGCGGCCTTGGATATGGGCGAGTGGAAGACGATGGGCGTCCGTTCGAAGATGGCTCGCTTCATGTTGCGGTCCTCGGGTATGGTCCCGATTATGGGAGCCTCACACAGTGCCTCTATCTCCTGCGCCAGTATCTCCGCTGGGTTGTTTTCAACTCTCGCGAGGACCACCCCCAGATTCTTCTTTCCCATGTTCTTGGAAATCTCTAGGATTTTGATTGCATCAGTCACGGACGGGACGTCCGGGTTCGTCACGACGAGTATGTCGTCGCATCCCTCCATTATGTGGTATATGTCCTTGTTGAACCCTGGCGGCGCATCCACGATTACCAGGCCCTCCAGACCGTCCTTGATTACGTCCTTGAACCTCTCCATGTCCACTATGGAATTTTCCAGAGACAGGGAGGCGGGCACTATCCTCATGCCCCGGAGCACCACCCTAACCGATTTGTAGATGCTGGACTTCTTCTTTAACACGTCTTGTATCGACATGCTGGCGTCGGGAAGCCCGAGATGGACGGTCAGGTTAGCGGAACTCACATCGGCGTCTACGAGGGTCGGCTCGTGGCCGAATTCATGAAGGGCCGCGGATAGGTTGATTGCGGTCACGGTTTTTCCGACCCCTCCCTTGCCGGACAGAACGCCGATTACTCGTTGCATTATGTTAATTTACACCCAGAACTTAATACTATTATATAAAAGACTACAATAAAAATACGCTGCTTTGTTGCATAAATCGAATTTAAGTCCATAGTCCGGTTGGTGTTGCACCAAC
>CAZINR010000042.1:622-12020 GCA_964540655.1 uncultured archaeon | reverse complement strand
AGGACTACGGCAAGGACGACATAATAGTCATAAACCTCTCCGGCAGGGGGGACAAGGACGTCAACACGATAATCGATTATATGGGTAAAAGATGAGGACATCCGAGAAGTTCGAGGAGCTGGGGAAGAGGGGCGAGAAGGCGCTCATACTCTATATCAGCTGCGGCGACCCGTCCTCTGACGAGACGGTCAAGATAGCCGAGGAGATCATAGACGCTGGCTGCGACATCCTGGAGCTCGGCCTCCCGTTCTCCGACCCCCTGGCCGACGGCCCCACCATCCAGGCGGCCAGTCAGCGGGCGATAAAGGCGGGCATGAACACAGATTTGTATTTCAAGACCTGCGCGCGAATAGATGGCCCCCCTAAGGTCTGCATGACCTACTACAACCTCATCTTCCAGTACGGCCCGGAGCGCTTCGCCAAGGCGTGCTCTGAGTCGGGCATAACCGGGCTGATAGTCCCGGACTTGCCGCCGGAGGAGTGCGATGACCTGAAAAAGGCGTGCGACAAGCACGATGTCGATTTGATATTCATAGTCTCGCCGCAGACATCAGAGGAGAGGCTGAGCGTTATAAAAAACAAGTTGACACTAAGAAAGTCTCGCATATGCGAGGGTTTCATCTATCTCCAGTCAATACTGGGAGTCACCGGCGCGCGGGAAGACATGAAGACCGAGTTGTCCGAGGCGATAGAGGAAATCAAAGACTCGACGGGACTCCCCGTAGCGGTAGGCTTCGGGGTCTCCAGCCCCGAGCAGGCCAGAGAGCTAATAAAGCAGGGGGCCGACGGTATAATCGTCGGCAGCGCGCTGATAAAGAAGATCGAAGCCGGCGAAGATTACGCAGGGTTCGTAAAAGCGCTCAAGGAGGCGACGCGCTAGCCTTTTTTCTTAACCCGCCTACTAATTCACTCTCAAAATGGTGCTTGAACAGACCCTTGTCCTGATAAAGCCGGACGGGCTGGTGAAGTCGCTCACCGGCAACATAATCTCCAAGCTCTCCGAGACCGAGCTCAGGATAGTCGGGGCGAAGATAGTACCGGTCAGCCGAGAGCTGGCCGAGAAGCACTACCACCATCTCAAAAGCGAGCCATTCTTCGAGGATTTGATGAAATACATCCAGGGGTTCTACCACACCCGCCGGGTCCTGGCGATGGTCTATCACGGCGACAACGCTATAGAGAAGGTGAGGCGCATAGCCGGCTCCACAAACCCGGAGGAGGCCGACCCCATATCGATAAGGGGGAAGTACGGCAGGATAACGACCTCGGGCGTCTACGAGAACGCCGTCCACGCCTCCGAGAACGCCAAGGAGGCCGAGAGGGAGATAAAGCTGTGGTTCGAGCCGGGAGAGCTCTCCGAGCGCATCTACCCGACCAAGGAGGCGGAGAAGAAGGTCAAGGTTCTGGAGTGGGAAGATTGAAAGAATTCTAATATTCTTACTAGTTTTTGAGATAAAATGGACATATTTGAAGCCTATTTGGATTTCCAAGAGAATCTCATGTGGCTTATAGCGGGAATCCCACTATCTGTCGTCGTCCTTTGTCTGTCTTTGCCCCCCACAAAGGACATCATTGATATAGCGATAGCAGCTCTTTCGGCTTTAAACTTCTAACAAGAAATGACTTCATCTACAAAAAAAGCAAATCTCGAACTCCTATTGTTTGGCGTATTCGCCGCATCCTTAACAAACGCCGGAGCTTCATTGACTAGATTGATATCTGTTGAGGAAGTTTATCAATTGGTCTTCTGGGGAGTTATATCATTAATACTTGCTTGCTTAATCCTAAAAGAATTTAAGTGCCCATCTGATTAACTCTTTAGAGCGGCGACAAAACCACCGAAACCTTTTTATAGAAGACACTTCTAAAATAAGGCAATTTTCATGCTATTCGACTCCATGTCTCACCGAGTAGCTGAATCCACGCATCTTGAGGTGAAAAATTGCCGGCTAACATGCAATCCCACATTCTGGTTCCCAAACACGAAATACTCGACGAGGCCAGCGCCAAGGAGGTCCTTATGAAATACGGTGTGGACCGCTCCAAGCTGCCCAAGATAAAGAAGAACGACTCTGCGCTCCCGGAGGGGGCCCAGGTCGGCGATGTGATAAAGATAATGAGGGACTCTCCCACCGCGGGCGTGTCCTTGTACTATAGGGTCGTGATAGAATAAAATGCAGATTACGAGAGACGATTTGATAAAGCATCAGCTCAATTCCTACAACGATTTCGTCAACAACGTGATGCAGTCGATTGTTGACGAGACGGACGTAATAGACACAAGAATACCCAACCTGCAGATAAAGTTCGGCAAGATATCGCTCAAGCGCCCCGACACCAAGGAGATGGACTCGACGGTCCACCGCATAACGCCCAACGACGCGCGCCTGAGGAACATGACCTACTCCGGCAAGATGGTGCTGGAGATAATTGCGGTCCAGGACGGCGTTGAGAAGCCCCCCATAAACGCTGTCATAGGCGAGTTCCCGATAATGGCCAAGTCCGACTTCTGCTGGCTCAGCGGTCTCAACGAGCAGGACCTGGCCGAGCTGGGCGAGGACCCCAAGGACTTCGGCGGATACTTCATAATCAACGGCAGGGAGAGGGTCGTCATAATACTGGAAGACCTGGCCCCCAACACCATCATAACCAGTGTGGATGAGATAGCCGGCAAGGAGAACATAACAGTCAAGGTCTTCTCCACCCGCCAAGGCTTCAGAAGCCGGATAGCAGTCACGAGAAAGGAGATGAGGAGCGGCGAGACGCTCTACGTCTCGTTCCCTGGGCTGCCGCGCATCCTACCGCTTTCTGTCGTACTGCGCGCTTTGGGCCTGAACGACGACCAGATACTCGACTTGTTCGAGGACGAGGAGAAGCCCGAAATGAAGGTCAACCTGGAGCTGTGCAAGGTCAAGAGCGAGCAGGAGGCCCTCGAGTACATCGGCGTCCGCGTGGCGGTCGGCCAGAGGAGGGAGATACAGGTGACCCGCGCGCAGCAGGTGCTGGATCTGTTCCTATTGCCGCATATCGGCAACGAGAGCGAGCTGCGCAAGAGGAAGGGCGTGTTCCTGACCCGCATGGCCAAGAGGGCGATTGAGATAGATCTGGGCACACGGGAGGTTGACGACAAGGACCACTACATGAACAAGCGCCTCAAGATAGCCGGCGACATGATGGAGGAGCTCTTCAGGACCGCCTTCGGCGCCCTGGTCAAAGACATTAAATATCAAACGGAGAAGAACTACGCAAGGCGCAAGAAGATAGACCTTAGACGCGCTGTTCGCCCGGAAGTGTTCACCAAAAGGGTCATGTACTCCCTGGCCACGGGCAACTGGCCCGGCGGGAGGACCGGCATATCCCAGATACTGGACCGCACGAACTACATAGCGGTGCTCGCCCACTTGAGGCGCGTCACATCCACACTTTCCAGGACTCATCCCCACTTCGAGGCCAGAGACCTCCACGGGACCCACTGGGGCAGATTCTGCCCGTGCGAGACTCCGGAGGGCCAGAACTGCGGGCTGGTGAAGAACCTTGCCCTCTCGGCTAAGATAACCCGCGAGCAGGACCCCAAGAAGATAGAAGCGGTGCTCGAGGAGTTCAACGTCGATTCCGGCAAGTACGTCATAGAGGTCAACGGCAAGATAATAGGCTTCGTGGACAAGCCGGAGAAGGTCACCTCGAAGATAAAGAGCCTGAGGAGGCAGGGGAAGCTGTCCACTGACGTAAACGTCGGCGTGTTCGAAGACAACAAGGAGATACAGATATTCTGCGACAAGGGCAGGGTCCAGAGGCCGTTGGCCATAGTGGAGAAGGGCAAGACGCTGGTGAGCAAGTCGGAGATGGACAAGGTACTCAGGGGCGAGATGGGGATAGAGAAGTTCGTCCAGGAGGGCAAGGTCGAATACATAGACTCTCTCGAGGAAGAGAACGCCTACACCGCCGTCGGTATGACAGAGCTCACGGGAGACCACACACATCTGGAGCTGGACCCGTCTTTGATAGTGGGTGTCGGAGCATCCATAATACCTTATTCCGAATACAACTCTTCGCCGAGAATAACCATGGGCGCGGCCATGAGCAAGCAGTCCCTGGGCTACTATGCCACCAACTTCGTCTCAAGGACGGACACCAGGGCCAACTTGCTGCACTACGCCCAGAAACCCATGGTCACTACCCACGGCATGAAGATATCCGAATACGAGAGCCTTCCCAGCGGGCAGAACTTTGTGGTGGCGATAATGAGCTATGAGGGGTATAACCTTGAGGATGCTCTCATATTCAACCAGTCCTCGATAGACCGGGGCCTCGGCATCTCGACCTTCTTCCGCACTTATGAAATAGAGGAGAAGCGATATCCGGGCGGGCAGAAGGACCGATTCGAAAACTTGACCGAGGAAGTCGAGGGGTACAGGGGCGAAGAGGCTTACAGGCACCTGGACGACAAGGGCGTAGTCGATCCGGGCGTGAAGGTCGGCCCGTCGGACGTCCTGGTCGGAAAATCATCCCCGCCGCGCTTCCTCGAGGAGATCGGCGAGTTCGGTCTTCTAGGAGACAAGAGGCGGGAATCATCCTTAACGGTCAGGCCGAGGGAGTCGGGAATCGTCGACCAGGTCATCATGACGGTCCTGGACAACGGAAACCGGCTGGTCAAGGTCAGGGTCAGGAAATCGAGATACCCCGAGCTGGGCGACAAGTTCGCTTCTAGGCACGGGCAGAAGGGAGTTACAGGTCTTCTGGTAAGGCACGAGGACATGCCCTTCACAGATAAGGGCGTAGTCCCGGATCTGATAATCAATCCGCATGCCATACCCTCTAGAATGACGGTAGGCCACCTGCTTGAGATGGTGGGCGGCAAGGCCGGCGCAATGGAGGGCCGGCAGATAGACGGCACGGTCTTCAAGGGAGAGAAAGAGGAGGATTTGCGGACTGCGCTCAAGAAGATGGGTTTCCATCCGAGTGGCAAGGAGGCCATGTACGACGGAAAGACGGGCAAGAGATTCGACTGCGAGATTTACATAGCGCCCATTTACTATCAGAAACTGCACCACATGGCGGCGGGCAAGATGCACGCCAGGTCAAGGGGCCCGGTCACTTTGCTCACTCACCAGCCGACCGAGGGCAGGGCAAACGAGGGCGGGTTGAGGTTCGGGGAGATGGAGCGTGACTGCCTCATAGGACACGGCGCCTCGTTGCTGCTTAGGGAGAGGATGGTCGAGGAGTCAGACAAATCCGAGATACTGGTCTGCCCCGAGTGCGGCGAAGAGGCGATAAGCGATTCCACAGGAGGCAAGTACACCTGCCCGGTCTGCGGCGAGGTGAGCCCGGTGCTGGTTCAGGTGCCGCACGCATTCAAGCTGCTGCTGGACGAGATAAAGTCCATGTGCATATCCACATCCATATTAACCGGAGACAAGAAGAGGAAATGATTGCCAGAAAAGAGATTAAAAAGCTGAAGTTCCGGGTCTTCTCGCCCGAGAGGGTGCGGCAGATTGCCGTGGCGACGGTAGAGGTGCCCGACACCTACAACGAGGACGGCCTCCCAATCAAGAATGGTCTTATGGACCTGCGGATGGGAGTCATCGACCCCGGCCTCCGGTGCAAAACCTGCGGCGGGAAGATAAAGGGCTGCAAGGGGCACTTCGGCAAGATAGAGCTCATAAGGCCCGTGGTCCACGTGGGATATTCCAAGAAGGTCTACCAGATACTGGCCATGACCTGCAGGAAGTGCGGCAGGGTTATGCTGGAGGAGGACGACATCTCCAAGTACCGTGAGAAGGTCGAGAAGATGAGCTTCGTCTACGGCACCATGATAGAGAAAGAGGCTTATCAAAAAGCGCGCAACAAGAAGGTTTGCCCTCACTGCAAGGAGCGCCAGGGCGAGATAAAGTGGGAGAAGCCCTACTACTATTTCGAGGACCGCAGGAGGCTCTGGCCTACCGAGATACGCAACCGCTTTGAGCTGGTGCTTAACAGCGATTTGTTCCTGGTCGGGCTGGACCCGGAGAGCGCGCGACCCGAATGGTTCGTCCTGCAGGTGCTCCCGGTGGCCCCGGTGACAGTGAGGCCGTCGATAACTCTGGAGAGCGGAGACCGAAGCGAGGACGATCTTACCCACAAGCTCGGGGACATAGTCAGGATAAACCAGAGACTCTATGAGAACATAGAAGGGGGGGCGCCGCAGCTTTCCATAGAGGACACATGGGACCTGCTGCAGTATCACATAGCCACCTATTTCGACAATGAGATAACCGGCATACCTCCAGCCAGGCACCGGAGCGGCAGGCCGCTGAAGACCATAACCCAACGGCTCAAGGGCAAGGAGGGCCGGTTCAGGCACAACCTATCAGGGAAAAGAGTCAACTTCTCGGCAAGGACGCCGATATCCCCGGACCCGAACCTCAGCCTCAACGAGGTCGGAGTGCCGCAGGCCGTGGCCGAGGAGCTGACCATACCGGAAAGGGTGACCAAGTTCAACAGGGACTGGCTGGTCAAGCTTATCAAGAATTCCCCCGATTACCCCTGCGCCAAGTACATCTTCAAGACCGAGACCAGGCGCATAAGGATAATGGACGAGAACAAGGAACTCGTCCTGGAGGGGCTCGAGGACGGCGACATAGTGGAGCGCCAGCTGATGGACGGCGACTTCGTCATATTCAACCGGCAGCCGTCCCTGCACAGAATGTCCATGATGGGCCACCGGGCCAAGATACTCCCCTACAAGACCTTCAGGATAAACACCACTGTGACGACGCCATACAATGCTGACTTCGACGGCGACGAGATGAACCTCCACGTGCCTCAGAACCCGGAGGCAGCGGCCGAGGTCAGCGAGCTGATGGACGCGGAGAAGGCAATAATCTCCACCAGGTACGGCGGCCCGATAATAAGCGGCAAGCACGACCACGTGAGCGGCATGTTCCTGCTGACCCGAGACGGTGTGAAGCTGACAAGGGAGCAGGCCTCGATGCTCGTGGGGATGGCAAAGCTGGAGGAGTACGAGGAAAGGCTTGACTGGAAGAAGAAGACCTTCAGCGGCAAGGACGTATTCTCCATTCTCCTGCCGAAGGATTTCTCCATCAGTTATCGCAACAAGCTCAAGAAATACCTGGCCATCATACCGGACGACGAGAAGAAGCTCAAGAAGTCCATAGAGCGGCAGGCCAACGTGATGATAAAGGACGGCAAGCTGGCCAAGGGGGCCATAGACGCCGAGGGCGTGGGAGGAGTCCTTCTGCACAACATAGTCGCGAAGTACGGCAACAAGAAGGGGAGAGAGTTCATAGACGCGACCGCCCGCCTGGGTGCGTCGGCGATAACCTTCTTCGGATTCACCTCATCGATAGCCGACTCCGATCTGCCCGAACCGGCGCTGAGGGAAATAGAGAAGAACCTCAACAAAGCGGTCACGGAGACGGAGAAGCTCATCGAGAAATACAAGCAAAAGAAGCTGGAGCTGATACCCGGAAAGACCGCCGAGGAGAGTCTGGAGAACTACATAATGGGCATACTGGGCGAGAGCAGGGACAAGAGCGGTGAGATAGCCGGCAAGTATCTGGGCTTGGACAACCATGCCGTCGTCATGGCCCGCTCCGGCGCCAGGGGCTCGATGCTCAACCTGACGCAGATATGCGGCTCGGTGGGCCAGCAGGCCGTCAGGGGCGAGCGCATAAACAGGGGATTCATAGACCGGACCACATCGCATTTCCAGAAGGGGGAGCTCTCTCCCGAATCCAAGGGCTTCGTGCGGGACTCCTTCAAGAAAGGGCTAACACCGACTGAATACTTCTTCCACGCCATGGGCGGGCGGGAAGGACTGGTCGACACGGCCATAAGGACGGCAAGAAGCGGTTATCTGCAAAGGAGGCTCATAAACGCTTTGCAGGATTTGATAGTCCACGACAACTACACTGTCAAGGACTCCGGCGGGACCATCGTCCAGTTCCACTACGGAGAGGACGGCGCCGACGTCTCCAGGACTTACAACGGGGAGGTCCCCATAGTCGAGGAAGAGGTCTCTGAAAGCAGGGTTCCCGAGTACGAGAAGCAGGAGGAGTTCGACGACGAGGTGGGGATGATAGATTATGAGGAGTTCAGCGGGGAATAAGATGGAGAAAGAAACCTTAGAAAAGGAGCTGAAGAGGGCCGCGGAGGTATTGCCGCCCCTGCTGATGGACAGGCTTACTGAAAAGATCGGCAAGGTCAAGGACAAGAAAGAGCTGAAGTCGATAGTCGACCATGCTATAGCGGTGTATGAGTCTTGCAGAGTGGCCCCGGGCGAGGCTGTCGGGACTATAGCAGCCCAGAGCATAGGAGAGCCCGGCACCCAGATGACCATGAGAACTTTCCACTATGCGGGTGTAGCCGAGGTGGCCGTCCCGCAGGGCCTGCCACGACTCATCGAGGTCGTGGACGCCAAAAAAGAGCCCAGCAACATGATAATGAGGATTCCCCTCGACAGGGAGAAGGTCAAGACGCTCAAGGACGCCGAGCAGATAGCCAAGAGGATGAGGGAGGTCGTCGTCGAGGATGTGGCTTCATTGAGGAACGACATCAGCGACATGGTGGTCGTTATAACCCTGGACGATCCGATGTACAAGGAGGATGTCGAGAAGAGCCTAGTGAAGTTCGGCAAGAAGCTGGGAGAACATGCCAAGACGAAGGACGGCTTCAAGGTCGCATCCAAGAGGAAGAGCATAGCTGACCTGGCTAAGATAAGGAAGAAGATAGCAAAGACCAAGCTGGCCGGCGTCAAGGGGATAAGCAGGATACTGATAAAGCAGGAAGACGGCCAGTTCATCATCTACACCGAGGGCTCCAACATCAAGGACATCTACAGGATGAAGGGGGTGGAGAAGAACAACATCTATTCCAACAACATCCAGGAGATATACAAGTTCTTCGGCATAGAGGCCGCCCGCGCCTCAATAGTCCAGGAGGCCAAGAGGGTACTGGACGAGCAGAACCTCACTGTCGACATACGCCACCTCATGCTCGTGGCCGACATGATGACCCTTACCGGCGAGATAAGCGCCATAGGCAGGCACGGCATATCGGGCTCCAAGACCTCCGTCATAGCCAAGGCCGCATTCGAGGAGACCACCAAGCACCTTCTGAACGCCTCATTGAAGGGGGAGGAGGACTCGCTGACCGGCGTGGCCGAGAGCATAATCGTCGGCAAGCCGCCGCCCGTGGGGACCGGCATAGTCCAACTGGGCATGAAGGTCGAAAGGGGCAAGAAGAAGGAATAAGCTTCCGGGTTCAACCCTCGCATATGCGAGTGTTATTTTGACACATGCGATTGCCTCCTATCGAAGCTGTAAATCTCCTTTTTTAAGGCCATAACCTAAATTAGCCCATGGATTTGCAGCTGGACGATTTCCGCCTGACTTTCGAAGAGAACAAGAAGACTGTGAGGAAGCTCAGCGATATGAAAGATTTTTACGCAGATCAGAGAATGGCAACCCGCACTCTGCAGCTCTACGATCCCACCATATACGCGGTATATGCGCATGAATCAGAGGGCCCGGGCAACCTCTCATACGCAGTCACAGTCATCAATCCCGGGGACATAGGCGGTGAATACTACATGACGAAGGGGCACTTTCACACCAAGCCCACTGCCGAGCTCTACCTTGGGCTGGAGGGCGAGGGCATTCTGCTACTGCAGGACAGGAAAGGGAAGGCCAAGAAGCTCCCGCTGCAGCCGGGGAAGATATCATACGTGCCCAAGGACCACGCCCACAGGGCCATCAACACCGGCGATTCCCAGCTGAAGTTCCTGGCCATTTACTCCAGCGACTCTGGACACGACTATAGCACGATAAAGGAAAAGGGATTCGAAGAACGGGTTAAAAAGAAGTAGAATCAGCCACGCATCAGCCACACGCAGACCAGCCGCAACCCCTGCACATTTTACAACCCTCTGCAAACTCTAAGGAACTCCCGCATTCTGGACACGTGGTCATTTTGAGATGTTAATGAGGCTAAGTATAAAAGTATTAAAACTCGGCGAAATTCCCGCGGAATTTTATTGTCCTTGAAACCATATGTTGCCTAGGGGGGGCAGCTCAGCAGCGGCCTGGCCTCGAACTCCTTGCCCCTCCCCCCTATGTAGAGCTTGGCCTTTCTCGGCCCTGTTATGTGGAAGCGGTACGCAACCCTGCTCTCGATTTGCATGGGCAGCTCGTTCTCGATCACGAAGAGGCCGCCGGGGTGGTTGGCCACCATCTTGTTGATTATCTCCGACTGCATGAGGCCCTTTCCGAACCAGTCGAAACCTATTACCGAGAGAAGTATCCTTTCTATCCTTTTTTCCTCTATCTCCGAAAGGGAACCGGAGACCTTCAGCCCCTCAATGGAATCCAGCAGGTAGAGCATGAAGGCAAGCCTCCTTCGGTCGTCCAGACCGGAGAGCCTCACATACACGCTGGCGTTGTCTTTTATCCATTTGTATATTATCTCTCTGGTGTTGGATTTGCCGGAGAACACATCACCATAGACGTTCTTGAGGGTGCGCAGCATGCGCAGGGCCCTTGACACCGCCACGCCGTCGGACGCGCCGGACGGCTTCTTTATTTCCTCTGCGATGCTGTCTATGCCGTCCATCCTGCCTCCCTTCTGCATCTGGCTGGCCGCCTGCAATATCAGGGTGGACGCGTCATCGGTCCCCAGGCCGAAGAGCTTCCACAAAAACTGAGGGCTCGCCTGGTTGAGGTTTATCTTCATGTCCGGGCTCTCCTTCGACAAATCGTAACTCTCCAGAGAGAACCCCACGTTATGGCTCTTGAGCCCGTATTCGGCATAATCGTAGGGGTAGGGGTTGGCCTTGTCCAGCTTCAGCGGGCATCTGCTGAAGTCCAGTATGACGGGTATGGGGGAAGCGTCTATTATCGCGTACTCTAGGATGACCTGGGCCAGATAATTCCGCTCTTCCTCGGTCCCCTTCTTGACCGACGCGTAGCGCTCGAAGATGTCCTCCTTCACGTTCAGCAGCCCCTCTTTGCTCTTGCCGATCGCGAACTCCTTGAGTTTCTCCTTCTTCGGCTCTTCCCCTTCGGGAGCTATGCTCAATAAACTAAGCAGTATCGTGGGGTTCCCCATTATGCTCGCCGATTCTTTGTAAGAGGCATCCTTGAGGTCTATCACCTCAACGCCCTCCTGTTTGGCTACTTTTTTGACCCGGTCGGCCTTCTCCTTCAGCTTCATGACCTTCTGAAAGACCATAGAGCCTATCTCCCTGCTGCCGAACTCGACGGTAGTCGGGGGATTGAGCAGTATGAGGTAGGTTATGTTGCGGTCGGGCAGCTGCTGCTTGAGCAGGTGTATGTTCATCTCCTGCAGCTGGCCTTCTATCTTCTCGATACCTCGGGGGACGATCAGTATCTTGTCGACCCTT
>CAZINR010000042.1:0-612 GCA_964540655.1 uncultured archaeon | reverse complement strand
CTTATCATTATCCAGCTGACCTCGCCGGACTTGGGGAAGATGGTGGTGAGGAGGACCTTGTCCTCGTTCTCGTAGACCGCCACATTGAACTGGTTCCATATCCCGCCAAAGAGCCTTTCCCACGGCCCCCCCGGCAGGTTCCATACGCTCTTGGACACCATTTTAATAAACAGACGCATAATTATAGCCAGTTCACTAAAAAAGATGAGTGGCTCCAAACCTGAAGAACTAGTCGCGAAACTGTATGAGGACGGTATGAGCGACGATGAAGTAAGAGAGCAGTTGACGGACTTCGGTCTCTCCGGCCGGGAGATACATCACCTTATAAAAAAGGCTAAAAAGGTCCTGGATGAGCAGGGGGTGGGGGGGGATGAGGAAGAAACGAAAAAGCCCGTCGTGCCTATGGGGCCGGATCCCATGATACAGCAGCTCATCCCGGAAAAAAAGCGGGCCGAGGAGATCGAGGGCCTGTTCCGCAAGATCCTCTGGATTCCCCGCGTCGATACCATGCCCGCCTTCGACGGCAGGCTCGACGACGACGCCTGGTCGGCCGCGGTCACCGGGCGGATTCTCGCCGCCAACGAAGAGGCGTCCGACCTCGTCGGACCCTCG
>CAZINR010000041.1:0-12023 GCA_964540655.1 uncultured archaeon | reverse complement strand
ATACGGAGACGAATCCATAGCGCAGATAGAGGGGAGGGACATGGAGATGGAGATACATCCGGAGTATGGGGAGTACGGCGATTTCGACATGGAGTCGGGCGAGGGAGAAGCAGCAGGCGTTGAGGGGGGGCTTATACAAGCGACAATCGCAGAATCCTATGCTGAGAACATCCCGGTGGAGCTGGAGGGTGTGGTCAGGAGATATTTCGAGCGCCTCACCGAAGAATAATTTATATAAACGCATCAGTTAGTTAAGCGATGGCAGAAGCGGACACCTACAGGAAGACCAAGGCTATTTTCGAGAAGGTCATGGAGAACATGCGGAAGCGCATAATAGGGCAGGACGAGGTAATCGAGGAGATGATCATCTCCATAATAACCGGCAACCACGCCCTGTTAGAGGGGTATCCTGGCCTGGGGAAGACCATGATGATACGCACCCTCGCCGAGATACTCGATTTGAAGTTCAATCGGATACAGTGCACCCCCGATTTGATGCCCTCCGACATAACGGGAACCTATGTCATACAGGAGGAGCCCAAGACCGGGGAGAAGAGCTTCCAGTTCCAGGAGGGGCCCGTGTTCTCCAACATCCTTCTCGCTGACGAGATAAACAGGACCACCCCAAAGACGCAGTCCGCGCTGCTTGAGGCCATGCAGGAGAAGCAAGTGACCGTCGGGAACAAGACCTTCTCGCTGGAGCTGCCGTTCTTCGTCTTGGCCACCCAGAACCCGATAGAGATGGAGGGGACTTACCCGCTGCCAGAAGCTCAACTGGACCGGTTCCTTCTCAAGCTCATGGTAGAGTATCCCGAGTTCAAGGACGAGAACAGGGTGGTGGACCTCTACACGGGTGAAGACGTCCCGCCGGTCCAGAAGGTCCTGAACAGGGAGATATTGATGGACATGGGCAGGCTGGTGAGGATGATGCCCATCGCCAACGACATGCGGGAGTACGTCATGCGAATAGTCGTGACCACCCGGCCGGGCAAGGGCAATGACATAGCCAACAAGTATCTTGATTATGGGGCTTCCTCAAGAGCCGGAATAGGAATCGTTCTTGCTTCCAAAGCGCGCGCTTTGCTTCAGGGCAACAACTTCGTGAGCAAGGAGGACGTGCACGCTATGGCGCTCCCGGTCCTCCGGCACCGCATGATACTCAACTTCGAATCTGAGAGGGAGGGCATCTCTCCCGATGAAGTGACGCAGATGATAATCGACGAGGTGAAATGATGGGCAAAGGGAATCTCATTATGGCAATTATATTGGTCATATTGCTGGTGGCCGTCTACTTCTTATTCTTCAGTGGCTCACCCAGCGAAAAAGAGGGGAGAGAAAACGGATCAGGAACAGCCAGTTTCACCATAGAATGCCCGCAGGATGAGAGCTCTATAGAGGGGACGGATGTCAGGATGAGTGCAACGGGCCCGGTAATGAGGGGCGGGCAGGAGCGCTGTCTGATAGAGATAAGCGGGGGCGAGCTGGCGGAATGCGACAAGCTCTCGATATATGTCGATCCGGACGACAAGGATGACATCTCCGACTACGAGACGGGTGTCGAGTCCTCTTATTGTCAAATCGTCGCGGACACGATAATCTGGCAGATGGACATATTCGATCCGGGTCCGGGTGTTTATGACGGGTCCAGCGGATTCGGCAGCGTGAGGCCCCGAGAGTGGTCCTGCAAGGCCAGCACGGGCATCGTTCGAGTGCAATGGATGAGCATGGCGGGTATAAAGATAATAGTCACGCCGCCGACCGATGGCTGCGTTTATGAAGGAGTCTTTTATACAAGTGATTTTGAAGTGGACATATCAGCCACCTTCACCTGCGACCACGGGGCCACTGACGGATGCGCGGGCCTCTCGCCCGGCGACCGCTTCGAGTCCGTAGTCTCTATAGACTGGGAACCGGCTTACGGAGGGATCTCTCATAAAGAGGAAGGAAGTGTCTGGGGCGCGGCGGGATAGTGGCGAATTTTAACCCAATCCCCTTAAACTAACGGGATGATAGACCTAGAGTTCATCAAGCAGCTCAAGAAGCTCGACCTCCTGGCCAAGAAGAAGATAGTCAGCAGCTACGCCGGGGGCAAACGCTCCATAAAGCAGGGACGGGGCATAGAGCCCATAGACCACCGCGAATACTACCCAGGCGACGATCTGAAGTTCGTGGACTGGAAGGTCTATGGAAGGACGGAAAAGCTGTTCATCAAGCGCTTCGAGGAGGAGAAGAGCCTGACCACCCACATCCTCGTGGACGCCAGCAACAGCATGAACTTCAAGACGGGGAAATACTCCAAGTTCGACTTCGCCTCCATGCTGGCAGTGGGATTCGCCTATCTTGTCACAAAAGAGAACGAGAAGTTCGCCATCAGCACATACTCCACTGAGCTGAAGGACGTCATGCAGCCCAAGAGGGGCAAGAAGCAGTTCTTCACCGCGATAGACCTCCTCAACAGCCAGAAGCTGGGCGGGCTGACCGAGCTGGAAAAGGTCAGCGAGAAGTACGAGAACCTGATAAAGACCAGATCCCTTTGCATTGTGGTTTCCGACTTCTTGGAGCCTATGGGCAGCATAAGGAAAGGCTTGATGCACCTGGCCAAGAAGGCGAAGAACCTGCTGGTAATCCATGTGGCCGACCCGGCCGAGAAGAAGCTGGACTGGCAGGGGGACGTCAAGCTCTATGACCTGGAAACCGACCAAATGAAGAAGATATTCTTCACACCCAAGATGAGGAGGGACTATGCGGTGAGGTTCATATCCCATATCGAGAAGGTCAGAGGGGTATGCGACTCTGTCGGGGCCGACTTCTTCTCAATAGCGACGGACGAGCCCATATTCGAGATGTTCTTCAAGATAACTCATCTGACCACAAGGGGGCACAGGCTATAATGGTGGAGTTCATAAATCAGTGGGCGCTATATTTTCTCGCGCTGCTAGTCCCGATAATAATACTCTACCTGCTAAGGCCAAAACCGAAAGACCTGCGGATACCGTCTTTGATGTTCATCATGGACATGGAGCAGAGGAAGAGATTCCGCTCGTTCCTGAAGAAGATAGTCCGGGACCCGCTCCTTATACTGCAACTGCTCGCCATATCGCTGCTTGTGGCCGCGATGGCCAACCCGTTCTATGTGGCGGAGGAAACTAAAAGGGTCAGGGAGGACGTCGCCATAGTCCTGGACGTGTCCGCTTCGATGCAAGCCGGAGAGAGGTTCGAGCAGGCTAGGCAGACGGCCCTTTCCATAGTCGAAGGGCTCGGTGCCGGGGACAAGGTCTCCATAGTCCTTGCAGGCAATATACCGGTGGTAATCCTGAGGAGGGGGGGCAAATCCAGGGCCCGCGACCTTCTGGGCGGAATAGGGCCGGGCGCATCCCCGTCCGGACTGGGGGGCGCCATACTGCTCGCATCGGACCTCGTAGAAGATTCCGAGGTGGACAAGAGGATATATGTCATATCCGATTTTTCCCATTACCGCGGCGTAGACCCTCTGGCCGCGCAAAAGCAGGCCTTCGCGAAGGGCATAGGGACTGAGTTCATACGGGTGGAGGGCGGTTCCTCCAACATCGCCATAGTGGACGCCAGGAGCGGCAGAAATTTGAACGGCTGCCATGTGGAGGTTTTGGTCAAGAATTACGATGCTGCCGAAAGAAACGTCCAGCTCCAGTTGTCTCTCGACGGCAGGAACGCGGGCTCTAGAAGCGTTGACATTCGGCCAATGTCCTCCGGAGCCTTCAAGCTATCGGCAGACTGCAGTGCCGCTGAGCACAGGGCAGTCGTTTCGATCGCTCCCGGGGGGGATCTGGCAGTTGACGACAAAGTTTATGCAGTAATCGGAGAGGCCGTTGACATAAACGTCCTGCTTTTGAGAGAAAAGGGCAGTGATAAGCACGTGAGGTATGCGCTGGAAGCCATGGAGGGAGTAGCGATAGACGAGATGTATCCCCCGATATATCCGCAGGAGTATGGCTCTTACGACACCGTGATTTTCCAGGGCGCGGCGGCGCAGAACGTGCTTGCGGGCACATTTGCCGAGTTGAGGGAATTCGTCGAGGGCGGCGGGCATTTGGTCGCCATGGGTTTCGAAGACCTCGCCTCGGTCCCGAGCGAGCTGCTGGCTGACCTGCTGCCGGTAGACCCCCTGAGGGTAGTCCATTCCAGCGGCAATCCGCAGGTCATATTCGACCATCCCATACTCCGAGAGGTTGACGCAGAGGGAATCCAGATGCGAAGATACATAGAGGCTGAGGACAAGGTCGGCTCTATAACCCTCGTCAGGTTCGGGGGCAGCCCTATACTCTCCCTCTGGGACGTGGGCGCCGGGAAGGTGGCATACCTGGGAATCTCGTCTAACTCGAGCGACTTCCACCTCAAGCCCTCCTTCCCCATATTCTGGCACGGTATGCTGCAATGGATAAACCGCGACGAGTCGGTGAGCAACGTGGTCAACTTCAGGGCAGGAGAGCAGCTCCCCGTGCTCATTCAGGAGGCCGTCCGAGTGAGGAAACCCTCCGGGGAGGTGGTCGAGGGGACAGACGTCCTCCTGGACCAGGCGGGCTTCTATGAGATGGAAGGGACCAGCAGGGTGTTCTCCGCAAGCCTGCTGGATGAGGACGAATCTGACATAACCTACCGCATCGAAGCGGCTTCTAAGGAGATCCTGGACAGGTACCGGGAGACTACCATAACGGAAGAGGTGCCGAGAGAGCTGTTCTGGACCCTTGCCTTGGCGGGTCTGGCCCTGATCATGGTTGAATGGCTCTATTATAAAAGGAGGGGCTCGCTATGATGATTGTCAGCTTCTTGGGGATATCCTTTGAAATCCCGGTCTTCCTGCTGCTGATAATACCCGCCATAGCCGTGTTCGTTTTCGTAAACAGGGATGTTTTGAGAAAGGGGGGGAATCTACACCTGATGGCCATGCGCTCTGCTGCGATGGCCGTTCTGCTGCTGGTGCTCGCGATGCCCCACGTCACCAAGGAGGAGAGCATAATGCAGGAGACTACCTCGATACTTGTGATAGACGACCACACCGGGAGCATGCGTATATACGGCGGCTCTGCTGGCGGGGAAGTAGCCAGCGCCATAGAGGCCGGCACCGGCGGCGTGTCGAAGGTGGAGCTGAGGAACCTCTCCGCGCAGGATTATACTGCATTGGGGGATGCAATCTACCAGGGCATTCTGGGCTCATCCCTGAAGAACAATGTAGTCATACTTGCCAGCGACGGCAACAGTAACCGTGGAGCGGACGCCCTCGACGTGGCCGCTTTCGCGGCGGAGACCAATGCCAGGATTTTCTCCGTGGTCCCGGAACTGAAGGGGAGTGAGGTATATGTAGAGGATATCGGCGGCTCGGATAAGGCGCCTGTCAATTCGGAGTATGCGGGGAAGGTGTCCATAGGCGGCATAGGCGGCGAGGCGAGCTATACTCTGAGAGTCTTCATAGATGAGGAGAAGGTTCTGGACACCCCCGTATTGCAGAACACCCCCAGGAAAGAGTTCCCGTTCGAGCACGTCTTCAATTCCAAGGGCCCCCATAGGATAACGGCGAGAATATTCCCCGATTCCCCGGATGAGTTTCCCCAGAATGACATATTCAACAAGGTCGTGGAGGTGGTGGAAAGACCAAAGTTACTGCTGGTGACTTCTTCGGAATCGTCGCCCCTGTCCCAGGTCTTGGGGGAGGTGTACGACGTGGATGTGGAGGTAAGCCTCACCTCCGATATCGGTGAATATGATGCGATAATCCTAGATGACCAACCGTCCGATTCCATAGGCTCGACGGACAGGATACGGGAGTTCCTTGCCGACGGGGGCGGGCTCCTAGTCGTCGGGGGGAACCACTCCTATAACAACGGCGGCTATTACGAGAGTGCCTTCGAGAGCCTCCTGCCCGTTAAATCCAGTGAAGTTCCCGACCGAAAGGGGGAGCAGATAAACGTAGTAATCCTGATAGACATATCCGGCTCCACCGGGGTTTCCATGTCGGGCAACAGCAAGATAGATGTGGAGAAGGCGATAGCGGTCAAGATGGTCAGAGACCTGGCGGACAAAGCGCATGTCGGGGTGGTCGCCTTCAATTCCAACGCCTATGTCATACAAAGCATAAGGAAGACTGGGGACACGGGCCAGCTGGAGGAGAAGATAGCTAGGCTGCAGTTCGGCGGGGGGACTTATGTGCTCGAGGGCCTCATAAAGGCGAGAGATATGCTCAGGACTGTCCAGGGCTCAAGATACGTGATACTGATATCCGACGGTGTGACGAATTACCCCGTCCAGGTATTCGAGGAAGCCGGCCATATGGCCAACGACGATTTCACCACACACACGATAGGCGTGGGCTTCGACACAGATGTCTCCTTTATGCGGGGCCTCGCCATGCGCGGTAACGGAGTCTACTTCGAGCCGCGAGAAACGGACAGGGTCAGGATACTCTTCGGCGGCCTAGAGGATGGAGAAGAAGAGGACGGAGGCAGATTCTCCATGATATTGACAGACACCCACCACTTCATAACGGAGGGCCTCACCTCGATCAATGTATCGATAGACGGCTTCAACAAGGTGTCCGGGAAGGCCAGCGCGCAGGTCCTGGCGGCAACCAGAGACCTGAAGCCGCTCTTGGCGGTATGGAGGTTCGGGCTAGGCAGGGTGGCTAGCCTGGCAGTCGACAACGGCGGAGAATGGGTCAATCGCCTTTATACCGGGGGCAACTCAAGGATAATATCGTCAACAGTCAACTGGATAATCGGCGACCCGGAAGAGAGGGGGGCTTTCCATATGGAGTGCAGTGAAGCCAGGGTGGGGGAGGAGGCCCCCATAATCGTATCTTCGGAGCGAGAATATCCGGCGCTTAGCGTGGATGGTGAGAACCGGGAGCTGAACCGCATCGACGACCGGCGATATTATATGGCCTTTGTACCGGACACGCCAGGGTTTGTCCAAATATCTGCAGATGAGAGCTCTTGCGAGGTGGCCGTGAACTATCCGCGGGAATACGGGAGGTTCAACATCAACCTGGATATGATGACTGCCATGGGCAACATAACCAACGGCGGAGTATATCCTGCCGAGAGCATAGACGCGCTGATAAACGAGGTTACCGGGTACACCATATCGGAGTCCACGGGGGTGAAGATAAAAAAGACGAACCTTCAGCTCTGGTTCACGCTGGCCGCGCTGCTGATATTCTTCGCGGACGTCGTGGTGAGAAGGGTCAGCGAGATCCGGAGGGGAGGAGAATAACGTTTAAGTCCTATTCTTGGCTAATTAAACCATGTCATTGCTTCTTAAAGGCTGCAGGTTCCTGGCCACTCAGGACTCTGAAAGGCGTATTCTTGAGAAAAGGGATATCCTGGTAGAGGGCAACAGGATAACCGGCATAGGGGAGGGTCTGAAAGGGGAGGAGGTCATAGACTGCTCTCGCTCTCTTGTGATGCCCGGGCTGATAAACACCCACACGCACATCTCCATGACGAAGCTCAGAGGCGTGGCGGACGACATTAAGCTGGAGGATTTTCTCCAGAAGACGCACGAGATAGACTCCAAGCTCACTGAGAAGGATATCTACGAGGGCGCACTGCTCGGGTGTCTCGAGTCGATAAAGTTCGGCACTACAACATTCAATGATTTGTATTACTGGGAGGACGAAATCGCCAAGGCGGCGAAAGAGCTGGGATTGCGCGCGAACCTCGCCTGGGCGGTGCTCGACAAAGACAAGACCACCCAGAAGGGCGACCCTGTGAAGAACTGCGAGGCCTTCGTCAAGCGATGGAAGGATAAGTCGAACCTAATCGCTCCGGAGGTAGGGGTCCAGGGAGTCTATGTGACTTCGGCGGACACCTATGCGCGCGCTAGGCATCTCGCTGAAAAATATGATGTCAACATCCACACCCACCTCTCCGAAACCAGGAAGGAAGTCTACGACCATGTCAAGCGCGAGGGGAAAAGGCCTGTGGAGTGGTTAGACGAAATGGGCTTCTTGAGCAATAGACTGACGGCAGCCCACTGCGTCTGGCTGACCAAGAGGGAGATGGGCGTCCTTGCAAAGCTGGGTGTGAGTCCCTCGCACAATCCCACATCCAACCTCAAACTCGCGAGCGGCGGGCTTTGTCCGGTGCCGGAGCTGCTTGAGAGGGGAGTCAACGTGACTCTTGGCACGGACAGCTGCGCATCCAACAACAACCTGGATTTGTTCAAAGAGATGAAGCTGGCCGCGCTTTTGCACAAGAACGCGAAGTGGGACACCACACTGATACCGGCGCAGAGGGCGCTCGACATGGCGACGGTCAACGGTGCAAGGGCGCTGGGCATAGACGCAGGCTCGATAGAGGAGGGCAAGCTGGCAGACATCATAGTGGTAAACCTGGACAAGCCAAATTTGCTCCCGATGAACGATATCGTCAGCAACATCGTCTATTCCATGAGCGGCAGCGATGTGGACACGAGCATAATAAACGGCCGGAGGGTGATGCTGGGCCATCAGGTAGAGGGCGAGTTTAAGATAATGGACCGGCTAACTTAGGGAAATGGAATCGGATGTCAAGTTCCCAGAGCTCGCGGAGAAGGGCAGGCTAAAAATAGAATGGGCGAGCGAGCACATGCCGGTGCTCGGACTCATTCGGGAAAGGTTCAAGAAGGAAAAACCTTTGGAGGGGGTAAGAGTCGCTATGGCCCTTCATGTCGAGCCGAAGACCTGCGCGCTGGCCATGACTTTGAGGGATGGGGGGGCCGAGGTCGCCATAACCGGCTGCAATCCGCTGACCACGCAGGATGATGCCGCGGCCGCGCTGGCCGAGGAGGGGGGAATAGGGGTCTTCTGCTGGAGAGGGGAGACCACGGATGAGTACTACTGCAATATGGACAAAACGCTCGCTTTCAAACCCAATATAACCATAGATGACGGATGCGATCTGGTCTCGCTGGTCCACACCGACAAGCATGGGCTGCTCGAGAACATCATAGGGGGATGCGAGGAGACCACTACCGGGATAAACAGGCTCAAAGCCATGGAGGCTGAGGGCATCCTGAAATACCCGATGATGGACGTCAACAACGCCCTGACAAAGCATCTGTTCGACAATCGCTACGGGACCGGGCAATCTACCATCGACGGGATTCTGTCAGCCACGAACCTCATACTCGCCGGCAAGAGCTTCGTCGTCAACGGCTACGGATGGTGCGGGAAGGGCATCGCAATGCGAGCAAAAGGCATGGGATGCAAGGTCATTGTGACGGAAGTCGACGAGATAAAAGCCCTTGAGGCACATATGGACGGGTTCCGCGTCATGAATCTGGAGGAAGCGGCTGGCATCGGGGACATATTCGTGTCTGCCACAGGAAACAAGCACGTCATCCGAAGCGAGCACATGAAGCTGATGAAGGACGGCGCAATGCTGGCCAACGCCGGACACTTCGACAATGAGATAGAGAAGGGATATCTCGAGAAGGGCAAGAAGCGGGAGATAAGAAGAGACGTCGAGGAATTCAAGATAAACGGTAAGAGGCTCTACCTGCTGGCCGACGGAAGGCTGGTCAACCTAGTCGCAGGGCAGGGGCATCCGGCCGAGATAATGGATATGTCATTTGCCAACCAAGCCCTTGCGACCGAGTATCTGGTCAAGAACAAGGGCAAGCTGGAGCCGAAGGTTTACAGGATACCGGATGCGATTGACAGGAGCATCGCAAGGCTCAAACTCAAGAGTCTGGGAATAAACATAGACCAGCTCACCAAGGAGCAGAAGGCATATCTGAGCGAGTGGAAGGAAGGGACATAATTCCCGGTTGTGTGAGATTTATTTTTATCAGAACCGCCCTTAAATTAGAGATGAAAGCCATCCTCGTCATAATGGACGGTCTGGGAGACAGGCCGATAAGGGAGTTCAAGGGCAAGACCCCGCTCGAACACGCCAAAACGCCCAATCTGGACAAGCTAGCCAAAAAAGGGATAAGCGGCATAATGGACACGGTCGGCCCGGGCATAACCCCTGGCAGCGACACCGCACACCTCTCGCTCTTCGGTCTGGATCCGCACGAGCATTATCACGGAAGAGGCCCTATCGAGGCCTGTGGGGCGGGAGTCCGCATTAAGCACGGCGACATCGCCTTCCGAGCCAATGCCGGGACTGTTGATGAGAACATGATGGTCAAGGACCGCCGGGCAGGGAGAATAGAGAGCACCGAGGAGTTGTGCAAAGTTCTCAGCGGCATGAAAATAGATGGCGTGGAGATAATCCTCAAGCCGGGGGCGTGGTACCGGGCCGCCCTCGTTCTCCGTGGCAAGGGCATCAGCGACAAGGTCACGGGCAACGACTCCAAGAAGACTGGTTTTCCAATCCAGAAGGTCAAGCCTCTCGACAATTCCAAGGAGGCCAGAAAGACTGCCAATATCCTCAACAAGCTGGTGAAGATTTCCTACGAAAAGCTCAAGGATCTGGATTCCAACAAGAAGCGCGTCAAAGAGGGCAAGTTTCCCGCCAACATCCTCCTGTTCAGGAGCGCTGGGAAGTACGTCCCGATTCCGACTATGGAGGAGCTGTATCACATAAGATGCGCCTGTATAGCAAGTGGCTTATACAGGGGGGTCGGAGCTTTCCTGGGCATGGATCTCGTGGACGTGCCGGGAGCGACCGAGAAATACGATTCCGATTTCAGCAAAGCAACCGAAAAGGCGATGGAGATAGTAGAGGATTACGATTTCGTCTTCGTCCACCTGAAGCCCACAGACTCCGCCGCGGAGGACGGGAAGCCGAAGCTCAAAGTCAAGATGATAGAGAGGATGGACAAGGCTATTGGGGGACTGATGGATTTCGACGGCCTGGTTGTCGCCACCGCCGACCACACCACACCATGCGAGCTCAAGAAGCACTCCTATGAACCCGTCCCGCTGACAATGGCGGGGCCGGGCATACTCATCGATGATGTCAAGAAATTCGGCGAGCGCTCCTGCGCAAAGGGCGGTCTGCATAGAATAAGAGGGTTGGATTTGATGCCAATAATCGCCAACCACATGGGTTTCTCGAAGTTGTATGGCGCTTAGTCTGTGGTTATCCTGAACCTCAGCCAAGTCGTCACTTCAGCCCTAAGCTGCCTCGGGTTCCACCTCATCGGGTGGATGTAAATGGTGTGGCCGTCTACCTCGTAGAACTCCAGGGGAATCAGCGAGTCAGGCTCCGGGGCGTTGTATCCCTTCCAGGTCCTGAAGTTCTCCTCCGGCCATCGGGCCGTCTTTATCCCCTGCAGTGTTATTTCCTCTATATCGTTGTCGGAGGTCGTGGCTCTGGACTCCTGCCCGGCCGCATCTTCGGCAACCAGCCTGCTGCCGTCGAAGTCCAGGGTTATCTTTATCTGGGGGCCGTTCCATATGCAGTCCTCGGAGCCTAGTGTCCTTTTGATGCAGCGCCTGCCGTTCCAACCGGAATCGCTCGGGTCAGGTATTTCAATGCCGTATATCTGGTTGCTCTTGGTGGCCCTGAATCCCGGCACGACCAAGTCGAGATAATAGGTTTCGGTGTCGACTCTAGTCAGTTCGAAATAGGTGTAGTCCTCACCCCCCTGTGGCGGGACCTTGAACTTGTCGGAGTACCAGTGGATGTTGAAATTGGCGGTGCTCTGGAGCTCGAACTGGTCGGAGATGTCCTCGACCACTTTCTCCTCAACCTCTATCTCATCTTCCTCTTCGTTGTTGTTCTCGTTTGATTCTTCCAGTTCGCCGTCCGGGTCCAAGACGACCCTCAAAGTCTGCTCGCCAACCTGTTCGTTATCGGGCGTCCAGTTGAACTGCAGTTCCAGGTTCTCATCTATGGCCATATCCAGAACCTTTGTTCCTACAACCGAGCTGCCGACCATCAGGGATATTGACACGTTGGTGACATTGACATCCCCTCGGTTCCTGACTGTCGCGGTCGCGGTCAGGGTCTCGCCAGCGAATATCCTTTCGGCACCCAAGTCAAAAGAGCGCACATCCAGGTCAGGCATCGGCTCCTCTTCGGGAGGCTCGTCCTGGACGGGCGGCTCGCCCCCAGTGT
>CAZINR010000040.1:0-12516 GCA_964540655.1 uncultured archaeon | reverse complement strand
TTGCCATCTTCTTCGTCATCCTGGGTGTCATATCCAGCGCCTCGGAAAGGGTCTGGGAGCTGGGGTGGCTTGCCTTGGTGACCTTGGTTTATGTCGGCATAACCCTGGCATTGGGGTATTTTGCGACACGGCGCGACAGGACCGTCATGGCCTTCGGCAACGGCTTCCGCAACGGCACCCTCGCCATGGTGGTCGGGCTGGAGGTGTTCGGCCCGGCGGCTGCGCTGGTCGGTGTCATGACGACCATAATCCACAACATACTCCTGGTCCCGATAATGTTTTGGAGCAAGAAGAGGCCCTAATCCCTCCTAAACTTTTTATTCTTTACGCCTTTAACTAACGGTCCATGCCCAAGGGTGACGACTTGTTCAAGGAACTGCGCGAGCACAGCATAGCTGAGTTCTTCCGCAAGAACGCTCAGATGCTCGGCTACAGCGGGAAGATAAAGTCTCTGACCACGGTAGTCCATGAGCTGGCGACCAACAGCTTGGATGCCTGCGAGGAGGCCAACGTCCTGCCCGCCATAAGAGTCAAGGTCCACCAGGATGAGGACGGCGAGACCATAACCGTCCAGTCCAAGGACAACGGGCCCGGCATACCCAAGAAGCACATATCAGACGTCTTCGGCAAGATGCTGGCAGGGACCAAGTTCCACCGCAACATCCAGCTGAGGGGCCAGCAGGGGATAGGCGTGGCTGGGGTCACGATGTTCTCGCAGATGACCACCGGGAAGCCTGTGGAGATAATCACGGTAACCAGGAAAGAGGCATGGGACGTGGAGATGAACATCGACATCCGCAAGAACCGGGCGGACGTCGTCAACCAGCAGAAGATAGACCCGGTCCCCGAGGAGACGGGAGTCGAATACATCGCCAAGTTCAAGGACGTCCAGTTCTCCACAGGAGAGCAGGGACCTTACGAGTATCTGAGGCGGACCGCGATAGCCAATCCCCACGCCGAGATAACCTATGTCGACCCTTCCGGGGCCAGGGTGGAGTTCCCGCGCAGCATAACGGACATACCCAAGCCGCCCAAGGAGGTGCAGCCTCATCCGAAGGGAGTCATAGTCGATGACCTGGTGCTCATAGCCAAGAACAGCAGCAACCGAACCATAAAGAGCATGCTGCAGACCGAGTTCTCCAGGGTCAGCGCGGCCAAGACCAAGGAGCTGCAGGAGCATGTGGACTTCGATTTGGGCATGAAGCCCAAGAAGCTGGGCTGGGCCGAGGCGGAGAAGATAATCAAGGCGTTCAAGAAGATGGACTTCCTCGCCCCGGCGACCGACTGCCTCCGCCCCATCGGCGAGAAGAACATAGAGAAGGCCATGCAGAGCATTTTGGCGCCTGAATTCTTGTCAGTCATAGAGAGAAAGCCGACGGTCTACGGCGGGGGATACGCCTTCCAGGTGGAGGTCGCGCTCGCCTATGGCGGCCAGGCCGGGAGGAAGCTGTCCAGCGGCGAGCAGCGGAACGAGGTGATGAGGTTCGCCAACCGGGCGCCGCTGCTGTTCGATGCGGGGGGCTGCGGGCTGACCAAGGCCGCCAACAGCGTGGACTGGAAGCGCTACGGCCTCAAGGACCTGGACAACTCGCCCGCCACGATCTTCATAAACCTGGTCTCCACCCACATCCCCTACACCGGCGCCGGCAAGCAGTCGGTCGCGGATTTGGACGAGATAGTGCAGGAGATAAGGAACGCTCTGATGGACGTGGGCAGGAAGTTCAAGCGGTTCCACTCCCACAGGAGGAAGCTCAAAGAGCACACAGCAAGAAGAGACAAGCTCTTGAAATACGTCACTGAGATAGCTCCCCCGCTGGCCCAGATGACCGGGAAGGATGAACAGAAGCTGGAAGAGAGCTGGGTGAAGCTGGTCGAGGACCACGTGGGGGAGACCATAGACGATTTGAAGGAGAAGGTGGCCGAGAGGGAGGCCGAGAGGAACGGCGTGCCCGAAGAGCCGGATGAAGATGCCGAAGAGGAAGGGGCGAAGGACGAGGCTGAAGAGGACAGCCTGGAGGACGAGAAGAGCGGTAACCTCTCGGATTACATGTGAAGATGAAAGAGCAGGAGATAATAGCCAGGATAAAGAAGCTCGGCGAGGAGATACAGGAGAGCGTCGACAAGAACAAGCCCCCCCATATCATCATGCCGGGCAAGGGCCTTAGCAACGTCAATTTCGACGAGGAGAAGATGCTCCTCACCCTTGGCGACAAGAAGATGAAGCGCTCGTTCCTCAACATATCCCACGCCCGCAAGTTCATGCAGACGGTCATGATAGCCAATTTATGCAGGAAACTGGTCGAGTCCGGAAAGCACGCCTCGATAAGGGAGGTCTATTACCAGCTCAAGCACACCATCGACAAGACCAAGGAGAACACTTTCGAAAATCAGAGTGAAAGCGACCCGATAATCGAGGACTTGGAGCGAACGCTGGATGTCTTGAGGGAGCAGATGAATTTAACTGCGGACCGGAAGGGCTACTTATACGGCAACATCAAGATAGTGGACGCCGGCGACACCATCAACTGCGCCAAGCTGGGGAGAGGGGGTTACGGCATCCCCTCCACCGTCGAGGAGCTGGAGTTCGCCGACGTAAAGGCGGATTTCGCCCTGGTGATAGAGACGGCGGCGATGTACGAGCGCCTGGTGGAGGAGAAGTTCTCCAAGAAGAACAACGCCATTTTAATCGCCACCCAGGGGCAGGCCGCCCGCGGGGTCAGGAGGCTGATACACCGTCTGAACAAAGAGGCCAAGCTGCCAACATATGTGTTCACGGACGGCGACCCCTACGGCTACTACATCTACTCGGTCATAAAGATGGGCTCGATAAACCTGGCCTACCTCAGCTCCGAGCTGGGCACGCCGGAGTGCAAGTTCATAGGGATGACCATGACCGACATAGAGAAGTACGGCCTTGAGAAGGTGACGGAAGAGCTGAAGGATCTGGACAAGAAGCGCATAAAAGAGGAGATGGGCTACGCCTGGTTCAAGGACAAGCGGTGGCAGCTGGAGCTCAAGAAGATGCTCAAGGGCGGGGTCAGGATAGAGCAGCAGGCCCTGGCCAACAAGTCCCTGGAGTTCGTTGCCCAGAAGTACCTCCCCGACAAGATATCCAGGGAGGATTTCCTGCCTTAGGATAATGGCCAAGGACAACATATTCTACGCGTCGCTTGTCTTCGGCGCGTTCTACTTCCCGGTAGCGGCCGGATTCTACCTGCTCTCCGGGGAGTCCCTGACCTACAAGAGCAACCGCTTCTACCGGCTCCTTATGGCCTTCCGCCACGGGGAGTGGTATGAGGAGAGGCTGGGCAAGACCGTGGACTATCTGCGGCTTGGCAAGGGAATTAGCGTGCTGGAGGTGGGCTGCGGGCCCGGGAAGTTCAGCAAGCGCCTGCTGGAGGCTGGCACCGACCTCAAGGCCATAGACGTCAACGAGAAGTTCATAAACAAGCTCCGGATGACCGGGGGGGACAATTTCGATTTATGCAGTGTGACCGATCTGGCTTATGGGGACGGCAGATTCGACCGTGTGGTCATGTTTGATGTCCTGCATCACCTTTTGGGGGATGACTACGGAAGGGCTCTCTCCGAGATTAGGAGGGTTTTGAAGCCCGGAGGGTTCGCCATAATATGGGAGGGGAGCGAGTCCCTGGGCGAGGAGAGCCTGCCCGACTGCATGCAGGACTTCTTGCTGCGCGTCTTCGACGGGGAGACCAACGACAGGGACCTCCATGACTTTCAAGAAGAGTTTGGGCTGACGGAACTGGAGCCGTTCTGCTATAAGATGGCGAAATAGTTTTTAACCCTCAATCAGCTACATATTAAAATGGCAACTCCCCGAAAGGGAAGGTTCGGAGCCCCGCGCGCATCCAAGGAGAAAAGGAAGGAGAAACCTGGGGTAGTTAAAAAGGCCAGGATGCGCTGGCTCAGGAGGACCGGCAAGAACGTCGGCAAGTCAGCCGCCTTGAGTGCGGCAGGCGCCGCCACGAGCGCAGCTATCCTCTGGGCTGCGCGCAGGAATCCTCAGATAGCTCCGCACGCTGAAGCTATGGTGCGGACACTGGCCCGGCATCCCTGGATGGCCTTAAGCGCTTATATGGGCCTCAGGACTGCTAAGGCAGGGACGGATTTCCTTCTTTTGCGGGACAGGGCCAGAGGGGGGAGACGCGCGTTCAATCAGGACCCGCTGCAGACCTTGGGTCATCAGATGCTGCGCAACAGAAGCATACCGGGCACGAGAAGAAGGATTTCGGACACCCAGAGCGCTGCCGCGATGGCAGGAGGCTCTTTCGTAGCGGACACGGGAAAACAGCTTCTTAGGCGCCCTGTCATGGGACTGGGCGCGGTGCATACCAATCCCGCGGAGTTGGTCTTTACGGGAGTCGGACTGGGCTGGAACCTAGGAATCCTTGGCGCACGGGCAGTCTCTGATGTTCATAGGAGAAGCATTAGAGGCCAGTCAAAGAGACGTAATCGATAGGTGCTTTTTATTCAACCAAACCTTATTTACACCACAAAAAATGGACCCGAAATCAGAGATCGACAAGGTCGAGAAGATGCTCAAGTCGGCCGGCTTCAAGATGCTGGATGTGCAGTTTGAAGGTGCCGTAGAGGCCATGGACAACCGGGTGGTCGCGGTGATAAACAAGATGGCCGAGACGCAGCAGGCCTTCGGCGTGTTCAGGATATACTACGAGGTCGGCGGCGACACCAGGATGATAGAGATACCGGTGGGCGCGGCCCCCGAGATGCCGCCGGAGGAAGGCCCGCCCCAGTAAGCTTTTATTCATTTCTCAGCAAAATAGCCGCTTGCTCGAGCTGTTAAGAATTCAGGCCGGCGAGCATACAACCCCGGGCTCAGCTCGCCACTTTGGCGGCAGAGCGCATTCCCGGCGAACGAGCCGTTTGCCTTGGTAGCTCAGTTGGTAGAGCAACTGGCTGTTAACCAGTAGGTCGCAGGTTCAAGTCCTGCCCAAGGCGCTTTCTCTTCAACATCAGACTTATTTGACACATCTTCTGGTTTTTCTTGATTTTTCGTCTAGATACGTTCGATGGAGAATGTAACGCTTTTGCAAATACACAAGGATCTCGCAGTGATGAGGAAGGAGTTGGATAGCATAAGGGATTACATGAAGGATTTAGACACACTCACCACTTACGACGATTTCAAGGCCCTTGAGGCCTACAAAAAAGAAAAAGCAGAAGGAACTCTGACCTCCCATGCCGCTTTGAAGAAAGAGCTGGGATTATGAAATTCGACATCGAGTATTCCAACCAGGCGAAGAAATTCCTAGCCAAGTGCGAGAAGGATGTCACTGTTCGCATTCTGCGAGCAATCGAGTCTTTGGGTGAAGGCCCGTCGAGCCGCGGCGTCAAGAAGATTAAAGGCTCCGAGAACCTGTTCAGACTCCGGGTCGGAGACTATAGGGTCCTTTACGAGCTCGACCGTTCTGAGAAGCTGTTGGGCATAGTGAAAATCGACAAGAGGCCCAGGGCTTACCGCGGGCTTTAGTGTCCACCCAAGGCGCTTTATCTTCAGTATCTAGGCGAGTAATCGAACCTTCTCTTTCAAATAAGGTTTTTGTTCTTCTACGCTTGAATAAACCCGATATGGAGACCATCAAGACTGAGATCGACGACGTCCTGGCGAAGGTGAAACATCATGGCGAGATCCCGATGGGGGAGCTGGCTGAGATGTTGGAGCTGGAGCTCGAGCTGGTCGAGAAGCTGGCCAAGAAGCTGGAGCGCGAGGGCGCGATATCGATGCACACGCCGATTTTCAGGGGCAGGACGGAGAACGTAAAGCTCAGGTTCGTGGCCGAGATAGAGGACCGCAAATGCTCGGTCTGCGGGGAGGTCACTATGGAGATAAAGAACAATCCCCGGACCGCCGACCGAGGTTGAGCCCTAATCCCTCTTTATGTTGTACTTTATCGCCCACATCCAGTCCATTATCTGCCTGTGGCGCTTCCTCTTCCTGGGCCTCTTTATCAGCAGGAAAAGGGATATCACAACCATCAAAAGGGCCAGTATCACCGCCATGCAGGGTATTCCCAGCACCTGGCATGCCGCCACCCCCGACGGCACGACCACTATCTCCTTCTCGATGACCTTCTCCTCCTCCGGTATGCTGAGTATGAAGTTCTGTTCGTCCACTCTCTTCCCCCTTATCTCATAGCTGATGCCTTCTACCGAAGCCACCAGGTTGTATCCGCCGGAGTTTCGCAAGTCTATGGAGAATCTGAGCTTTCGCCTAGAGTAGGGGGGATTGAAAAGCACAGGCTCTTTCCATACGGGAGTCCCCTGCAGGGAGAGCACTATGTTGGCCTGGAGCTCATCCTGCCCCGTGTACTCCGCGGTTATGGTCCCGCTGACCTTCTCGCCCAGTTTGAACACATCCTTGTCCAGCTTCAATTCCAGGTTCACCACCGGTTTCGGTGGCGGGAGAGTTATGGGCATGCCCGGGGTAAGTATCCTTGTCTTGGGCTTCTCCGCCTCGCACTCCCCGCAGTCATCCGGGCAGTTCAAACAGTCCTCACCGAACATGCATATCCCGTCCCCGCACCACTTGCAGCTGAAGAGGGCGTAGACATAATAGTTCTCATTCGGCCCATAGGGCAGCATGAACTGGAAGTCGTGCAGCCGGCCGTCGAAGCCCACGGTGTCCTGGTCTATGACCGCGACGAAGACCAGCGCGTCCCCGTCCGTCATGTATCCCTCCCTGAAATAGGCGCTCTGGGGCTGGCTGTCGATGTTCGGCCAGAGGGTCGGCACGTCGTCTATGTCCTCGTCGGCTATCTCGAAGCTGGTATTGACGTCGAAGGTGTTGCTGGCCGAGTCGTGCCCGCTCCCGGTCATTGCGTCGAGGACCGACAGGTCTCCAGGCACCAGGCCTTCCAGGTCCGGGACGGTGGACTCGTTGCTTATCAGCAGGTAACCCTCCACGTCCGTGCACCTTATGGACATGTTCTCTCCGGTGACGTTCCCCGGCGAGGTCACGTTGGACATCAGCAGCCAGCCGGTTACAGGATTTCCCGACACCAGCAGGTCTCCGTAATACCCCGTCCAGGAGCTGCTGACGTTGAACTGTTCCAGAACCAGCACCGATATGGAGCCTCCTTCAGCGATGTCCTCGTAATCGGCCGCGGCCACGGATGCCGAAGAAACCAGAAGAAAGAGGATTAAAGGCGCTGCCCATAATCCCCTCATTCCTTCTTGCCTTTCCTTACTATCAGGAGGAGCAATATGCATATCACTACCACCAGCACCACTATCAGAAGCGTGTAGTCGGCCGGCGCGGCCCGCTCTTCCTCTACCTCAGCCTCCAGTTCCACAGTCTTGTCCAGAGATTTGGTCAGGAAGGCCTCCCTTGAGCCATAATCCACATGGACGTCAATCTCTGCGTTCTGCTCTATCTCAGAACCACTCAACTCCAACCCCGAGAAGATTATGTCCTTTGACCTGCCCGCTCCCAGGGTCTGCGTCACGTCTCTGGAGAACTCTCTCGGGCCCTCGTCCATATCGAGCTCGAAGCTCGGCAGGAAATAGGCGTCGACAGGGCCGATGTTCTTGATTCCCAGGGAGAGCTGATTCGAAGACGGGTCGTAGTGCAGGCGCGTGACGTCAAGCTCTGACTCGTCCTCTACGCTTATGCTAGCTACCAGGGCATAGCTTGCAGCCACCTTCTCCAGGTTTTCCCTAGTGGCCCCGTACTGGGCCAGTACCCTCGCATAGATGTCGGTGTCCTCCTCGACCTCGAACTCGCTCAGATCCAGCGAGTACTGTACCCCCCTTTCCGAGCCGCGGGGTATCTCGACCGGCTCTTCGTCGCCGATGCTCCTGACAACTTCGCCGTTTATCTCTATGAAGATGTCGGCACTGACGAACGCGACGGCGTCCACCTTGTTGGAATATACCACTTCCAGGACCTTCTCCGCCTCGTTGTAGGTGACGGAGGATATCCCCAGGTCCAGCGGGTAAGACGCCAGCGGGAATATGTCAAGGGCCTGCACGCCCGCGTCTATGCCCGGGGTGGTCTGCCCGAACTTGACGAAGACGCTTATCTCCTTGCCCTCGTTCTCGAGCCTCTGGCGCATGTTGTCCACGCCCGGGACCAGGTCTCCGCCTATGAGTATTATGGTGTTTATGTCGCTGCCCTTGACGTAGTCGTAGACCGACTCCGGCACCACGTCCGATATCAGCAGGACAGGGTCGTCGCCCTTTGCCATGCCGAACTCCAGCATGCTCCCGTCGGCCATGACCACCTGCTTTGTTTCCTGTTTTGCCTTATACCTCTTGACCAGCTCTATGCTGTCCTGGTACTTGTCCCCGGTGTCTATGGTCTCGGTGAGATAATCGGAGAGCTCGGCCTTGACCTCGTCCTCGAGGAAGCCGTACTGCAGGACTGAGATGGGGTCCATGCGGGATATGAGGGCCCCCACCTCTTCGGCGTTGTCTTGGTCGGCCATTATTATGAAGGAGTCCGTTATGGCCGCGTAGGGTATGGTGGAGACGGCGTTGTAGCCGAAGGCGGTGTCTATGACTATGAAGTTCCTGGCGCCGGACATCTCGGCAAGCTGGAGGTTGGTCGCCAGCACGTCTGCGGAAGACTCCACGACCTCCACGTCGTTGCCCTTCTTCTCCAGTTCCCTCACCAGGTTCTGGGCGTAGGCGTTGTCGACCGACTGGAGCACTGTGACATCCTTGTCGGAGCCCACCTTCAATATAGCCCTGGCCGCGCCCAGCGGCGAGTTGAGGAAGTCGAATGGAATGTCTTTTGCGTTCGCGTATGTTATCGCGCTTATCACGTCTATACCGTGCGCGGAGTTTGAAACCACATAGTCCTCCGCGCATGCTGTCCCTATCAGCATCAGCAATACAAAAGCAGCCGTAATCTCAAGTCTCATTTTCTGTCCCACCCTGTTATGTAATGAAGCGTGAATATAATGGGGAAACGCATAAAAAGATGATGCTAAAAGAAGAGAAAAAATAAAAAAGAAAGGCCCTACTTCAAGATTAGTTCATCTCGAGGTAGAAGTAGTACGTCTCTGTGGCACCGTAGCTCGTAGGCACGATAACCTCGTAGTCCACGGTCGAGCCGTCGTAGCCCGTCCCGCCCGAGGTTATGTTGGTGCAGAAGATGAAGTCCGTCTCCGACGTTCCGCCGGCGTTGTCGGTGAGGGCTATGGTGTAATAGCCGTCCGACTGGCCCGTGTCGGCGCTGGGAGCAGTGCTCGTGACTCCGCCTATCTCGAAGTTCTTGTTGCCGTCGTCGAAGGTCGCTTCAGCGTCGTCCGAGACGTCGCCGAACCCCCATGCGGTGTCTATGTTCGTGTCCACTGCCGCGGCCAGCGAAGCCCATGTGTAGCTCGTGTCGGTCCCCGCGCACACCTCTCCGCCCTGGCTGGAGTCCCAGGTCCAGTTGTAGAATATGGAGGATGCGTCAGAGTTCGCCAGTATTATCCTAGAGGCGCTCGAGACGTTCCCCAGGTAACCGGCCCACCTCTCGGTGCTCTGCTGGTCGCCCGTTATGTTCAGCACGGTTATGTTGCCCCCTTCAGTCACATCGCTTGCCGAAGCCGCCCCCGGCGTGTAGCTGGTGTCACTTATCCAGTTGACGTTGGATGCAGGCGCTATGGCATAAACAGTCAGGCTGCCTACGATGAGCACGAGCATCGCAACCAAGATTTTTCTCTCTAAGTCCATTTTCGAATATGTTGGGTTTTGTTTTGTGCTATGCTTACGGCTGGGTATATAAAAAGGTTTAGTTTAAATTTTAAATTCAGCCTATGGAGAGCTCGGACATGAAGCTGACCGTTCCCGAAGAGCCCTTGTACGTGTCGAATGTGTCCGGAAGGCGTATCTCGTAGTCTATATCCCCGCAGATGCCGTCCGCCGCGGTCAGGTTTATCTTGGTTACGAAGACGAGGTCCTCGTTGTCTGATGCATCGAATTCGTTGTCGCCCACGGTGTCGGACGAGTCCCAGAGTATGCCGGTCATGAAGCTGGTGCTGTTTGTGCTGTTGGCTACGGGGACGTTGTCTGTAGTCTGCATGTAGACGCTGAAGGTCCTGGTTTTCTTGGGCGAGCTGCCGTCCGTGCTGAAGGTGGCGTTGGTGTTGTTTGTGTAATCTGTGGTACCTAAAACAGCATCCGCCTCCTCGAAGTCGTCGGTGGCGCCGCCCCCCGCGGCCGTCCTGCCCAGCGCGACCAGGCTGCCCCAGTCTATGTCCGCATCTGACTGGTAGGAATAGACGTTGCCGTTGCCGCCCCAGGTCCAGTTCTGCATTATCGAGATGTTCCTGAGGAAGAGTATTCCGGAGACGTTGCCGCAGAAGGTGTGCCACATGTCTGTTTTAACCTTCCACCAGGCGCTGGCCGTCTGGGCGCTGTTGCCGGCCAGGTCGTCGCAGGTCGCGTTTATTGTGGAATAGTTGCCGTCCGGTTTGTCCGTCTGGTTCCAGCAGATTTTGGTTCCCTGGGTGCTGTTCGCATAGACTGTGCCGTTGAAATATAATGTGCAGTTCACCCTCTCCGATGCGTTGACGCAAATGGTGGTGGTGCTATAAGGTGTTGTGCTGTTGATGTCGGTCCAGTTCCAGTCCAGGGAGGGGGCCGTGGAGTCCGCCAGCACGTCGAGGGTGTTCGAAGCTATGGTAGTTCCGTCGCCGTAAAGGTCGTTCGGGGTTATGCTGCACTGCCAGGTCTCCCCGTTAGAGGTCTCCCGGCCGACCATGACGTGCGTCCGGTTCCAGTAGGTAGCGTTCAGCTGCTCCTGGCTGAGGGCCCGGTCCCATGCCATGAATTCGTCCACTGTCCCGCCGAAGTAGTAATCTTCTCCCGTAAGGTCCCCCAAGTGGCTCTTAGCGTCGTTGTCCATCCGGCCTATGGCGTCGTCGCCGCTGTGGCCTGCCATCGAGGTGGCGTTTATGGATATCGTCGTGTTCCACTGCCCGTCATAGAAGAGGCTAGTCCTGTTCTCCGAGCCGTCAAAGACCAGGGCTACGAAGTGCCACTCATCGGCAGTCACGGGCAGACTGGACCAGTTGCCCTGCCAGTCGTTGCTCTCGGCCCAGGCGCCCGCATAGATCCTGCCGTCGTAGATGTATATGGCCATGCCGTTCACGCCCCCGCCCTCCTCATAGAGCATCTGGTAGTCGGCCCCGGAAACGGAGTCCGCCTTGAACCATAGGCCCACGGTCCTGGCGCTGAAAGATGCATCGTAGACCGCGCTCACGTCAGCCTCATCCAAATCGATGTACTGGTCAACGCCGTTCAGCTCATAAGCGCCCCAGCCGTCATAGCCTCCCGTGGCGTTCCAGGTGGCCGACGCTGTCAAATCGTAACCGAGCCTTCCTGAATATTCCCTAGTCCAGGTGTCGTTCGAGCCGCCCTCGAAGGGCGCCAGGGTCAAGAAAACCGAAGTCCCGCCCACGCTCCAGTCGTAGATGTTCTTGACCGAGTCGCCGTCCACGCTCTCGTCCGTGCTCTGGTTCCAGCAGGTGAGGTTCTCGTAGGTGTAGTTGGTCCCCCAGGTGGAGTTGAGCACGGGCGTCCCCTGCGTGGGCGGGGTGTTGCCCACGGTGAAGTTCCAGACGTCTGTCCGGTTAGTCAGCTTCCTCGTGTTGTTGAACCACCAGTACCACTTTATCACCTGCCCTCTGGTGGCGTTTATCTGTATGACTCTCTGAAGCTCCTGCGGGCTGCTCCAAGGCTTTGCGGAGTCGTTCACCCAGTCGGTCCCGTTGTAGAAGCTGAAGATGTAGTGGCTGCCGTAATTGTTGCTGCTCACGGTCACGTTGAAATAGACTACATCCCCGTAGTTGGTGACATTGTCGGTCGCGTTAGTCTCGCTGTCGGACCACTTCGGATAGGGGTCCGCGACCGTGAAGTTCCAGACGTCCGTGGTAGAATTAAGGCCCCTCGAGTCGTTGAACCACCAGTACCACTTTATCACCTGCCCCATGGAGGCGTTTATCTGTATGATGCGCTCTATCTCCTCCGGAGTCGTCCAGGCTTTGGCCGAATCATTATCCCAGTCGGTCCCGTTGTAGAAGCTGAAGATGTAGTGGCTGCCTACCCTGTCGTCGGTTAGCGTGACGTTGAAGTAGACTGTGTCATTCTCAACGGTGCTGGAAGACGAATTGGTCTCGTTGTCCGTCCACCAGGGGTTCTTCTCATAGTCCGCATCCCACCAGGCGATGCTGGAGTTGCCCAGGTTGCTCAAAACGTCTGTGCAGTTCACCCAGGCGGTATAGTTGCCATTGGGGTAATTGCTGAGGTTCTGCCACCAGACATAGCTGCCGGCATAGTTCATATCATAGACCGTATCGTTCACGGTCAGGTTGCATTCCAGAGCACTCTCGTCCAAGATGACAGTCACGTTGGTGGTGTTGTAAACCGTGGTGCTGTTTATGTCCACCCAGGTCCAGGTTATCACCGGCGGCGCGGTGTCTGCCGGGGTGAAGCTGACGTTCCACCACCCTATCGTCGAGTTGCCCCGCCTGTTCTGGAAGT
>CAZINR010000039.1:11751-13305 GCA_964540655.1 uncultured archaeon | reverse complement strand
GAAGTGCTTTGTCAGGGCTTATTCCCGCTCACGCGGGAATTGTGCAACAAAGCAATCCTCAATCCTCTGACTCTTCTTCGGAGCCCTTGATTATGCCAAGTATGCTCTCGAACCTGCTCTTGTCTTTCTCCTCTTCCGCCTGCAGGTCCTTTATGTCTTGCTTCTCGGACAAAACCACGCGCTTCAGGACGTTTATCTCCCTTATGATAAGGTTGATCTTCTGCTTCAGCAGGTCTATCTCGGAATCCATGGAGCGGACCTGCTCTACAAGGCTGCTGACAAGGTCGAGCTGGTCTTCAAGCTCTCCTTTCTTGCCCTTGCGCCTTTTCTTCTTGTCGTCCTTCTTGCTCCTCCTGCCCATAGTCTTTTCTTTTATGTCATGCGCAATAAAAAGGCGCGCCGATTAAAGACAGGTTTTCGTATATATGGCCTTATCATAAAAATTATCGTCAAATGGACATTCTTCTGGACGCAGCCTACAGGACCGAGGACGAGAAGCCGGTCATAGAGCTGTTCTACGCCTCTGAGAAGAGGGGTGCGGACAAGGAACTCCGCGAGGTCAGGGACTTCGAACCGTACTTCTACGCCGTGCCGAAGAAAGACGCCCAGAGCCTGGTGAAGGAGATCGAGGACGAGGGCCTCCCGCAGATAGTCCGCTTGGATAAGGTCAAGAAGACCGATCTGAGAGAGAAGTTGGACGCAGTGAGGATCACTGTCAAGCATCCGGGAAACGTCCCGGAGATAAGGTCCAAGATAGGCGATCTGAGGAACTGCCGGGAAAACCGCGAGGACGACATACGATTCGTCCAGCGCTACATAATCGATGCCGACTTGGTTCCCATGGGCGGGGCGCGCAACGACCTTCTCAGAATAGCCGCCTTCGACATGGAGACCGTCCAGCCGGAGGGCAAGAGCATACCCATAATCATAAGCTATTCCGACAGCACTGGGCTGCGCAAGGTCTGGACCTACGACCACTCCTGCGAAGGAGGGCTGGTGGAGAAGCTGGCCGACGAGAAGGCCGTGATACAGGCGCTCATCGACACGGTCAGAGAGCAGAACATAGACCTTCTGGTGACATACAATGGCGACAACTTCGATTTTCCCATACTCAGGGAGCGCTGCAAGGAGCTGGGCATACCCTTTGTATTGGGGGCGAAGGGCCACGAGGTCAAACTGGAAAGGCGCGGCATGGACATGGGCGCGCGCGTCACGGGCAGGCCCCACATAGACCTCTACCCGGTCTGCCGCCGCATGTTCCACCTCTCGCGCTACACTCTGGAAGACGTCCATCAAGCACTGTTCGATGAGGAGAAGAAGGACATCGACGTGGAGAAGATGGCGGACTGGTGGGCCAACGGCAAGAACGTCTTGGAGATATGCGATTATGCGATATCGGACACCGACTCCTGCCTCCGCATAGCCATGGAGGTGCTGCCCACCCAATACGAGCTGGCCCAGCTGATAAGGCAGCCCATCTTCGAGGTCTCGCGCATGGGGACGGGGACGTCTATAGAGTGGCTCCTGATGAAGATGGCGCATGACAAGGGCATA
>CAZINR010000039.1:0-11741 GCA_964540655.1 uncultured archaeon | reverse complement strand
GCAAGAAGGGCATGCACGACAACATACTCGTCTTCGACTTCCGCTCGCTGTATCCGTCCATAATAATAGCGCACAACATAGACGCATCTACGATAAACTGCGACTGCTGCGAAGAAGATGTGCACGTCTCGCCCACCGGCGCGAAGTTCTGCAAGAAGAGAAAAGGCCTCATACCGGAGCTGCTTGATGACATACTCAAAAGCAGGGCAAAAGTCAAATTGGAGATGAAGAAGCTAATCGCCAAAAAAGGCGACAAGACCAGAATAAAGAGCCTAGACGCCCGCCAGCAGGCCTTGAAGATACTGGCCAACAGCGCCTACGGCTATATGGGCTTCTCGCGCGCGCGCTGGTACAACAACGACTGCGCTGGCTCGGTGGCGGCTTGGGGGAGAGAATACATAAAAGACACTATCAAGACTGCCGAGGAAAAGGGCTATGAAGTGGTATACGGCGACACCGACAGCCTGATGCTCTCGATACCGGGCGTGCCCGACAAGAAAAAAGTCGAGAAGGTCAGGAACGATTTTTTGTCAAAGATAAACAGCGAGCTCCCCTCCGCCATGGAGCTGGAGTTTGAGGGCTACTATCCCCGCGGCATATTCGTCACCAAGAAGAGATACGCTCTCATAGACGAGAACAAGAAGCTGAGCATCAAGGGCCTGGAGACGCGGCGCCGGGACTGGGCCAACATAGCCAAGAAGACCCAGGAGAAGGTCTTGGACACCATACTTTGGGACAACAACCCCAAGAAAGCCGCGGAGATAGTCACGGGCGTGATACAGGACCTGAGGGACGGGAAGATACCGCTGAAGGACCTGGTGATTCACACCCAGGTGACCAAACCGCTCGGCGATTACGAGAACGTCGCGCCTCACGTGATGGCTGCCAAGAAGGCGCAGAAGCGGGGGAAGAAGATAGCGACCGGAGACGTCATACAGTACATAATAACAAAGAGCGGCTCCTCGATAAGCGACAAGGCCGAGATGGTCGGGTTCGTCGAGGAGAACGACTACGACCCGGAGTACTACATCAACAACCAGCTCCTGCCGGCGGTCATGCGCATACTGGAGGCTCTCGGCTACCAAGAAGACGAGCTCAAGGGGATGGGGAGGCAGATGAAGCTGGGGGGATTCTGAGAATCAGTGCTCATAAGGGTCATCACCGACTTTCTTGCGAAAGCCTCAGTGGTTGTTCGCTTCATCACCGCTTATTTTTCACCCGCTAGGTATAAAATACAAATCCGATGGACAAAAAGCGCCTTGTGAAGACTCTGCAGGAGCTCATCAGGATACCCAGCATAACCGGCAGTGAGGGCACAATAGGAAAGTTCGTGCAGAACGAGTTGGAGTCATTCGGCCTGTCCACCGAGAAGGATGAGGTCGGCAACATCTATGCCGAGATGGGCGAAGGGGGGAAATCCCTGATGCTGAACGCGCACCTGGACACGGTCCCGCCCCAGGGATACAAGGGGGACCCGTACTCGGGCAAGCGCAAAGGCAACAAGGTGATAGGCCTGGGAGCTTCCGACTGCAAGGCGGGAGTCGCCGCGATGATGGAGATAGCCAGGCTCCTGAATGCGAAGAAGCTCGGGGGGAGGCTGGTTCTCGCCTTCACCGTCGCGGAGGAGGCCGTCCTCGAGGGCAAGAGGCTCCCCAAGGGCAGCATGTACGCGGCTGAGAAGTATTCGACTGATGGCTGCATAGTGTTGGAACCCACGATGTATGACGGTACCCCTAAAATCTCTGCCGGCTGCAGAGGAAGGATGATTCTGGAGATTGACGTCAGGGGCAAGAGCACCCACTCCTCGCGGCCCCAGACCGGCAAGAATGCGATAGATGAGTCGATCAAGCTGATAAATCATCTCAAGGAGCACGACCTCCTCACAGGGCACTACTTCGGCAGCGAGCTGCCTGAGACCCTCTCCATAGTGCGCATAGACAGCTCATCCTCCGCCACGAACATCATACCATCCCAGTGCCACGTAACTGTGGACTACAGGACCCTGCCGGGACGGACGGACGTCAAGAGAAAGATACAGAATGCAATCAAGCACTCCAAGACAAAAGCGGAAGTGGCTATACCCTATTTCTCCCCAGGCTATTTCCTGGACGAAGATTCCAGATTCGTCAGCACCTTCCAGGACAGCGTGGAGAAGACCTTCAAGAAAGACGTGAAGATAATGATAGCCCTCGGCAGGGCGGATTCGGAATATTTTTATCGCCACGGCACCCCCGCCATAATCTTCGGTCCGGGCGAGAATCACCAGTGCCACAAGCCGGAGGAATACGCCCTGATTCCGGGGATGGCAAGATCCGCCAAAGCGGTGCTGGACTTCACAAAAAGTTTCCTGGCCTAGAGCCAGACCCTGTCTTCTTCCGTAAGCGAGTTCATAAGCTCCTCGGTCCTGCTTATGTCTCTTCTGAGCATTTTGGAATAGTGGAGGACGACTTCCCTGAGCACCTCTTCCGGGATATCCTCGTTATAATCGTGCCCCTTCTTTTTTACCACCCTCAGAATCTCGTCCGACCGGGTCTCCCTCCTCTTCAGCATGTCCTTGACCGGCTTCAGGATAGGGTAGTATTTCTTGTTGACGAACTTGATGCACAGCGAGAAGAACTTCTTGCAGTAATCGTAGAGAGTGTCGTCTTCGAGCCCGTCCCAGGCTGCGTGATATTGCAGTTTTTTGCTCAAATGCTCGAATGGCGGAATCAATATCCTATCGTCTTCGAATCTGAACGGGTCGGCAACCGCCTCCTTTGTCGGAACAATCTCGATCTTCTCCCTCTGGATGTCCCTCAAGGCGTATTTCACCAGGACGCTCACCGCCATCAAAACAGACGGCATGTTCATATCCATGTTCCTCAGCTCTATCGAGCCGACCTTGTTTATTTTGACAGGGTTCCAGGCGAAGTCCAGCTTGTTCTTGCCCTCGAGCCCTTTGACATCGCCTCCCGCCCCTTTTACCGTCTCGACCCATTTCTCGTAGCGCGTCTCCGCAAGCTCTATGAGGTCCTCGTACTCCGAGATGTAGGGAAGCAAGGCTCCGAATAGCTGATGGTCAGAATACAGCCCGTCGTACTTCAGAACATCGCCCCCCCTGTAGAGCAGAAGGCGGGAGTCCTTCGCCAGGAACTTTCCCTCGAAGATGGGCGAAGACTGGGTGAAGGCGGTGACGGCAGGGTCTATGGCGGTGGCGAAATTATAAGAGTTGACTGTCTTCCTCTTCTCCGACTCCATCGCATTTTCCTCAAGATGCCTGTCCTCATACCTGAATATGCCCTGCGGCAGGGAGTAATGTAAGTGGAAACCCGCGCATCTTCCGGCGTATCCCCACTTCTCGCCGAATATCTTCTCCTTGACGCCGTACCAGCCACCCCGTCTCATCTCCGGTTCGTACTTATAAGGATACATGCCCATGGGATAGAACGCCAGGTCATATTTCTCAGCCACATCCAGCACCCCCAGCATGTCCTCGAAGAACTTGGTGGCCACGTTGCGGACGTATATGCGCGGATAGACACCCATCTCGATAAAGGAGTGGCAGCACTCCTTGACCGCCTCGTGCTTGAGCTCTCTTTTCTCTATATGCGAAAGAATCTTATCGGATTCATTGGACACATCTCCTTCACCGTCGATTATCAGGAACTCGACCTCGAAGCCGGTCTTGGCCCTCTCTTTGGCCATGCGCTCGCCCCTGTTCTTGATTTTCCGTGTCCTTTCCTTGAGTCTGAGCAGCTGCCCCCTGCTCTTCTCCATCTTCCTCCGCGCGGATGCTAGAGTCATCGGATTAGTTTAACCGTCCGTAATGAAAAAGGCAAAATCATATGCCAGAGCTCAGCGAAGCCGCTCCCCTGTCACCAGGTTGATAATCTTGGAGGGCTTTCCAGAGCCGCAGGCCCCGCCGTCCAGAGCGAAATCGACTATTCCCAAAACCCCCTTATCAACTTCGTTTACACTACAAGGAGCCTTTCCCCCGGATTTATTGGCCGAAGTGGTCACAATCGGGGTTTTCGCCTTTTTTATGAGTTCACGCACAAGGGAATAATCGGGCACGCGCACACCTACGGTATCAAGACCGGCCGTCACGATTTTCGGAATCCTTATGTTCGGAACTATGAAAGTGTATGGCCCGGGGAGCCTTTTCCCCATAACCATCTTTTGTTCTTCATCCACTTCCACAAACTCCAGCAGCTGATCGAGGTCGGAGAAAGCCACGGATAGGGGCTTGTCAAGACCCCTGCCCTTGACTTCGAATATCCTGCCCACTGCCTCTTCATTAAGAGCGTCGCACCCAAGCCCGTAGACGGTGTCGGTAGGATAGACGAAAACTGCCCCGTCCCTTATCCGCTGGCCCGCCTCTTCCAAGTCCGCATGGTTTATGTCGATGATGTCGGCTGTCATAGCGGATACGCCATAAGGAGTATTATCACCAGCAGCGCCCCGAAAAGCGTCGACGCCAGGAAATGGCTCTTGCCGATGCCGAAGGGGTGCTTCTGCAAAGTCTCGGCGAAGACCAGGGCTATAGCGATTCCGTCAATCAGGCCGAAGCCCGGGTATTTGAAAGCTAGGCTGGACGTGAATATTATCAGCCCCCAATGATAATGCTCCAGCGTGACGGGCCCCCTGACCTCGCCCTGATCCTCTTCATCCTCCCCCTCCCGGTCCGATATCAGGTCGAGGAAGACCCTCTTGTATCTCAAGTAGACCCACCCCGCCGCCAAGGCTATGCCGATGACCAATCCCGCCAGGAACCTGTTCGCGTCGATGTAAGTCACACTTTATTATTTTCATAAAGGGTTAAAAACTCCTCCGGAGTCAGCTGGAACAGCCTTTTCTCCCCCCTCTTGCGGTTCCTCTTCTGGAACATCCTGGTTATGAACTCCAGAAAGCCCTCTCCGAGGCGCTGCTTCTGCCTGAGGCGGACTATCCTGGATTCCACCTTCGGCTGGGGCTTGAACGCGTTCTTGGGTATGCGGTCCAGCAGCTCTATTTCGCAGCAATGCTGCGCGCAGACCGAGGCAGTGCCGTACTTCCTGCTTCCCGGCTCCGCGGACAGCTTCTCGGCGAACTCGTTCTGAAGGACGAGCGCAGCCAGCCTGAAATCGTGCTTCAGCAGCTTAAGAATGAACTTCTTGGAAATCAGATAGGGCAGGTTGGAGACGCACTTGTCGAAACGAGGCCATTCCGCCTTGAGCGCATCCGCGTTAATCAGCCGTTGCTCCGGGAACCGGTCTTTGAGTCCCTCGAACAGTTCTTCGTCCTTCTCTATGGCAATCACGCTTGCTCCCCTCATCACAAGCTCTTTCGTGAGGGCACCCTTCCCCGGGCCCACTTCCAGAACGGTCTCGCCGCTCCTGATGCGCGCGCTGTCCGCGACCCTTTTGAGGACCGCCTTGTCTATCATGAAGTGCTGACCCAGCCTCATGTAGTTTTATGCGCGTAAACCATAATAAACCAACATGCCTTCTCGAAGACTGGAGCAGAAGCTCACCAAGGAGAACCTTTGGCTGTACATACTCTCGCTGCTGGAGGACAGGGACATGTATGGATACGAGCTCAGGGAGGAGATAGAAAAGAAATTCGGCTTCAAGCCCGGCAACGTCACCGCATACAGGGTGCTCTACTCCCTCAGGCGCCAGGCTTTGGTCAAAAAAGTCGAGAAGTCGGCAGAGGGCAGAGAAAGAAAATATTATAAAATAACAAAAAAAGGCAGCGATGAACTCAAAGAGGGCAAGAGGGTGCTGAGGGGCACACTGACCAAGCTCTGAATCAGAGCTTCCTGGACAAATGGTACTTCCGCGATATCTTGTCCGTGATTATCGAGGTCTTGAGACTCACCTTGTTCTTTCTGTAGATGGGCCTGCACCTGCCTTTCCTGATGTTCTCGAATATCTCTTCCGGCGAGCTGCCGCCCACCTCTGTAGATATCACACCTATGCCGTTGAGCGCGTGGGCGTCGCTCCCGCCGACTAGCGGCTTGCCGTGCTCCTTCGCCGCATTTTCCGCTTTGGTGTTTCCGTAGAGGCAGTGGCCGTTGATTTCTATCGCATCGAAGTCCAGCTCCCAGCAGAGGTCCTTGACTCCCCGCCTGAATGTGTCATAGGGGTGCGCGGCGATGGCTATGCCTCCCAGGTCATGCGCCCTTCTTATGGTTTCCCTGGCGGACAAGTCTCTCTCTATCAGCTCCCTGACGCCCAGCACAACGATGTGGCCGTCCAGAGAGCTGACTTCCATCCCCGGGATTATGAGAAGATCGTCCGATGATTTCCCGGCGGCCCCCAGCGAGCCCTCGATGGCGTCGTGGTCGCTGACGGCTATCGCGTCCAGCCCGAACTCCTTGGCAGCCCTTATTATGTCGACTATCTCGGAAGCCGAATCGAAGACCGAGTACTTTGAATGTATGTGGTGGTCGAAAAGCATGTTTAGGTTTTTAGTCCTACGCTAAAAAACTCAGAATCTCGAGGAACCGGCGCCCACTTCTATGAAGGTCCCGTCCGGCTGGTTGCAGTCGCACATAAGCCGGCCGTAGCCCCCTACTACATCTTCCCTCTCCGGGAACAGGCTCTTGCAGAAAGTCTCGGTGTAATCAGGAAGGGCGTTCCCGCCGCAGAGGCCCTGGCACAGATCGTTTATGCGATTTATGCAGTTCATCCTGGTCTCCTCCCAGTCCACCTCCATCTCTATTCTGGGCTTTTCCTCTGCCTCGGCGCTCGTGCACTTCAGGCTGGGCTTGACCCCTTTTATGAAGCAGGGCATCGGCAGCACCCCCTGGCCGTATACGTTCTTGTATATCTCGTTCAGCTTCTGCTCCTCGATTCTCTCAAGGCTGCTGCCCAAGTCAACCCACCTCCTTATCGGGCTGCCTGCGACCTGCCTGGAGCCTATCTTTATGGTCAGGCCCTCCAGCAGCCTTCTGACGTTGTCTTTGTAGAAGTCGTACTCCTCCGTGCCCATCTCGCATGTCAACCGGTCTTCCTTGACATTGCTCACGTCGACATCCGGATGCTGGTCCTTGAACTTGAAGAGCGTCATGTTGTAGCCGGCCACCACGTAATTGCGCGAGTCGTCCTTGAGGGCTCCCTTGAAAATCACGGACTTCTCCTTGGCCTGCCATCTCTTGCACACGGGATAGACGGAGTCGGTGTAGGCGTGGTAGAAGATGCACACGCTGTCGAACGGCCTCATTATCTCCTTCTCTATTATGTCGTTGACCTCCGGACAGCTCTTCCCCCCGCATCTCACCACCTGCTCTTCTCCCACAGGATAATAGAATGGGTTCTCCGTGTTCTCGGGCGGCTCGCCTCCCTTGCTGCAGTCGGTGTCGCCCAGCCTGATTTTGAGCCGGAAAGGCATGCAGTCTCGGTGCGCATATTCCTCCACACAGGATATGTCAAAGTCCTCCAGCCCCCTTTCTTCAGTACCCCCCTCATCGCCCTCCACCAGAAAATCCTCCAGACTTATGCCGACGTGACCTATGCTCCGGACGTGGCTGTTGGCAACGCTTATCATCCTGTCGGAAAACCAGTCCATGATGCCGTCCCAGTTCGAGATTATCTCCTCCAGGCGCCCCTCGCTCGGGTCGACAAGAGTGTTGTCGGCCGCCTTCACCCTTAGCCATCTGGGGCTCTCCCATGAGACTATCGGCTCCTCTATGTTCTCATGGCCGCTGTTTATGGCTCCCTTGGCAGTCATTATTATCCATCTGATTATGTCGTACAGTTTTGGGATTCTTACGCTCACCCTGTACGGCCGTCCGACTATGTCCACCTCTATCTGCCCCTCCGGCTCGCTTGCGTTGCAGAATATCCTCTCCCCATAAGAAGAGCTTATGACCATCAACGTCCCGTCTCCCGATTCGGAGTTGTATGCGGAAGGGGTTGATTGGTAGTCCCCCACCCTCTTGACGTGGCATTCTTTTATTCCCGGGATGTTCTCGTACGCTTTCGCATACGCTTGGACGTTAAGACCCAACGTATCCCCCAGCTCGTCGATGTAATGGTCTATCAGATTGCTCTTGACGCTCTGCTGCCAATTATCTTCCCGGACGTCTATGTCGAAATAGTCCTCCCTGATGAACCCCGCGGTCAGATGCTCCAGCGTCTGCTGAAGCAGGACGTCGTAGCTGTCCGCTAGCATCGCCTGCGTCATGAAGATGTGCCGCCCCCGCACGTCGGCACTCCTGGAGTCCTGTATCCGGGCTTCGTTCTCGACCATCATCGTGGCCCCTATGAGCGCAGCTATGAGGAACAACACGGTCCCGACCATCGGTGTGGAGACGTAGAACCCTTTCTTCCCGAGGGGCTTAGGCATGTGGATTATATCGGAAAGGACAAGAAAAACGGGCTTCAAAGCGGCTCATAGGAACAAATCAGGGTAGTCGGTGCCTATCTCGTCCACACCCGTCCTTATCAGCTTTTCGCCAAGCCCTTTGTCGTCCACGTGATAGGCGTGTATTCTGAGGCCACTTTGGTGCGCCTTTTTGACAACCTCCTCATCCACCACATCGCCCCTCAAGAACAGGTATTCTGCCTTGCATGATTTTGCCAGCCCCCAAGCCCTTTCGCCATAACCCAAAAGTGATAAACCTACCCGAATATCGGGGTTAATCCTCTTGGTTTCTTCAAGCACCCCTATGAGGAAGGAAATCACCACCACATCCGAGACCATATCGTTCTTTAACAGCAAGTTGTTCACCGCCCTCGGCGTTCCCTCGGACTTCAAATCGATCTCCAACCCTATCTTGCCCCCGCAAAGGTCAACCACCTCCTGGAGAGTGGGGATCTTCTGGCCATTTGCGCATCTCAGTTTTTTGAGCTCATCAAGAGTCATATCACTGACGAAGCCCCGGCCGTCCGTCGTCCTGTCAACCTCCGGGTCGTGCATGACCACGGCCTCGCCGTCGCTCGACAATCTCACATCCAGCTCGGTCTTCGGGCAGCCCAGCTCTATGGCCTTCCGGAAGGATGCCAAGGTGTTCTCCGGCGCGTGCCCTGCGGCGCCCCTGTGACCGACGATCATAGCCATGAAGATTTCAGTTGACTTTCATAACGCCAAAGAAAAAACTACCCGTATCTGAGCTTGAGCCCTATCATAACCAGGCCGAAGGAGAGCGAGAGCGAGTTTGTTATCATCAGCGGGATGTCGCCTATCCCTATGCCGTAAACGAGCCATAGGGCAAACCCGATTCCCAGTACCACCAGCATGGGCATGGAGACGTCCACGGTCTTCTTGGTCTTCAGGGCCTTGAATATCTGCGGCAAGAGGGCGGAGGTCGTGAAGGCTGCTGCTGCCAAGCCTATCCATATGAGCTCCATGGTTAGTTTGGGCGTTTGAGAATAAATAGCGGGGGTGGGACGACAAGGTGGATACATCCCTTAGGCTTATGACCTTGGAGTGCGCCCACGCTATTCAACGCGCGGAAGCTAAGAGAAGTAAGTTGAATAGCGGGGGTGGGATTTGAACGCCCTGTAGTGTAACTCTGCCGGTTTGTAGTGTAACTCCCGGACCAGTGCTCACTGCTCACACATGGGCCGGCTTTTATAGCTTCTTGCCGCTAGTTAAGTTCCTCCTTTGTAGCCTGCCCGAGTCGCAAAAACCTATTGAAGAATGAGACGGTACTCCGCGGAGGAAACAAAGAAGCTCAAGGGGCTGAGGGCTTCCGGAAAACCCTACTCCGAAATCGCAAAGGAACTCGGACGGACACTCGATTCTGTTGAGCAGAAATGCATAAGGCTGATGAGAGCGGATAATACATTGGTTAGCAGAAACAGGCCAAAAGATACGAAGAAATACGACCTGGAATCAGACTTAGCCAGGATGGCCCTTATGCTGTGGTGGGCCGAGGGGACAAAAGGCGGCAAATCAGTCCAATTCGTAAACACTTCACCAGAGATGATTTCAGTCTATATGTTATTCCTATCTCAAATAGGCGTTGATATGCAGCGTGTAAAAGCCAAAGTAACGGTCATGGCCACCTCACAAGTTGAAGACACTCAGAATTATTGGTCGCGATTAACCGGAATCCCGCCGGAAAATTTCACGAAGCCGATAGTCCGGGGCAAGGAAGCTTCTAATCCGGAGCACAGGGGGTGCTTGACTATAACTTACTCCTCCGTTAACCTCAAGAAACAGATGGAAGACAAGCTAGCCGAAATTAGGAATGAGCTACTAAAAGGCCATGTCAATTCAACCGGGCTTTTCGAGCAGTCTTAATAATTTCTTTTTATGGCTCCTACTTCGAAATAAACGCCCTTTTCTGCAGCATCGTACTGCGAAGAGGCACAAGTGTTTGCGGGGTAACCGCGTTGCTCATTCGTAGCGAGGAGTCAGAAACTACTCCCTATAAGGGTTGAGCAGCCAGGAGTGCTCGTCGGATGCGCTTAAGGAGAGAAAAATCCTTGGCGCAGGCGTAGCTCATATGAGCCTAACAGCTCATGAGAACAGGCATTCTTGAGTGTTAGGCCTCGGGAAACCCGAAGGTCGTGTGGTTCAAAATGGGGCTAGGTGGAGACCAAAGCCTTCCCCAGGAATATCCCACCCCCGCTACTCACTCTTCTAGGAACCTTATCGTAGCGTGGGTTTATGCCGAGGTCATATGCCCGGGGCCCCTCTCCACCTCGCCATCCCACCCCCGCCACTCACTCTACTGGGCAGCGGTAGCGGGGGGGTTGCGAGCCCTGCATTTCAGGAATCCGCGAGCCCCGACCCCCGCCACTCACTCTACTAAGTGATAATCAACCCTCGCATATGCGAGACTTCCAGAAACCCTTTTTTCTCCCGAAAACCTCAATATTACCGGCGGGCTAGGCCGGGGAGCTAGGGGTTCCCTCTTTCCCGAAATCCCCTTCAGGGAGCCGAGAACCTTGAGGCGGTTCAGTCCACTGGGAGATGTCCGGTTCTCCTCTGCGTCGATCCCTCGTCCCTTGGGGGCGTATGTGGTCCGAACCTGGTCAGGCCTTGACGGGAGCAGCCATAAGGTTCATATGCGTCGTCTAAGGAATCGCGAGGGGGAGCATGTGGATTGGTCTATCCTGGTGCCTCTGTCCCAACTCAAGAGCCCGCCGCTTGATTTTTATTTGAGCCAGCCTTAACTAGACGCCAACTAAAAGAGGCCCCAAAATGAATAAGATGCTTGTTTTTGCCACGGTCGTTGTTTTTTTACTGTCGGCCACTCTTTCGGCCGCCATACCCTATGAACCGCTGATAGATCCCGGAATACTCATGCTATATTGCACCTGCAATCCTGAGTACCAGGACGAGGAAGCCTGCACGACCAGCGACGGATGCGCAGGCACCCGCACCTGCCAGACCTCCAACAAATGCATCGCTGCGTCTAACCCGAAATGCGCTGACCAGGAATGCGAGGACGGATATACTGGGTGCACGTTCGGATGCGGGATGTCTTACACGAACTGCGCCACTGGCTGTATGGGCTTTCCTCCTGAGCCGGGGTGCATGGACACGTGCGAAGACAACCGTGATGCCTGTCTGCAGGACTGCGAGGACGCGCGGGATGAGTGTAATGCCTGCGACGGCATGTGGGGCTCATGCCAGAAGATAAATCCATGTTGCGGAGTCACTTGCGATGACAACGAAGAGTGCGACGAAGGAGACTGCGTCTGCGCTGACGACACTGAGAGATGCGCTGCCGACGGCACCGCCAACGGGATAGACGAAGATTGTGACGGGGAGATAGATGAGAATTGCGCTGACTGCGCCGACGGCGCGGCGGCGGCTGCGCC
>CAZINR010000038.1:8394-13328 GCA_964540655.1 uncultured archaeon | reverse complement strand
TCGAGACGGACGGCGAGTGGTTCAAAGGAAAGACGCTCTACGTCAAGTCCATAAAGGAGAACGTCAACAAGTCGCAGACGAAAAGAGGGAGTGATTTCGAGAGCAAGGGAGCAAGCCTCGCATATGCGAGGGTTGAGGCGGACGGGCAAGAATTCAAGCACGGGAAGACAGAACTCAGGTTCTCGCCGGCCGCACCACACGGCCCGCCGGGGATACGCCTGGGCTTCGTCCTGATGACGCTGGTTGACGACGGGGACATGCGCTTCGTCCACGCCTCCGACGTCCAGGGGCCCGTCGCGGACGAGAGCGCCGACTGGATAATCGCGCAAAAACCAAACCTCGTCTACATGGACGGACCGCCCATACTCTTCCTGGGCTGGAAGTTCTCGCAGGCGAACATGGATAAGGCTGTCGCCAACTTCCAGCGCCTCCTCGATGAAACAGCAGCGGACATCATAGTGGACCACCACCTGCTGCGCAGTTTGAACTACAGGGAGAAGTTCCCCTTTTTCGATAACGAGAGGGTCAAGACTGCCGCGGAATATCTAGGAAAAGAGAACGTCATGCTCGAGGCGCGCAGGAAGGAGCTGTGGGGGAAATAACTTGTTTTTCTTAATCTCGAATCAAACATAAATATGGAAAAGAGAGTCATGGATTTCACCGTGGTCTTAGAAAAAGACAGCGAGGGATGGTACGTGGCGACCGTCCCGGACCTGCCGGGTTGCCACACCCAAGGGAGGAGCTTAGAACAGGCCCTTGAGCGAGTCAGAGAGGCGATTGCCGCATATATGGAGCCAAACCTGAAGATAGAGCCTATGGAGTTCGTGGGCGCCCATAGGGTTCGAGTGGCAGTATGAAGCTACCTCGCCTTTCAGGCAGGGAGATATCCAAACTTGTCGAGAAACTGGGTTTTGAAAAAGTGCATCAAGTCGGAGCCCATGCAAAATATAAGCACCCAGACGGCAGAATAACGATGGTCCCTCTGCACGGAAACGAAGAACTGGGGCCTGGTTTGACCAATCAAATAATCAAGCAACTGAAGATAACCCGTGAGGAATTCATTGAAGTGGCCCGAAAGGTTTAGAATAAAATCATATTCTGGGGCACGATTCCTTGCCCATGCGCGCAAGCCCTATCTCGTTCCAGATGTACTTGGCCAGCGATTCCTTGGAGCAGCGGCCGAAGTCCTTGGCAGTCTCTTTCCTGACGACAATCGCTTCGGCCTCATCGGAGCCGAACACGTTCTTGGAGACGTCGTTCGCCACGACCATGTCCAGCTTTTTCTTCTTCAGGAAATCCTTGGCGACGGCCTCCAGCTCATCCTTTCGCATGCCGTGCTCGGCCTTGAAGGCCACTATGAATAGTGAAGGGCGCATCTTCCTCGCCTCGTCTATGAGCTTCGGGGTCGGGGTGAGAGTGAGCTCCATGCACTTTCCGCTCTTTATCTTGCCGCAGACCTTCTCGGGCGCGTAGTCGGATATGGCCGCAGTCGATATCATGATGCTGTGCCTGTGCTTCTTCAGCTCACCCATGACCGCGTCTATCATCTCCTGGGCCGTCCTCACCCTAATCTTCCTGCACTCAGGCAGCTTGATGCTTACCGGGCCGTGGACGAGGGTGGCATCATAGCCGAGCCTGATGGCCTCGTTGGCCAGCGCCGCCCCCATCTTCCCGGAGCTGGCGTTGGTTATGTATCTCACGTCGTCTATCGGCTCCTGCGTCGGTCCTGCCGTTATCAACACCTTGGTTGTCATATTTTGTCACTCTTCCTTCTGGGCAATTCGATTGTATGAGTTATATGGAGGTCCTCGAGCGGCACCTCCTCCGGAGCATCGAGACTCTGGAACCTTATAAAGCCGTTGGGGCCCTGGTGGGTGACGAAATATCTCCCTTTCCACTTGAAGCCCAGGAGAGCCTTGTTCGGGTCGACCTGCCCGGTCTTGCGACTTCGTCTCCGGGCGGCGAAAAGGTCGCCGGTCTCCATGAGGTGGAAATGCGAGTTTCGGGGGGCTGCTTCTATGTTCTCTCCGAATATGACCTTCCGCTTCATTCTGGCAGGCACCCTAGGCATGATGTTTTATGAAGGGCCAAGAATTAAAAGAGATTCACCACCGCTTCAGCAACCGCTTTCCAGTCCAGCTTCGCCTTGCCCTCCTCCTCCTTGGGCTCCACGAACTTCACGCCCGCTTTCTTCAGCTTAGCGATGTTCTCCCTGACAAAGGCATTGTTCATCATCGAGGCGTGCATGGCGGGAGTCATAATAATCGGAATCTTGGCCCCCAGCGCAGTGGAGGCGAATGTGGTGACGGCAGAATCATCTATCCCGTTCGCTATCTTGGAAATCGTGTTGGCGGTGGCAGGAGAGATTAAAAGCAGGTCGCACTTGCCCTCCCAGTCGCCGCAGTGCTGGACGTGCTCGCAGGAGCCGGTTATCTCTGTAATAGTCTTCTTCCCGGTGATGCACTCCAGGGCCCAGGGATGGATTATCCTCTGGCCGCTCTCCGAGAGCACGCACACGACGTCCGCCCCGTGGCGCATCAGCTCGCGCGCGAGTTTCGGCGCCTCAATAGCGGCGATGCTGCCGCAGACGGCCAGGACTATGCGCTTGCCGCTGAGCTTCTTCGACTTCGTTCCAGAAACCGCCTCCTGGTGGATCATCGCTGGTAATTGATGTTCCGCATTTAAAACCTTTGCTTTGTATAGTATTTGACATGGGGAAAGGCGGAAAGGTCAAGCGGATTCAGGTCCCCGGCTTGCGCGCAGGCAAAAGAAGGCCGAAACCCGTGCATCTCGTAGAGCACTCCAGATACCCGCAGCCCGTTTTCGAGGTAGGAGATAAGCAATATGCCTTCATTCACAACACGACGATGAGTACCCTCAACCTGCACGAAGCAAGAGGCGGAAGGGTGTTGGCCGGGAGATGGGTCGAGGCCACGCCCATGGTGGTCGAAGAGGGCGGCGGAGAGCGGCACATGAGGGAGAATGAGAATCTTAGCGGAAAGGAGGTCAACATAGTCAATCTGGGGATGGGGACCGAGGGCAAACCCTGGCGGCTTGAGACCGCTCCCAGGACCGTCCTCCCCCTCTTCGCGGCCGAACTTGCGCGCAGAGGGGCGGAGAGAGTCATCGCGAGAGATGTTTTCCTCTCCCCGGAGTCGCTCGAGGCGGCCGGCTTCCGTTTCGACGGCAGGAGGAAGGCCTGGGTGAGGGACCTGCCGAGGCTGGAGTAAACGATTTAAAACCCTTCATTCTCAAGATTATGTGAAGATGCCCGCGACCAGGAGTCCAAGAAAACGACCCAGAGGCATAATACCAAAAAAGCCGAAGCATCGCTGGATAGGCGGGGAGAAGCCGCCCGGTCTGCTGGACATCCACAGCAAACTTTATAGGGAGGGGATGGATGTCCCGCAACTGCATCGCTATTTATTCGAGACCTTTCTAGAGCCCGGGGTTAGAACCAGGTTGAGGAGGCTGGGATACCATCCGGAGCATGGTTTTGACTCCCTCAGGAGGCGGGAGCCCCCGAACGCCCATCTGAGGATAAGGATGCACAAGGATATAGGAGCGACCCAGGAGGGGATAAACCAAGCTAGGCTCGGGGTTAACAGACTGACCTGGGACCCTAATCTGATGGTGGGCCATGCGGCCAAGACCTCCGAGGTGAGGGACGCGGCGCTAGCTTACCTGAAGGAACTAGAGATAAGATTGGAAGCTATGGAAAAGGCGGCGGAGAGGAGAAGAACGGCCTAGAGCTCCCCGACCAGGTCTATCGCTTTATCCACCTTCTCGATTATGGCCGTATCTCCAGTAGCGGTTATGCGGTTGAGCTTCTTTATCTGATAGTCCACGTTCCTGGCAGTGTGTGCATCGCCGTTCAAGTCCAGACCTTCCATCTTCTTCCTGACCTTCGCCGCAAGCTCCCCGCTCTTGGAGACCTGAGCGTCGAAGAGAATCAAGACGTCTGAAGGCTCGTGCTTCTTCAGGGTCTTCAGAATCAGCTCGACGGCCTTGCCAGTGTATCTGCTCTGCTTGTATCTGCCGAATATGCCAAGAGCGTCTCTGTGAAAGCCGTCCTGCGCCTTGATGACCTCGCCCCTTCCCAGAGCGCACTCTGCGCCTATGAGGACGTTGAAGCCGTCCACGACAACGCGCTCACCCCGTATATCCCCAATCGGAATCTTGCGGCTCTTGTGGTCTCTTATCTCCTCTTCGGAATAGACTCTCCTGACCAGCCGGTTGCGGTCCTTTTTGCCCAGCCGGTAGTGGCCGCAGACGAAGTTTAGGGCAGTCCTTCTGCGATACCCCCGGTCCAAAAGATACTTGTAATCCTTAAAACTGTCCTTTAATTTATCCACATCTTAATTTTGGGAGAACAACATGAAAACCCCCGAACAAGCGCTCTCCCACTATTTCGGAGTCCTGGAGGGCAAGGAGAAGGCAAGCTATCTGAGCGCCGGCATGGGCGAGAAGGTCGAGAAGGCGCGCGAGATTTTCCAGGACTGCTGCTTCTGCGAGCACCGCTGCGGCGTGGACCGCTCCGGGGGCGAGCTGGGCTATTGCCAGGTCGGTGAATCGGAAATCGTCTCCAGGTTCCTGCACCACGGCGAGGAGCCGGAGCTGGTACCCTCGTTCACCGTCTTCTTCTCCGGATGCACCATGAAGTGCCTCTACTGCCAGAACTGGGACATAAGCCAGGGGTCCGGCTGCGGCAGCCGGGTGGAGCCGGAAGAGCTGGCCGGCGAGATATCGACTATAGACGCGCGCAACGTCAACTGGGTCGGAGGGGACCCGTCGCCAGACCTCTATTACATCCTGCGCGTGCTGGACGGCTGCGAGCGGAGCATCCCCCAGATATGGAACTCCAACATGTACTGCTCGGAAGAGACCATGGGGCTGCTGGACGGGGTGATTGACCTCTACCTGACTGATTTCAA
>CAZINR010000038.1:0-8384 GCA_964540655.1 uncultured archaeon | reverse complement strand
TTTCAAATACGGCAACGACGGATGCGCGCAGCGCCTGTCCGACGTCCCGGATTACATGCGCGTCGTGGAGCGCAACCACAAGCTGGCTGGAGAGCAGGGCGATGTCATCGTGAGGCATCTAGTCCTTCCAGGCCACTTCGACTGCTGCACCGAGCCCGTGCTCAACTGGCTGGCCGAAAACCTGCCGGATGCGAGAATCAACGTCATGGGGCAGTTCCGACCCGAATGGCGCGCGCACCAGGCGTCCGAGCTGATGCACAAACCGCTCCGGGAGTACAGGGACGCCGTGGAGCTGGGCGAGGAGCTGGGGCTGAACCTGGTTTGAGCGTTATGTCTGAAAATTTATAAGCGTTCATCTCAAAGAATCGTATGCGCAAGTATAAGGTCGCCGGGGTTCCAAAGAGGAAAACAAAAAGCAGGCCAAAGGTCGCCGGGCCGGTGGGGGTGAGGGTCCCGAGAAGGCGCGCCGCCCGCCCGGAAGAGGGCCTGCCCGGTCTCTTGGAGATGTACCGCGGCGTTACCGGCGTAGTGGGACCAAGCCAATACGTCATTCCCCGCCTGATGGGTGATGTGAGGCATAACCTCGAGGCCATCGGCATCAGGCCCGGGAGCGATCCCGAGTGGGAACGTGTAAGAAGCGGGATGAGCCGCGAGGAGCTTCTGGAGCATCTGGACGTCATAGAGCCTATGATTCAGGCTATCCGGGACCATATAAACAGGGCGACGTATTCAGCCTCTCATCCCGAAGAGGGGGCGGAGGTCAGGCATAGAATCGGCGGATACCTGAAGAGGGTAACCGACTACATGGACCGGCTCAGGAAATACGGCAGGCCCTAGGCAGGATAGATTTATAACCCCCTCGCTTCAAAATAACCCTGAAGATGCGCATAAACGTACTTGACACAACTCTGCGTGACGGGGAGCAGACGCCGGGCGTCTCGCTGAGCCCCGAGGAGAAGCTCAAGATAGCCAGGGCTCTTGACGAGCTGGGCGTGGACTTCATAGAAGCGGGCTCCGCCGCCACCAGCAAGGGCGAGGCGGAGAGCATAAAGCTCATATCTAAAGAGAAGCTGGACGCCAAGGTCCTGAGCTTCTCGCGCGTGATGGAAAAGGAGGTTGAGCTCTGCTGCGGCTGCGGAGTAGACGGCGTGTTTTTAGTGGTCCCGACGAGCGAGTCGCACATAAAGCACAAGCTCAAGACCACGCCCGGCGAGCTGCTCAACAGGCTGGACACCGTCGTGGACTACGCCAAGGGCTGCGGGCTCTACATAGACCTCTGCTGCGAGGACGGCTCCAGGACGCATGTCACTTTCATGAAGCAGGTGCTGGACCGCGTGGGCGAGAGGATAGACCGCTTCACAGTCGCAGACACGGTGGGGGCGTCCACGCCGGAGAAGATGGCATCGTTCTTCGAGCAGCTCACCTCTTACAAGAAGATGCCCTACGGCGTGCACTGCCACGACGATCTGGGCATGGCCGTGGCCAGCACTGTGGCCTCGGTGAGGGCGGGAGCGGACACCGTGGACGTCACAATAAACGGCCTGGGAGAGCGCGCGGGCAACGCGCCGCTGGAAGAGGTGGTCGCCTCTTTGGAGCTGCTCTACGGCTACGAGACGGGGATAAACACAGAGAAGATTTACACTACATCCAGGCTGGTGGAGGACCTGACGGGGGTGGCGGTCCAGCCGAACAAGGCGCTTGTGGGCAAGAACGCATTTATGCATGAATCCGGCATACACGTGGACGGGCTGCTGAAGAAGGCCGACACCTACGAGTTCGTCAAGCCGGAGTATGTGGGCAGGAAAAAGGTCTTCCGCTTCGGAAAGCACGTTGGCGGCAAGGGATTGAAGGCCATACTGGACCAGCTGAAGATAAACGTGACGGACGAGCAGTTCAAAAAGATATTCCAAGAGATAAAGGATATGGGAGACCGCGGCAAGACCATAACCGACGCGGATTTGAGCGCCATAGTCCGCCAGGTCAAGGGCGAGAAGGAGAGCAGGTTCCTGGAGGTTGTCGATTTGAGCGTCCAGTCGGGGACGAAGGCCACCCCCAGCGCGACGGTCGTCGTCAAGGTGGACGGCAAGAAGGTGAAGGAGACTGCCGAAGGCGATGGGCCGGTGGACGCGGCCATAAGCGCGATAATGAAGGTAGTCGGCAACAGGGACATAAAGCTGGAGGAGTACCACGTCGACGCCATAACCGGCGGCACGGATGCCACGGTCTCGGTCAGCGTGAGGATGAAGTCGGGGCAGAGAGTCACCACGGCCTCCGGCACGGACACCGACATAATAATGGCCTCGGTCCAGGCCATGGTGAACGGCATAAACCACCTGATGGGCTAGAGAAGAGCATATTTTTAAACGGCGAGCCTTTAGTATCCCATGAAGAAGCCCGAGTTCATAGACGTCAAGGGCTTGCTCTCGTTCCACATAATGTGGGTTCTGTCCCAGAAGAGGATGTACGGCGAGCAGCTGATGCAGGAGCTGGGTCGCAGGAGAGCGGACGAGCCCAGTCCCGGAACGCTCTACCCGGCCCTGAACAGCCTCAAAGAGGAGGGCCTCATAAAAAAGGAGAGGGACGACAAGAGAGTCATCTATACCCTCACGCCAAAAGGCAAGAAAGACCTGGAGCTCGCGGTCAGGTGGTTCAGGAACGCCTACGGAGACGTGGTCACGGACCCGTCATCGCGCTCGATAAGTTATTCGCCGAAACACAAGAGGACCTCAGAGGGGGACGAACTGGAGATAGACTTCATATGAGAACTGACAAGATGCTGTTCATCGTCGGATTCGCAGCCGGAATCGCAATAGGTATGGTGCTCTACCAGTGGCTGCTTTTCGGCCTGGCGAAATCGTTCATCTGCTCGCTATGACCATATACGTGGAGCCCAGGAAATTCATCATGGGGCTTCTAAGCGGCCTCCTGCTGTCGATAATAGTCATGGGCATCTACAGCCTTCTGGTGCCGTCGGGCTTTCTGGAATGCCCGCCCAGATGCAAGCCGGGGGCCAATGGTGAAATCTCGCTGATGCTCGATAATGCCCGCCCGGGCCTGTTCGAGTACAGCAAGGTGCTCTGCTTCTACGAGGGTGCGGTCATAACAGGCGATGAGCTCGCCAACAAGTCCGGCATAAGCTCGGTCCGGCTGCTGTGCGACTCCCCGCAATGCTCGGGAGAGGGCGCGAACATAACCCTCTCCAACAACACATTCACTGCGATGAGGGATACCACCTTCCGGGCCGTTGTGAGATGCAGTGACGCGGCCCACGGTTACAGGTGCGACATCGAGATAGTGTGATGGAAATAAGGACGCCCAAGGAAACCCACGACGTAGTCCTGCAGGGCATACTAAAGCGGAAGCATGAGGAGTGGCTGAAGAGGCAGGAGGAGGAGAAGCTCAAAAAGGCGGAGCAGGATTTGAAAGAGCTGGACGTGGTGCACAAGGATTACTACATAGACATGGAGAGCGAGGCGTGGCTGAAGAGCGCCACGCAGTTCCTGTTCGAGGAGTTCCCGGACCTGGACATCGAGAAGAAGCGTAAGGCGGTCAGGGAACTCACGGATGAGGTGACGGTGAAGGGCCCACCTGATGAGCCGATGAAGGTTGTGGTGAGGGACGTGGTGAACCGCGTTCTGGGCTGACTGCCTTTTTCTTTAGATACTTTCTAATATACTGTAATCTGATTCTAAAATGCCACTGAGCAAATCTATCGTAGGGGGGACCTTCGACAACTTCCACAAGGGCCATGAAGAGCTCTTGGGGTTGGCATTCGACCTCAGCGAGTCAGTCATCATAGGCATAAGCAGCGACCAATTCGCCCAGAGGTTCAGGACCGGGGCCGTCGAGTCCTTCAAGAACCGGGCGGACGTCGTGAAGCACTGCTGCGAGGCCTTCGGCAAAGACTACAAGACAATCGAGATAAACGACTTTTACGGCCCGTCCACCACCGACCCTGATCTGGCGGCAATATTCGTCAGCGAAGAGACCTCACTGCGAGCTAAGGAGATAAACGCCGTGAGAGTCAAGAAAGGGCTTAAGAAGCTGGTGATAGTCGAGGTGCCCTTCGTCCTGGCCGAGGACGGCCACCCCATAAGCAGCGAGAGGATACGCAAGGGCGAGATAGACCGGGACGGCAACCTGGCTTAAACCTATCATGGAAGACAAATACCGGATATTGGTGTTCTCGGACATGCACGGCAACCGCAGGGCGGTGGAGATAGCCAAGACCATCCTTGACAGAGACGGCTTCAACATGGTCGTCTACCTAGGGGACTTCTCCGAGAAAATAGGCGACGAGAAGGCCAACATCGAGGACGCCGAACACCTTATAAGCAAGCTCAGCGAGTCGGCGAAGGTCAGGACGCTCTTCGGCAACTGCGACACACCCGAGCTGCAGAAGTTTTTGGAGGAGCAGGGCATATCGCTGCACAACAAGCTGATGTTCATAGGCAAGACAGCCCTCGTGGGATGGGGCGGGAGCCACCCCACACCGTTCCACACCCCCAGCGAGTTCAAGGAGAGTGAGATAGAGAAGTCGCTCAAGAAGCTCATGGACGAGGCCGCCGAGCGCGGGGCGGAGCACCTGATACTGCTCACCCACGAGCCGCCCGCCAACACCAAGGCGGACGAGCTGCCCTCGGGCCACGTGGGAAGCGGGGCGCTGAGGCACATCGTCGAAAAGTACCAGCCGAACCTCAACGTCTGCGGACACATCCACGAGGCGAAATCCACGGACCACGTGGGCTCCACGAAGGTCATAAACGTGGGCCCAAGCTCCAAGGGCCATTTTTTGAGCATCGCCGTGGACGGGACCGTCGACACCGAGGAGATAAACGTCTGAACTACTTCTTTCGCTTTTTCTTCCTGCCTTTCTTTTTCTTCCGGCTCGTCTTTGGTCTTTTCTTCGGGCCGGCAACCTCCCCGGTGATTGCATAATTGCTGTACATCTCGCCCACGGGGTCCTCTATGCCCCGCAGCCGCTCGGGCGTTGGCAATACAATCCTGGCCCTTGGAAAGGCCTTCAATATCTGCTCATGACCCACCGACCGCCAGTCGGCCAGGGTCTTCGTGCCCATGTCGAAAACATAGGTGGGAATGCCCGACTCATGCTGACCGGGATAGTCAGCTTCTCTATGCCTGGTCTCCCGGGGGCCGAAATAGCTGGCTACTGTGGGCCTATAGCGGACATTGCCAAAGCCGGACCTCCCCATGGCTCTGATTAGGGCTTCTCTGTATCTCCTGTGAGTTTCCTGCAGCTCCCTGACAAAAAGCTGCCTCTCAAAGGGTCCCAGCCTGCCGCCTGTTTCCATAGCCCTGTTCATGAGCCTCTCATTCTCCGACCAATGAAGCGTCGGGACCGAGCTCTGGGCGGCGATCATCGCGCCGCCGGGTGCCAGGACCCTCCTTGCTTCCCCGACGACTTGAGGGAGCAGGTGCGGCGGGAAGACGTCCATATGGTCCAGGGAGACCACGGAGGAGAAACTGCCATCTCTGAAAGGCAGACTGTATGATGAGCCTACCACCCTCCTGGCGCGTTCCCGTCCCTCAGCATCTCTGTTGTTATAGTGGCGCAAGGCGTCTCTATGGATGTCTGTCCACACTATCCTGCTGTCAGGTATTGAGGCGGGCAACAGCCTTCGCTCGAAGCCGCGGCCGGCGCCCATGACCAGCACTTGCCCCTCTTTCGGTATCTTCCACTCGTAAAGCGGCTGCAGAGCGCGCCTCATGGCGCCGAGTACGGGCAGTCGGGACCGCTCCACGATGTCGTATTCCCCATCATGCGCCCATGCGCGCGGAAGCATGCGTCTGGCCGCCGACTCGTGGTCCTTCGCCCCTTCTGAAGGCATAATTAGATTTAGTCAAAGAAAGATAAAAAGGCCCTATTTTTAACCCGCCCTTTCTAAATAATCCGGGATGATTACCATAAAGGACAAGGAGTACAGCGTGCCTTTCGTGAGGGACGTGCTGGTGGAGTCCCTGACGCGCGCGGGCATGAAGCCGTGGCAGGCCCACTCGTTCGCGAGGGAGATTGAAGACGAGCTGCTGGCAAAGGGCGAAGAGGAGGTCGGGAGAGAGGACTTCGCCGACCTGGTCCACAACCGCTTGAAAGACGTCAACGAGAGCGCAGCCAACCGCTTCCAAGCATGGAGGAGCATCAAGAAGGGCGAGAGGGACCCCATGATAATCCTGCTGGGGGGCGGGACGGGCGTGGGCACGACCACCGTGGGAACGGAAGTGGCCCACCGCATAGGCATCCGCAACATCATATCCACCGACTCGATAAGGGAGATTATGAGGAAGACTGTCTCAGACGAGCTGCTGCCGGTCCTCCATTCGTCCTCGTTCGACGCGCACAAGGCGCTGAAGGTGCCCATCTCGAAAGAGAAGGGCGCCGTCATGACCGGCTTCCAGCTGCAGGTCAGCGCGGTGAGCGTGGGCATCGAGGCCATAATGGAGAGGGCGATGAAAGAGGGGACGCCCACCATGATAGAGGGGCTGCACGTGGTCCCGGGCTTCGTGAGGGAAGAGCTGCTGGACCGATACAACGTGATGATGTTCATACTCCACATGAAGGACGAGAAAGAGCACAAGAACCGTCTCTACACCCGCGCCTTCGAGACCAAGTTCAAGCGCTCGGTGGACAACTACCTGGAGAACTTCGACAGCATAAGGGAGATACAGAAGAGCATCAAGAAGAAGGCCGAGGAGGCCAAGGTCCCGATAATCGAGAACACCGACGCCGAAAAGAGCATCATGGATATAATAGACCGCGTCATCGATACAATAGTCAAGCAGGAGAAAAAGGAGAAAGGATGAGCAAATCCGTGCTTTCCGGGATAAAGAAGACTGTAATCAGAGGCAGGAAGAGTGCCGACACTCGACCCCTGCTCTCCGGCGACCGGGTGGTGGTGAGAGACGAGAGGTCCGCCAGCCAGCTGCTCAGCAAGGCCTTCGGCGAGCCCAAGAAGTCGGGCCTGCATCTCAGCCTTTACGAGGCCTGTCTGCTGGCCGAGGAGGACAAGCTGGAGGTTTTTGACAAGGACGGGAAAAAGCTCAGTTTCGACAAACTGCTCATCCTGGGAGAGAAGCTCAACGAGGGCTTCGCCATGAAGTACGACGTCTTCCGAGACCTGCGGCTGGGGCGGGGATATGTGGTCAAATCGGGGATAAAGTTCGGCTGTGACTTCGTCGTATATGCGCGCGGCAAGAAGCCCGGCAAGGCCCACTCCAAGTGGATGGTGTGGGTTATACCCGAGAGCGCGCGCATGGACTACGCGGAGCTGACCGGCGCCGCCCGGCTGGCGACAAACGTCAAGAAGAAGCTGCTGCTGGCGACAGTCACTGAGAGGGGTCCGGTCTATTACGAAGTGGACAGGGCGAAGCTGTGATTGACCATGGCCAAAAAAGCCAAGCCAAGAGGCGACAAAAGGCCTATTTTCGTCCACTTGGGGAACTTAGGAGTGCCGGCGGGCGGAGGAAATATAGGTGAGAAGACGAGAAGATATGCGGAAAGGTTCCCCGGCGCAAGGTTCATCGGGATAGACTTATCTCCTCCAGAAAACAACAAAAGACCGGAGAACTTGGAGCAGAGAACGGCGGACTTCAAAGAGGGGCTGGACGGATTGGAGGACGGCTCTGTCAGAGCCATAAGCTCCGAAGTTTCGCTGGGCTATTACGGCCGCCCGGGTGATGTCAATCGACTTCTTGACCATAGGGGAGTGGAAGAAGCAATGGACCGTCAGAGAAGATATCACAACTCGATAGTCAGGGCCGCATTCAAAAAGCTCGAACCCGGCGGAAGGCTGATGTTCGTGACGTCAGGCAAGAAGACCGATGGGTGGGGCATAATAGAAGCGCTCAAAAGAGGGCCGTTCAAAGAAGAAAAGATAACCGTCCGCCCTTTAAGGGAAAACGAATATCAGAGAACCCCATGGCTGAGAGAGGCCAGGAAAAGAGGTCTGGAGATGGTCCAGGTCACTGCCGAGAAGTGAAAGTTTTTATAGGGCTTGTTTCTATTTTCCCATACCCAATGGACGAAGACAAAGGATTCATGTCCTGTCCGGACGACATCTACGCGGAGGAGATGCAGGAGAAAGAGGAGGACGAGGAAAAAGACCTAGTCGACGAACTGTTCGGTGACGAAGACGAGGAGAAAAAGAAGAAATTGAAGGAGTGCAAGCCGAAGGACGAGTTCGACGAGCTGTACGAGCAGAGCAAGGGCACGGACGAGGACATCTACGCCACCGAGGATTTCGAGAGATTCGACGACGGCGTAACCGATTAGCCCCGCCTTCTTTTGAGCTCCGCAAGGATTTCTGCCAGTTCTTCGCCCTTAGAGGCCAAAAGGACCAGCAGATGATAGATGAGATCGGACGACTCCC